>NZ_JAZHRU010000001.1:5078552-5381663 GCF_036924525.1 Bradyrhizobium sp. AZCC 1719 | reverse complement strand
CCGGGCCGATGTCGAGGGAAGCCGCGATTCAGATGGTCGACGATCGCGAAAGCAGCGCGCGCCGACGCTTCGAGCAATTGAAGAGCGAGATGACCGAGCGTAGCGCCGCCGCCAATCTGGCCCGCAAGGATGACGGCGAGGCGTAACCGCGTTTGTTGACGGCTATCTCGGCGGCCCCAGAAAATCCTTCTTGGCCAGATCGACACCGGCATGGCGCAGGATGTCGTAGGCCGTCGTCACATGAAAGAAGAACTGCGGAACGCTGAACGTCAGCAGCAGCGATTTTCCGGTGAATTTCCGCTGCGTCCCGTTCTTGAACGTGAAGGCGACTTCCCTGTCGGCCGCGGCTTCGATCTCGGCGCGCGGCAGATCCTGCAGGAAGTCGATCGCCTCCGATATCCGCGACTTCAGCTCCGCAATGTCGGGCTCGGCGTCCGAAAATCCGAGAGGCGCAAGGCCGGCCAGCAACGCGCAGGCAACGACCGCATGCCGATTGGCCTCTGCTACCTGCTGCTTCAGGCTGTACATGGTGGGTGAGAGCCGCATGTTCAGAAGAACAGCGGGATCGATGTTTCGGGCTTCAGCATGGGCGCCAGCCTTGTCGAGAAGACCGGACAGATTTCCGAGATACGGCACGAACACGCCGACGGAAGCCTCGTAGAGCGAGATGGTCACGATTGCAATTTCTCCGGCTGGCACCACGCGGATATCTGGTTTAAATCGGCGCCATCGATTCAGAGTGTCATTTAATTTGTCGGCGGAGAAGACCTGATGCTTCGAGTGTTCGTTAGTCTTGCAATGGCTGTCGTGTGGACCGTTGTCGCCCACGCTCAGCCGGCGAATTCCCGCCTCGACGACATCATCAAGCGCGGCACGCTGCGGGTCGGCATGACCGGCGACTATTTGCCGTTCACCTATCTCGACAAGGCGACGTCAAAATTCCGCGGCTTCGACGTAGACATGGCGGAAGCGCTGGGCAAGGCGCTCGGCGTCAAGGTCGAATTCGTTCAGACGGCGTGGCCGCAGCTCATGAAGGATTTCGAAGCCGACAATTTCGATATCGCGATGGGCGGCGTCTCGATCACGCTCGACCGGCAGAAAAAGGGAATGTTCTCGACCCCGATCATGCGTGAGGGCAAGACGCCGATCGCGCGCTGCGCCGACCAAGGCAAGTATGAGACCATCGCCGATATCGACAAGGCCGGCACCCGCGTCATCGTCAACCCCGGCGGCACCAACGAGCGCTTCGCCAAGGCGAACATCAAGAACGCCGAGATCAAGGTCTGGAACGACAACGTCACGATTTTCGAGGAGATCGCCAAGGGCAATGCCGACCTGATGATGACGGACGCTTCGGAGACCCGCTACCAGCAGAAGCAGCATCCCGGCGTGCTCTGCGCGGTGCATCCGGAAAAACCGTTCGACTTCGCCGAGAAGGCGTATTGGCTGCAGCGCGACATGGTGCTGAAGGCCTTTGTCGATCAATGGCTGCACATCACGATCCAGGATGGAAGCTTCAGGAAAATTTATGCCGCCTGGTTCGATTGATTCTCGGTTGGACAAGCGCGTTTTCTGAGGAAATTGACCGTCCATTGGGGGCAATTTAGACTGCCGCGGTCGAATTGAACCAAAGCCGCTAGTACACGACTTATAGTTTGAAAGTGATCTGGATCACGTTGAGTGAAGCTGCCGCTGCGTAGTAGCTGCGGGAATCCGGATTCCCTGTTCAGGAGGTCGTCATAATGAAGAAGTGCCTCGCTATCGCCGCGCTCTTGCTGGCTGGCACCGTCACCGCTGCACAGGCGCAGTACACTTTCGAGTATGGCGGCCGCACCATTACGATCGATCCCGATCGCGGCACCGTTTCTATTCCCGGCGTCTACGACAATACCGGCAAGAAGACCAAACGCACGCGTGGCGAGGAAGGCGATCTTGATCGTCCGACCAGGAAGGCTCCGCAGCAGGCAAAGACCGCCCCGCAGGCCCCCGAGACTGCGCCAGCGCCGGCCGCGCCGGCACCAGCGGAGCAAGCGGCTGCCCCTGCGACTGCGCCGGCACCTGCTGCCCCTGCGCCGGCCGCTCCCGCCGCGGCAGCGGCAGCGCCGTCGAGCACGACGACAGCCGTTGCACCGGCTGACGCCGCCGCGCCTGCGGCGGCAGCGCCCGCTGCTCCCCCAGTGCAACAGAACGCCGCGCCGGCAGTCCCGCCAGCACCAGCTCCCGTTGCTGCACCGGCACCACCGCCGCCGCAACAGAAACAGGCCGCGGCTCCGGCAGATTCGGCGCCGCCGCCTGCGAACTCACCGCTCGGCGTTTGGCTGACGGAGGAGAAGGAAGGCAAGGTGCGGATCGAACCGTGCGGCCCTAATCTCTGCGGCTACTCCGTCGACAAGAAGTCGAACCAGAACGGCGAGCAGGTCCTGATCAACATGAAGCCCGGCAAGGACAAGTGGAGCGGCCGGATTTTCGATCCGAACACCGGCAGCACCTACGATTCGACGATCGCCCTCAAGGGCACCGACAGTCTGCGCGTTCAGGGCTGCGCCTTCGGTGGCATGTTCTGCGGCGGCCAGACCTGGACCCGCGTCAACTGACCTGCAGGCGCTGCTGCGCATTCGACCGAAGCCCCGCCTCTGCGCGGGGCTTTTTCATGGATATTGACGCGTGATGGCAATCACAGTCGTCATGGAACCGCTGTGAGATCGTGATCGGGTCCAAATCAAAGGGGCACGTCATGGAAAAGTCTCGGAAATCCGTGGTCGCCGTTTCGCTGCTTGCTGCACTGGGCTTTGCGACGCCATCCGCAGCCGCAACATTCGACGGCGACTGGAATGTGCAGATCACATCGTCGAATGCCGCCTGCAGCAGCGGCGCGTCAGTCTCGATCGGCATCAACAATGGTCAGATCGCCTCCCACAACGCGGCTATCACGGCCTCCGGCCGCGTCGCCGAGGCCGGCGCCATCCGCGTGACCCTTGCGAGCGGCATGAAGCGCGCCGTCGGCTCCGGCGTTCTCACGGGCACGTCAGGATCGGGCACATGGCGCGCGGCCTTGTGCTCCGGCACCTGGACTGCGCAACGGATATGAAGCAACCAGCGGTCAGCCGACCTTCTCGGCGTACTCCGCGTCGGTCACGTGCTCCATCCAGGTGACGTAGCTGCCGTCGAGCGCTTCCTGCATGGCGATGTGGGTCATGGCGTTGGTCGGCGAAGCGCCATGCCAGTGCTTCTCGCCCGGTGGAATCCAGACGACATCACCGGGACGAATTTCCCTGATCGGACCGCCCTTGGCCTGCACTCGTCCGACCCCCGAGATAACATAGAGCGTCTGACCCAGCGGATGCGTATGCCACGCCGTGCGCGCGCCAGGCTCAAAGGAGACACGCGTCGAGGCCAACCGTGCCGGCGCCTCGGTCTGGATGATCGGATCCTGCAGCACCGTGCCGGTGAAATATTCAGTCGGCGCCCGGCGCGTCGGCCGGGAGCCCGCGAGATGGATTTCCATGGAGTTGCCTCTGCCTGTTGAAGTTATTTCTTCGTCGCGGCGTAGCGCGCCTTGGTCTCTGCGTTCATCGGATAGAGGCCGGGCAATGCCGCGCCGTTATTCACCTCGTTGACGATCCAGGCCTCCATCCGTTCCTGTTCCGGCCCTTCGGCCAGCACGTGGTCGAGCAGGGCCTGCGGGATCAGCACGGCACCGTCCTGGTCGGCGACGACGATATCGTTCGGGAATACCGCGACTCCGCCGCAGCCGATCGGCTCGCCCCAGCCCACGAAGGTAAGCCCCGCCACGGAAGGCGGCGCGGCGAAGCCGTCGCACCAGACCGGGAGATTGGTGCCGAGCACGCCTTCGACGTCGCGCACCACGCCATCGGTGATCAGCGCCGCAACGCCGCGCTTGATCATGCGGGCGCAGAGGATGTCGCCGAAGATGCCGGCATCGGAGACGCCCATGGCATCGACCACAGCGATGCAGCCTTTCGGCATGGCTTCAATCGCGGTACGGGTCGAAATCGGCGAGGACCAGGATTCTGGCGTGGCGAGGTCTTCGCGCGCGGGCACGAAGCGCAGCGTAAAGGCCGGTCCGACCAGCCGCGGCTGCCCCGGCCGCAGCGGCTTGGTGCCGCGCATCCAGACGTTTCGCAGGCCCTTCTTGAGCAGCACGGTGGTGATGGTGGCGGTCGAGACGCCGGACAGGGTTGCGATGGCTTCGGGGGACAGGGACATCTGGAATGCAGGCTCCGGAGGATAGGTGAAAGGTAGCGCATCTTGCGAAGCGCTTGTACCGCGTCAAGGTCTCGTGGAAAGAAGCGCGATCATAACATCTTATCGTCGGACTGCAGATTAATTTATTGAACTTGCTGGCGGATTTCGCGCGATGCGAATTCCACTCGCGACCAAAACACGCTACAGGTTGAGGCTAGCACGAGAGCTGCGAGACAGTTTAGAGGCCATGGCCGCACCGTTACCCCCGCCCCGCCTGTTGCCGAGTGGTGACAGCGCCATCACGGTGGAATTCAGCCGCAACATCGACGATGCCGCCAACCGGCGGGTACTGGCGCTCGATCGCGCGCTGGCTGCTGAGCCCATCGCAGGCGTCACCGAGACTGTGCCGACCTATCGCTCGCTGCTGGTCCACTACGACCCGGTCCAGATCGATTTCGACAAGCTTGGCGAAAGGATTCTCGCGCTCGCGCAGCTCCCGGTACCGGCAACGACCAAAACCCGGCGCTGGCGCATTCCCGTGGTTTATGGCGGCGAGCACGGCATCGACCTCGAGGACGTGGCCAAAACCCTGAACACGACGCCTGAGGAGATCGTGGCGCGGCACGTCGCTGGCGACTACCAGGTCGCGATGATCGGCTTTACGCCCGGTTGGTCCTATCTCAGCGGGCTTGCGGATAGCCTACATATGCCGCGGCGGCAAAATCCGCGCTTGCTGACGCCGGCTGGCACCATCTCGATCGGAGGGGTGCAAACCGGAGTGCAATGCCTCGCTGGCCCGAGCGGCTGGCATCTTCTCGGACGGACGGCCGTCCGCACCTACCAGCTTCACCGCGATCCGATCTTTCTGCTGGAGCCGGGCGACAACGTCACCTTCACGCCGGTCGATGCCAAGACTTTTGCGGAGCAGGATCGCGCCGCCGAAGCCGGCGAATTCATTGCCGAGCAGATCGCCTCATGAGCAAGCTGGTCATTGTCTCAATCGGCCCGGCGAGTTCGGTACAGGACGGCGGACGTCCCGGCGCCCAGCGCTACGGCCTGGTGCCGAGTGGCGCAATGGATCGGCTGGCGCTGGCGGCAGCCAACACGCTGGTTGGCAATGAGCCGTTCACGGCCGCCGTCGAAGTCGGTCCGTTCGGGGCGAAATTTACCGCGCGCGGCGGCGCGGTGCGCGTCGCGCTGACGGGAGCCCCGCGCAATGCCGATATCGCCGGCCGCGCCGTGGCATCGGATACATCCGCAACCATCGCCGATGGCGAGACGCTGACGCTCGGCTTTGCCCGCGGCGGCGCGTTCAGCTATCTCGCGATTGAAGGCGGCATTATCGGCGAGCCGATGTTCGGCAGCCTGGCCGTCAATGCCCGCGCAGGCCTCGGCAGCCCCTATCCTCGCCCACTGCAGGCCGGCGACGAGCTACCGGCGAAGGCCGCAAGCGGCGCGGCGGAACGGCGGATCGAATTGCCCGCGGCAACCGACACGCCGATCCGCATAGTCTGGGGTCCACAGGACGACGAATTCACTGATGAGACCAAAAAATTGTTCGTCGACAGCGAATGGAAGATATCGGCGACCAGCGACCGCATGGGCTACCGGCTTGAGGGCCCCACCCTCAAGCACCTCCACGGCCACAACATCGTCTCCGACGGCACTGTCAACGGCAGCCTGCAGGTGCCCGGCAACGGCCAGCCGATCGTACTGATGCCGGATCGCGGCACCAGCGGCGGCTATCCCAAGATCGCAACCGTGATTTCGGCCGACCTCGGGCGATTGGCGCAGATCCCCGCCGGGCACGCCTTTCGCTTTCGCGCCATCAGCATGGCCGAAGCGCAGGCCGAAGCGCGCAAATTTGCGGAACTGTTGCGCACCCTGCCCGAGCGGCTGCGCGCAATCGAAAGCGTTGATCTCAACATCGACGCGCTGCACGATGCCAATGTCGCAGGCCACGCCGTCAGCGCGGTCGATGCCGGAACCTGGCACGCGGTATCGATGGCCGACATAGCGGGCCCGGACTGACCACCAATCCACTCACGAGAAGCGGACAGACAACATGACAACCATCGACCTCAATTGCGATCTCGGCGAAGGATTTGGCGCGTGGGAAATGGGCAATGACGCCGCGATGATCGAGCTTGCGACCTCGGTGAACGTCGCCTGCGGTTTTCACGCGGGCGATCCCGACATCATGCGCCGTACGGTCGAACTGGCGAAAGCGCGCGGCGTCAGTGTCGGCGCGCACCCTGGATATCGCGACCTGCACGGCTTCGGTCGGCGGCCGATCCCGGGCCTAAAGTCTTCGGAGATCGAGAACCTCATCGCCTACCAGATCGGCGCACTGCAGGCGATTGCAACCGCGGCCGGTTACAAGGTCACCCACGTCAAGGCGCATGGCGCGCTTTCCAACGTCGCCTGCGAGGACGACATGACGGCGAAAGCGATCGCCAACGGCATCAAGGCGGTCGACCCCAATCTGATTTTCGTGGTGCTCGCCAATTCCAAGCTGGTACAGGCGGGCGAGGCCGCCAATTTGCCGATGGTGCACGAGGTGTTTGCCGACCGCGCCTATGAAGACAATGGCTCGCTGGTGTCGCGCAAGAAGCCCGGCGCCGTGCTGCATGATGCGAAACAAATCGCCGATCGCGTAGTGCGGATGGTGCAGGACGGCGCAGTGGTGTCAGTCACCGGCAAGGTGATCAAGATGCGCACCGACACCGTGTGCATTCATGGCGACACGCCGGGTGCCGTCGAGATTGGACGTGGGGTCAGGCAGGCATTGAAGAATGCCGGGATCGACGTCGTGCCGTTCAAAGTGAAGCCGGTTGCGAATACATAAGTCCAAAAGCCCGGTTGGACGTCCGCTTCGGCGCTACACCGACTCATTTTGAATCGAACAGATGCGAAAAGCCGCCGGTACGCGAAGTGTCACGGCGCCTTAAGCCCTCCAATAACTGTTGGCGCAACCAGGAGGAGAAGATATCATTATCTGCTCCCTTGGACTAGCCGGCTTCCTTGGAGGGTCAAATGATCTCCATGTATCTCCGCCGATTGATATCGGCGACACCGGTCTGTGCACTGATTTTTTCAACAAGTGTGGCGCAAGCTCAGCAAACCAGCGGCGCGATAACGCTGTTCAACAATGTCAGGGTATTTGACGGCAGGGGCACATCATTGTCCGAACCAACCAATGTACTGGTTCGAGACAACCTGATCGAAACAATTTCCCGGACGCCGATTTCGGTCGATCGAAGCGCGACCACCATGATCGTCGATGGTGGCGGCCGCACACTGATGCCCGGCCTGATCGACGTGCATTGGCACGCGATGTTGATCCGGGTGACGCCGGCACAGTCGTTCGGTGACGTCGGCTACGTCAATCTCGTGGCTGGCAGCGAGGCGACTGACACTCTGATGCGCGGCTTCACCACCGTTCGCGACGTGGGCGGGCCGGTGTTCGGTCTCAAGAGCGCCATCGACGAGGGCGTCGTCAAGGGCCCGCGCATCTATCCATCCGGTGCCGTTATCACCGTCACGAGCGGGCACGGAGATTTCCGCCAGCTCACCGATTTGCCGCGAACGATCGGCGGCATGCTCACCCGCATGGAGCAGGTCGGTGGCGCCATGGTTGCGGACAGCCCTGACGAGGTGCGCGTGCGCGCGCGCGAACAGCTCATGCAGGGCGCCTCCCAAGTCAAGTTGACGGCGGGCGGCGGAGTGTCGTCACCCTTCAGTCCGATCGACGTGACCACCTTTACCGAAGCCGAACTGCGCGCCGCGGTTGAAGCGGCCGAGAATTGGGGCACGTACGTCGCCGCGCATGCCTTTACGCCGGCTGCGATCCGGGGGGCTGTTGCGGCTGGCGTGAAGTGTGTCGAACACGGCATGCTGATGGACGAAGCAACCGCCAAGCTACTCGCCGAAAAAGGCGTCTGGTTAAGCATGCAGCCACTCCCCGAGGACTTGAGGCTGGGCTTTCCTGTGGGCTCAGTGCAGCGAACCAAGGCGGATGAGGTCTGGCCCGGCATAGGGCGGACCTACGAACTGGCGAAGAAGTACAAGATCAAGACAGCGTGGGGCACGGACGTCCTGTTCTCCGCCGCGCTGGCGCGGCAACAAGGGGCAATTCTGGCCTCGCTCACTCGATGGTACACTCCCGCCGAAGCGCTGGTCATGGCGACGTCGACAAACGCCGAACTGCTGGAACTCTCCGGAAAACGAAATCCCTATCCGGGAAAGCTCGGCGTCGTGGAGCGGGGAGGCGCTCGCCGATCTCTTGCTCGTCGACGGCAATCCGTTAGACAACATCGGGCTCATTGCCGACCCCGCCAGCAACTTCAAGATCATCATGAAGGACGGCAAAATCTACAAAAACACTCTCGCTAAGTGAGAGCCTGTCGAGGCAAACCTCCGTGCCTGAGGTGCAATCTCAGAACGGATGGACCGACAGCGTGCCGAACACGATGGCGGCAATGAGCGCGAACGCGCTGTAGAGCGCGGCGGTATGAAAGCCGGTGCCGGAACGGCGGGCCACTGAGCGTGCGTAAAGGTGCAGGCGGGCTTCCGCCGATAGTTCGCGCATGGTCGATCTCCAACGCAGCATGGAGTGCATATGGAATATCGATCGCGGCCGGATGCAAGATATCCGCCGAAATAGCGATGGGGGCGCTCCGGCGCGCTCCATTTCGAGGGGAAATTTCCCTTCTTCCCGACCAGAACGAGAATTTTATTCGGGCCGATTTGAGTAGAGTTGGCACCCGAATTAGTAAACGTCCTGCTGGAACCGGCCCTTCTTCTTGAGTTCCCCGACGAAGCTGACGGCCTCGTCGGTGGTTCGGGCGCCGAACTGCGCGACGATGTCGACCAGCGCGCGCTCGACGTCCTTGGCCATCCGCTTGGCATCGCCGCAGATGTAGACATGGGCGCCTTCGGCAAGCCAGGTCCATACCTCGCGGCCAACCTCGCGCATGCGATCCTGCACGTAAAATTTCTTCTCGCCATCGCGCGACCACGCCAGCGACAACCGCGTCAAGAGGCCCGAGGTCTTCATCGCATTGAGTTCGTCAGCATAGAAGAAATCGCAATCGCTGCGCTGATGGCCAAAGAACAGCCAGTTCTTGCCGGGGGCGCCGGTGGCGCGGCGATCGAGCAGGAAGGCGCGGAACGGCGCGATACCCGTCCCGGGGCCGACCATGATGATTGGCGTCTTCGGGTCTTGCGGCAGCGCGAAGCCATGGGCCTTCTGTACATAGATCTTGACCTCGTCGCCGGGATTGATGCGCTCGGCAAGGAATGTCGAGGCCAGGCCCAAACGGCGACGCTTGTTGACCACATAGCGCACGCAGTCCACCGTCAGCGACAGCTTTCCGGGCGTCGCATTGTGCGACGACGAGATCGAGTAGAGCCGTGGTTGCAACGGCTCCAGCGCCTCGACAAAGGCCTCGGGATGCGGACGGATGCGGGAGAATTTCTGCAATACTGCCATGACGTCGAGCGTTGCCGCGTCGCCATCGGGATCCTCGCCCTGCGCCAGCGCACGCGCCTTTTCGCGCAGCGCGCCGCCGGTCAGATACGAGATCAACTCGAACAGTGAATCCGGCGCCGGCGACAGTGAGACGTCGTCGCGCAATACTTCACGCAGCGTCTTTCCCCTCACCTCCGTCGTATGCGATGCGCCCAAGAGCGCGATGATCTGGTCGACGAGGCCAATGTCGTTGCGCGCGAAGATGCCGAACGAATCGCCCACGACATAGTCGAGGTGACACCCGGAGAGATCGAACTCGATATGCCAGGTCTCCTTCTCCGAGCCCTTGCCGTTGAGCAGTCGCCGCGACAGGAACTTTGCGTTTGCGGGATTGTCGCGCGAGCGGCCAGGTTCGCCTGGAGCCGTCGGCACAACCGCAGCCGCCGCTGCCGCAGGCGCCGATGACGGCGTAGCCGGCGCCTTGTCGATCTCCTCATAGAGCGACTTCAGCATCCGCGCGGTTTCCTTGCCGCCGGGGACGCAGAGGTTGAGTCGCGCTTCGCTCTTGTTCGCAATCGCTTCGGAATAGTTATGGCAGTCGTAGCCGCACTGACCGCAGTCCTGCTGTGCCATTGCCGCCATCATCCGCCGCCGCAATGGCCGGCCTTCGGCCAGCTTCATCCGTTCGGCGATCGGCATGGTCTGGTCGTGCCACGGCGCTTCGCCGTCATCGCCATCGCCGGCCGCGCCCTGCATGACTTCAGCGCCTTGTTCGGCCGACAACGGCGTCGCATCGGACAGGAGCCCGGCAAAGAACCCGTTCAGCCAGGAGCGCTGCGCTTCCGAGAATGGCGCGTTCGAGGGAATGATCTCGACCTTGGGTGGAGGCGTGATCTGATTCATGAGGACACCTGAGCGTCAGTGACTTGAGCGTCAGTGACTTGGGCATCGGCCAGCTTGCGCAGCGTCTCGCCGTCATGGCGGCGCGCAAAGGTCAGGAACGTTTCATCTGATGATGCGCGGTGCCTGAGATAGGCCTTCAGCAGTTTCTCGACCGTCCTCGGCGCATCCTCGGCCTTGAGGTCGCGATAGACCTCCTGCCCGACATCGGCTTCGGGTCCGAAGCCGCCGCCAGTGAAGAGATGATAGCCTTCGACGGGATCGGCATCTTCGCCAATATCCACTTTCGCGGCGATCAGGCCGATATCGCTGATGTAATGCTGCGCGCAGGAATGGTGGCAGCCGGTGACGTGGATGTTGATCGGCGTCTCGATGTTGACGCGTGGCTCGCACCAGTCGCCGATTTCGGCGGCATGGCGCTTGGTATTCGCCGCCGCAAATCGGCAGCCGGCATTGCCGGTGCAGGCGATCAGGCCGGCCCGAATTTGCGAAGCCTCGACCGCAAGCCCGATCGCCTTGATCGCGGCGACCGCGAGCTCGATGTTCTCGTCACGCACGCCCGGGATCAGCAGGTTCTGCCACACCGTCAGGCGGATATCGCCGTCGCCAAGATCCTGCGCGATTTTGGCCAGCCCTCGCATCTGCTCGCACGTGATCTTGCCGAGCGGCAGCGACACGCCGATCCAGTTCAGCCCCTCCTGCTTCTGCCTGTGCACGCCGATATGCGCCGTGCGATCCGAGGCCGGCCGCGGCGCGAGCGCTTCCGGCCGCACGCGGGTGAAGGGCTTGCCGAGCCGCTCCTCCACCAGCGCGTGGAATTTTTCGTGCCCCATCCCATCGAGCACATATTTCAGCCGCGCCTTGTTGCGGTTGGTGCGATCGCCGAGTTCGATGAAGATGCGCACGATGGCATCCGCCACCCTGGTGGCATCGGCCGGCTTCACGATGATGTCGCTATACTTGGCAAAATCCTTGTGACCCGTGATGCCGCCGATCCCTAGGCGAAACCAGATGCCGGGCTCGGCACCAAAGCCGTCCTTCACCTCGACCGCGGTGAACGCGATGTCGTTAGTGTCTTCCAGCACGGCGATCTTGCCGGCGCCATCGAAGGCGACATTGAACTTGCGCGGCAAGCCATACAGCGAGCGATCGTTGAGGATGTGGTAGTGCCACTCGCGGGCATATTCGCGGGTATCGATCAGTTCCTGCGGATCGATACCCGCCGTCGGCGTGCCCGTGACATTGCGGATATTGTCCGCGCCGGTGCCGCGCGAACAGAGACCCAGATCCTGAATGCCCTCGATCAAAGCCACCGCATGCTTGGGCGGAATCTCGCGCACCTGCAAGTTAGCGCGCGTGGTGACGTGACAGAACGGCCCGCACAGCCGCTCGGTGAGATCGGCAAGTCCCGAAAACTGCCAGTGCTTCAGGATGCCGTTCGGAATCCTGAGGCGGCACATGTAGGAATCCTGCGCCGGCGCGACGTAGAACAGGCCGTAATAGCGCCAGCGGAAATTATCCGCGAGGTTCGGCGGCGCGTTGTCGAGCGCCTGCTGCTTCAGCCGGGGATAGGCATCGAACGGATGCTCCTCACGCTTGAACTTCTCCTGATCGGCGAGCTTCTTGCCGGCGGCTGTGACCTTGTCCTGCGCCTTGATATGGGCGGCATCCGGCCCCGTCGGTTCGGCATTCGCCTTTCCCGCGTTACCGAGGCCGCGCCCGACCCGGCTGATCTGCAAGCCTGCGGTAAAGCCTTCTAGGTAACGCTTCTGCTCGTCGGTAAAGTCGACTGTGATCGGTTCGATTTTCATGCGCGACGAAACTCCTGCGGCCACGATTGGTGGCGTCAACGAATGGGATGGACCGCCCAGGAGATCGGTCCGGCATGGTGCCGGGCTGTGATTCGGGTATGCGGTCCGACCAGCTTCGTTGCTGCGGAAATCCATCTTGGACGTAGGTCAGCAGGCATCTGCGACGAGCTGACCGCACTGCAACATACAAGTTGCGTGCCAGATGGTGTCGCGACGAATGTCTTTAAATTTCAATCTGTTCCGACGAGGAACTCAAAACTATGAAGCAAGCTTCATAGTTGCTTTCTGAGCATTCTGCCTAAGAACTGGGCGACCTTTACAATTGCCTAATATTGCTTCAATCGACTGGGTTACGGCTTCCAATGCCCAATTTTGAAAGCCGCCAGATGCCCGGCGATATCAGCAGGGTCGAATGCGGGGCCGGCAAAGGCGCCGATGGCACCAGGCGCGCCGGGAGCCGTCCCCGGACGTCCCATGGCGGCGTCGTAGAGTTCGGGCCTGAAGACCGCCATGGCGGTCCGCAGCGCATCGGGCCGCATCTCGGTCTGTCCCCAGCGCACCATTTGGGCGTAAAGCCAGGCCGCCTGCGCCGGATCGGGCCGGCCCGCCCCTTCGCGCCCGACCAGCAGGTAGCGGCCGCTTTCGCGCCGCTGGCCGTCCGGTGAAATCTTCAGTCGGCCGTCGAGGGTGCGTTGGATCACCTCGGCGCCGACGCCGAGCCGTTCGGGCCGCGCCAGGACATGGGCGGTCTCGGCGCGGTTTCCGGGATCCTCGATGTATTCGGCGGCGTGGGCAGCCGCCCGGATCAGCGCAGCCAGCGCGTTCGGATTCTTTTCCGACCAGCTCTGTCTGACCGCGAGAACCTTTTCGGCCGCGCGCACCAAAATATCGGAGACGAAATGCAGGATGTGGCCGACGCCGAGATCGACCGCGACCGAGTTCCAAGGCGCGCCGACGCAGAACGCATCGACATGGCCATTGGCGAGGCTGTCCACCATGTAGGGCGGCGGCAGCACCACGAGGCGAACATCCTCATCGGGATCGACACCGCCCGCCGCCATCCAGAACCGGAGCTGGTAATTGTGGGTGGAGAACGGGAACGTCATGCCGAACGTCAGCGGTTCCGCGCCGCTCTTGCGCCTGGCGGCAACGACGCGGGCGAGCGCCAGTGCGGTGGCCATGGGATCGAGCGGATCGCCATCGATCTCGCTCATGATTGCGGCGTGCAGCGCCGGCGATACCGTGATCGCGTTGCCATTGAGGCCCAGATTGAATGGCGCAACGATCGGCACCTTGACGTGGCCCAAGCCCAGGCTCGAGGCGATCGCCACCGGCGCCAGCAGATGCGCCGCGTCGAACATGCCGATATTGAGCTTGTCGCGGACGTTGGACCACGACACTTCGCGCACCAGCGTGACATCGAGCCCTTCGGCGGCCGTAAAGCCCTTGTCGACGGCGATGATCAGCGCGGCGGCGTCGACCAGGGGAATGAAGCCGATATGCAGCGGTGTCGTCATTTCAGCAGCTCCGACGCGGTCAGGATCGACTGCGCGATCTCGCCGATTTTCTTCTTCTCGCGCATCGCGGTGGAGCGCATCAGCACATAGGCCTCCTCTTCGGTGAGGCCCTTCACCTTCATCAGGATTCCCTTGGCGCGGTCGATCACCTTGCGCTCCTCAAGCGCCGACTTGGTGCGGTCGAGCTCGTCCTGCAGCTTGGAGAAGGCGTTGAAGCGGGAAATGCAGAGGTCGAGGATCGGCTTGATCCGCTCCTTTTTCAGGCCGTCCACGATGTAGGCGGAAACGCCGGCATCGACGGAGGCCTGGATCGAGGCCGCATCGCTCTGGTCGACGAACATCGCGATCGGCCGCCGTACCGCGCGGCTGACCTGGAACATCTGTTCCAGAACGTCGCGGCTGGGGTTTTCCAGGTCAATCAGGATGACGTCGGGGTCGAGCGCATAGATCCGCGCCAAAAGGCTCTGCATTTCGCTGATATGCACAACGCCGGTAAAGCCCGCCTCCCGCAACCCCTCTTCCAGGATTGCGGCCCGGATCGGACTTTCGTCGACAATGACGATTTTCGGCGACGACTCAGCGCTCATCGATCAACTCTTACCCCGGCCGGGCATCCATAGCACGTCAGAAGCTGGGGCAAAGCCTTGTAATTATGGGCAATTAGGACTAGCTCGTGCCGATCAATCAGGCAGATGAAATATGCAACAGGCCGCTGCGCCCAAAGTCAGCTTTGTTTCCCTTGGGTGCCCCAAAGCGCTGGTGGATTCCGAGCGCATTATCACCCGGCTGCGCGCCGAAGGCTATGAGCTGGCCCGCAAGCATGACGGCGCCGACATCGTGATCGTCAACACCTGCGGCTTCCTCGACAGCGCCAAGCAGGAATCGCTCGGCGCCATCGGCGAGGCCATGGCCGAGAACGGCAAGGTCATCGTCACCGGCTGCATGGGCGCGGAACCCGAGCAGATCGAGGCGGCCTATCCGGGCGTACTCTCGATATCGGGCCCGCAGCAATATGAGAGCGTGCTGGAGGCTGTGCACCGGGCGCTACCGCCGGTCCATAATCCGCACCTCGATCTGGTGCCGCCGCAGGGCGTCAAGCTGACGCCGCGCCACTACGCCTATTTGAAGATTTCCGAAGGCTGCAACAACCGCTGCAGTTTCTGCATCATTCCAAAACTGCGCGGCGACCTGGTGTCGCGTCCGGCCAATGACGTGCTGCGTGAGGCGGAAAGGCTCGTCGCAGCCGGCGTCAAGGAATTGCTAGTTATCTCGCAAGACACGTCGGCCTATGGCGTCGACGTGAAGTATTCCGAAAGCCCCTGGAAGGACCGCCAGGTCCGCGCCAAATTCTTCGACCTCGCCAGGGAGCTCGGCGAACTCGGCGCCTGGGTGCGGCTGCAATATGTCTACCCCTACCCGCATGTCGACGAAGTCATCGGGCTGATGACCGAGGGCAAGATCCTGCCCTATCTCGATATTCCCTTCCAGCATGCGAGCCCGGACGTCCTGAGAGCCATGAAGCGTCCCGCCGCGCAGGAAAAGACGCTGGCGCGGATCAAGAAGTGGCGCGAGGAATGTCCTGAACTCACGCTGCGCTCGACCTTCATCGTCGGCTTCCCCGGCGAGACCGATTCCGACTTCGCCTATCTGCTCGACTGGCTGGAAGAAGCCGAGATCGATCGCCTCGGCTGCTTCAAATACGAGCCGGTTGCGGGCGCCGCGTCGAATTCGATCGGAAATGCCGTGCCTGATGAGGTGAAGCAGGAGCGCTGGAACGCGCTGATGGCGCGGCAGCAGAAAATCTCCGCGCGTCGTCTGAAGCGCAAGGTCGGCACGAGACAGCAGATCATCGTCGACGAGGTCGGGCCGACGGTCGCAAAGGGCCGCTCAAAGGCCGATGCGCCGCAGATCGATGGCGCGGTGTATCTCAGTAGCCGCCGCCCGCTCAAGGTCGGCGAGATCGTCACCGCGAAGATCGAGCGGTCAGATCAGTATGACCTGCACGGCAGCGTCGCAGGGTTCTGAGGCGTCCGCGAACCCGCACGCACTTGCGAATTAGATTTGATTGCGACCACGAAGCAGGCGCGCTCCCTCTCCCGCTTGCGGGGGAGGGCTGGGGTGGGGGTGTCTCCGCAGGCGACACTGCCCGAGTGGAGAGAGCCCCCACCCGGCGCTTCGCGCCGACCTAAGAGCGAGCTTCGCTCGTCTCGACCCCGCAAGCGGGAGAGGTTGAGTGCGTCTGCGGCTAAGCAAGCAAACAGTGAATGGCGGGCTTACGGAGTTCGATGCGACAAGCCTGCCGCCTATTGGCAGCGACCGCACCATCTTGACACCGCCTGCCATCAGGCTGTATGGGCCACCGCATGAAGCTGAACCGGACCAACCGCCGCGCCTGCCTGCGTCGTCGCTCTGTCGACGATGATGGGTCGCGCCGTGTCCGACGACAACGCTGATTAGCTAGTTTCAGCCAAGTTTTCGAGAAGGCCGCACCCTCAAAGTGCGGCCTTCTTGCGTTTCGGCCTGCCCCTTCCCCCAAAACCCTGAGGAGATCGACATGACCCATGCTGCCCATCCGTTCGACGCGCTGATGAACATCACCGCCCGCCCGCAGGCCGTGTTCGTTCGCGGCGAAGGCGCGTATCTGTGGGATGACGCCGGCAAGCGGTACCTCGATTTCATGCAGGGTTGGGCCGTCAACTGCCTCGGCCATTCGCCGACGGTCGTCGCCGAAGCGCTTGCCGCGCAGGCAAAACTGCTGCTGACGCCAAGCCCCGCCTTCTACAACGGCCCCAGCCTGAAGCTCGCGCAAGCACTTCGTGAGAGGAGCTGCTTCGATCAGGTGTTCTTCGCCAATTCGGGCGCGGAGGCCAATGAAGGCGCCATCAAGCTCGCGCGCAAATACGGCACGAAATACAAGAACGGCGCGTTCGAAATCATCACCTTCGAAGGCGGCTTTCACGGCCGCACGCTCGCAACCATGTCTGCATCGGGCAAGAAGGCTTTCGAGCCGCTGTTCGAGCCGAAGGTATCGGGCTTCCGCAAGGCCAAACTGAACGATCTCGATTCGGTGAAGGCGCTGATCTCGGACAATACGGTCGCCGTGATGCTGGAGCCGATCCAGGGCGAGGCCGGCGTCTGGCCGGCAACCGATCAATTCCTGAAGGAGTTGCGCGCACTGACCAAGGAGCACGGGCTGCTGCTGATCGTCGACGAAATCCAGACGGGGATGGGCCGGACTGGAAAGCTGTTTCACTACGAACACGCCGGCATCGAGCCCGACGTCATGACACTCGGCAAGGGTATCGGCGGCGGTGTGCCGCTGGCCGCCCTGCTCGCGACCGAGCAAGCTTCCTGCTTCGAGCACGGCGACCAGGGTGGCACGTTCAACGGCAATCCGTTGATGTGCGCTGCGGGGCTTGCGGTGCTGGAAGAAGTGTCGAAGCCGGAATTTCTGAAGGCGGCGGTCGATGCCGGTCTGTTTTTGGAAAGCCAACTACAGAAACT
Organism: Bradyrhizobium sp. AZCC 1719; assembly: GCF_036924525.1. NCBI lineage: Bacteria > Pseudomonadati > Pseudomonadota > Alphaproteobacteria > Hyphomicrobiales > Nitrobacteraceae > Bradyrhizobium > Bradyrhizobium sp. AZCC 1719. Next base: position 5,364,252 of record NZ_JAZHRU010000001.1, on the reverse strand, counting down.
GTCCGCGCGTCACGGTCTCGGCGAGGTGCGCGGCCGGGGGCTGTTGCTGGCGCTGGACCTCAAACTGCCGATCGGCGCGTCGATCGTAGCGGAAGCATTCGCGGACGGCGTCCTCATCAACTCGCCGCAGCCCGATGCGCTGCGCTTCATGCCTGCCCTCAACGTCACGCGCGAGGAGATATCGCTGATGATCGATTGCCTTGATGCGATTCTGGTGAAGGCAGGTGCGGCGAGAAGGGTGGCGTAGCCTCAACCGTCATTGCGAGGAGCGTAGCGACGAAGCAATCCATCTATCCCCGTGCGGAGAGGTAGATTGCTTCGCTTCGCTCGCAATGACGTCGGGCTTACGGCCGCCAGATCGCAGCCGATGAAGGCACGGTTCCGTAGCTCAATGGATAGAGCGCCGCGTTGCGGACGCGAAGGTTCGAGGTTCGAGTCCTCGCGGGACCACCACTTTGCTGGGTTAATTAGGGCGTGGACTCATAAGCGCGGAGCCACAGCCTGATTGACGCAAGTTGCACGAAGGCGAGGTAGTTGGCGGCCAGCTTGTCGTAGCGCGTTGCAACCCGACGGCAGGTTGGCAGCTTCTGGGGGAGGAGCGGAAGAGCGATCGACAGCCCTATCCGGGCCGACGGCCGACGATCGCATTGGCGTGCGCCTCGATCGAGATACGCCCACTCGCCTCGATAGGCACCTGCTCACGAACCCGAGACTTGAGTTGCGTCACGTCGGCTGTCGCCATCGTTGTGAGCATCGGAGCGAGATTGGGCGCCGCGATCGTAGTGGACCAATAGTCCTCGAAATCGTCGAACGTTCGTTGCGTGCCAAGAACGCGCGCTTCGATATCGGCGAAACCCGCCCGTGTCCACAGCGCATGTAGTCCTTCGGGCGTCGAGGCTTCCGCTTTCGGGGCCCGCGTTGGCGTGAACCCCATGCCTTTCATCTCGATTATGATGGCCTCCGACGGGCCGCCGCCGCTGACGACGTCCCAGATATAAGCGGCCGCGAGACCTCCCGGCCGCACGACGCGAGCCATTTCAGCGACCCCCCTGGCAGGGTCCGGAATGAAAAACACAACGAGCGCCATTACGGCCGCATCGAAGGTGCCATCGGCAAATGGCAGTGCCATTGCATCGCCCTGTCGAAACTTCGCGACAGGTGTCGCCAGCCGCTCTCGTGCAAAGGCCAGCTGACCTTCCGAGGGATCCACGCCTTCGACGGTCATTGGGGCGCAGTGCTCGACCAGCAACTGTGTAAACGCGCCATTGCCACAACCGATGTCGAGCCATCGCAAATTGGGCGGGGGCGAGAGCCAATCAATAAAAGCGCGTCCGGCCAGTCCACTCCACTTGCCCATCATCCGTTCATAGACGGCGCCGTCATCGAACTTGATCGTCGGCGCGGACATTGGGTCACCTCGCTGCGTATTCGCGCGTCTCACGAACGTCGGCTCCGACGATAACCGGACACAACAACGCGCTACGATAAGCTGGCTGCAATTACCTTGCCCTCGTACAGCTTGCGTCAATCAGGCTCTGGCTACGCTCTTATGAGTCAACGCCCTCGTTCATTGACCGGCGGTCTTGAGCACCGGCGTCCAACGGGCGACTTCACGAACGACCAGCTCCTGCAGGGCGTCAGGCGCGCGGCCGGCCCGATCCGGGATCTCGCTGCCAAGATCGAGCAGTCGCGCGCGTGTGCCTTCGTCATCGAGGGCTTTGACAAGCGCCTCGTTCAGTTTGCCGACCACATGTTGTGGAGTACCCTTTGGAGCAAATAGCGCAATCCAAGCAGAGACCTCGAACTCCGGCAGGCCGCCCTCCCTGGTCGTTGGGACATCCTTCATGGCCGCCGAACGTTTGGCCGTCGCGATACCGAACGCCTTGAGCGTGCCCGCCTGAATATGCGGCGCAACGTTTACAATCTGGTCACAGCCAAAATCGACGTGTTCCGCAATAAGGTCGTTGATGGTCGGCCCTGTGCCGCGGTAGGCCACCCGAGCAGTCTTTGTCCCTATGATCCATTGTAGAAGAGTGCATGTCGTGTGAGAAACTGAGCCGACGCCGGCATGCGCTTCAACTACCTTGTTCTGGTTCCTTCTCACGTAGTCGACGAACTCGCGGAGATTGTTGGCTGGAAATGTCTTCCTGGCGATGATCACGATCGGTGTAGTAACCATCAGTCCGATGGGAGCAAAGTCCTTAGCCGGATCGTATTTCAGGTTGGGATACTGCGCTGGCGCTGCACCATGTGTTCCCATATTACCCAACATGATGGTGTATCCATCTGCGTCTGCTTGCGTGGCACGGCTGATAGCGCTCGTGCCGCCAGCCCCAGCAGCATTCTCCACGACGATCGGTTGGCCCAGCGTCCTGGCCATATGCGTCCCGATGAGGCGTACGACCGTGTCGCCGGGGCCGCCGGCGGCGAACGGAACGATCAAAGTAATCGCTCGCTCCGGGAAAGCGGCTGCCGCCGGAATAGCACCGGCAACAAACGCCAACGCGGCTATGCCTGATCTTACGGTGCTAATTGGCTTCATCATCATTCTCCTTGTCCTGCGATGTCCAAGATAGGATGTCTGAGGCCCCCGACCCTGTATGTGCGACAAGAGACGCACAATGCGGAATGTGCTAAGTGTGCCTTAGGCGCAGCCGAAGGTACGTCCCTAACGATGCCCATAAGGTTCGATCTGACCGACCTGCGACTGTTCGTGCACGTCGCCGAAGCTGGCAGCATCACGCACGGGGCCGCTCGCGCGAACATGACACTGGCGTCGGCGAGTGAGCGTATCCGCGCCATGGAAAATGCGCTCAGCGCTCCGCTCCTGGAAAGGAACCGCCGGGGGATTCGGCTTACGTCAGCAGGAACAGTGCTGCTGCATCACGCGTGGATTGTCTCGCAGCAGCTGGAGCAAATGCGCGGTGACCTGGACAATTTCGGGAAGGGGCTGACGGGACATGTGCGCTTGCTGTCGAATATCGGCGCGATGGAATTTCTCCCCGTACCCCTGGCGGCCTTTCTCTCTGCCCATCCGAATATCGACGTCGACCTTGAGCATCACGGAAGCGGCGAGATTATTCGAGCAATCGCCGCGGGCCGCGGCGATATCGGCATTGTCGGGGAGACCGTTGATCCAGGCGCGGAGCTGGACAGTTTTCCGTTCGCGGAGATCCGCCTGGTCCTGGTGACGCCACTGCGGCATCCGCTCAGCCGGCATCGTAAAATTGCATTCCGCGAAACTCTCGACCATGAATTCATCGGCTTTGCCGTGGGCAGCCCGATGCAGGACTTGTTGAACTATCATGCCTTCCGTGCCGGTCGCCGGTTCAAGCTGCGCATCCGCCTCAACGGGTCCGACTTGATGTGTCAGATGGTAGAAAAGGGCATTGGTCTCGCCATCCTGCCCGAAACAGCAGCTCGGCGATCCCAGCAATCAATGGCTGTCCGTGTCATTCCTCTTACGGACACTTGGGCTCTTCGCCACCTAAGGATTTGCGTGCGAAGTTTTAGGTCCCTGCCCGCACACGCTCAACGGCTGGTCGAGTTTTTGAGGCCACCCGCGCCTGTGCCTTGATAGTCGTGTCCTGGCTGTCACGCATATCACTGCCGAGTATCGACGGATTTCGTCGGCTCCCGGCCCCCCGGCGGATACGCTCGCTTGCCGCTGCGACAATAGGAAGTCGCCCCGTACTCCCGGCCGCGAACGAAGCATTGGATACTGGTGCGCGCCCAATGTAGACCGATGGACTGCGAGGAGCCAACGGGTCGCGCGAATGCGCGCCCGGTGACAGGCTCCACGACGAAGCAATCAATCTATCCCCGCGTGGCGAGGTGGATTGCTTCGCTTCGCTCGCAATGACGGCGGAGAAAGTTACGGCCGCAAAATCGCCGCCCCCGTCGTCGCCCGGCTCTCCAGCTCGGTATGCGCCTTCGCCGCGTCCTTCAGCGCGTAGGCATGGTTGATCGGCACGTGGAGCTTGCCGTTGATGACGGCGGCAAACAGCGTGTCGGCGCCTTCGAGCAGCTCCTTGCGGGTGCTGACATAGTCGTTGAGCTTGGGCCGGGTGGCAAACAGCGAGCCGTGATTGTTGAGCTCGGCGAGCGGGAACGGCGGCACCGGGCCGGAGGCGTTGCCAAAACTGACGAACAGGCCGCGGGGCCGCAGGCACGACAGCGAGCCCGGGAAGGTGGTCTTGCCGACGCCGTCATAGACGACGTCGCAGAGCTCGTTGCGGCTGATCTGTTTCACGCGGGCGACGAAGTCCTCCTCGTTATAGAGGATGACGTGATCGCAGCCATTGGCGAGCGCGAGGTCGGCCTTGGCCTTGGAGCCGACGGTGCCGATCACATGCGCGCCGAGCGCCTTCGCCCACTGGCAGGCCAGAAGGCCGATGCCGCCCGCGGCGGCATGGATCAGCACACGATGGCCGGGTTCGACCTTGAAGGTCTTGTGCAGGAGGTACCAGACCGTCAGCCCCTTCAGCATCAGGACGGCGCCCTGCTCATAGGTGATGTGGTCGGGTAGCTTGACCAGCTTGTCGGCCGGGATCACCCGCTCCGAGGCGTAGCCGCCGAGCGTGAAATAATAGGCGACGCGGTCGCCGGGATGAAAATTGGTAACGCCTGGGCCGACGGCCACAACCTCGCCGGCGGCCTCATTGCCGGCAATGAACGGCAGCCCCGGTGCCTTGTAGAGGCCGGTGCGGAAATAGACGTCGATGAAGTTCAGCCCGACGGCATGCTGGCGGATGCGAACCTCACCCGCTCCCGGCGCCGGGACCTCGACGTCCTCATACACCAGGGCCTCCGGTCCGCCCACCTTGTGCACACGCACGGCCTTGGTCATGACAGTCTCTCCCTCGGTATTTGCTCAAGCGCCCGAGCGCGCAACGAAAGCCATCGCCGCCCGCTTGTCAACTGACCGGCCGCCTGGCGGCCTTCTTGCGGTTACGCCTGGCGAGCACATTGAACATTTCGACCGCGGCCGCGAACAACATGGCAAAATAGATGTAGCCGCGCGGGATATGGAATTGGAATCCGTCCGCCACCAGCGCCACGCCGATCAGCACCAGGAATGCCAATGCCAGCATCTTGGTGGTCGGGTGATTGGCCACGAACCGGGCCACTGGACCCGACGAGACGTACATGACGACGCATGCGATCACGACGGCGGCGATCATGATCTCCAGATCCTGCGCCATGCCGATCGCGGTGATGATCGAGTCCAGGGAGAACACGATGTCGATGATGATAATTTGCACGATCACCCAGAAGAATGCGCTGGCCCTGGGTTCGGCATCGACCTCGCCATCGCTCGCCTCGACCTCGCCATGAATTTCATGCGTCGCCTTCGCGATCAGGAAGGCTCCGCCGGCAATCAGGATGATGTCCCGCCAGGACAGTTCGACATTTCTTACCGTGATGACCGGCTCCGTCAGGCCGATCAGCCACACCAGCAGGGTGAGCAGCACGATGCGGAACACCAGCGCCAGCAGCAAGCCGATTTGACGCGCGCGTTTGGCCTGCGCCGGCGGGATGCGCGAGACGAGCACCGAGATGAAAATGACGTTGTCGATGCCGAGCACGATTTCCAGCGCCGTCAATGTCAACAGCGCCGCCCAGGCTTCCGGGCTGGTCAATAATTCCATCATGCCTTGAACGACTTGATTTGCCGGATCACGGCGTCGCTTCCTATGACGTAAGCCGCAATGGCGCACAGTGCGGCGACGATGGGAGTGCCCACGTTGAAATCGCGGATGAGGGTATAGATCGCCAGCACGGCTCCAATGGCCATCAGCCACAGGGTCAGCCAGCGTAGCCGCACCACCCGGATCGGATGCAGCACATGAAACGGGGCGAATGTGAGAGCGATCAGGATTGCGATTCCGAGAGTGGAGAGTGCCGGCGGCAGATGCAGCAAGAACAAATAAAACGCCGCCGCGTTCCACAGCGCCGGAAAGCCGCGGAAGTGGTTGTCGGACGCCTTCATGCGCCGGTCCGCGAAATAGAGCGCCCCGGAAACCATAATGCCGATCCCGAGCAGCGGCGCCGCCACCGGCAGCAGCATCCCGCTCGCGGTGATGGCATAGGCCGGAACGAAGACGTAGGTCACGAAATCGACGACGAGATCGAGCACGTCGCCCGACCAGTTCGGCTGCAGCCGCACAACGTCCAGCTTTCGCGCCAGCGGCCCGTCGACGGCATCGATGATCAGGGCGACGCCAAGCCAGCCGAACATATTGGCCCAATGTTCGCGGACGGCCTCGAGCATCGCCAGCAGCGCGACGCCCGCGCCCAGTGCCGTGAAAATGTGTACCGCGAACGCGGCGGTCCGCATTCGGCTGGTCGCGGGGGCGGAATCTGGCTCTGTGGTCTGGTCCATTGGCTCGGCAGTGCTATCAGGAATCGCTGCTATTTGCATATCGGCGCTTTGCGGCGTTCCGCCGCGCGATTGAGCGGAAACATTTCGGCCGGTTGATGGCTTGAAAATGCCAGCCCGAGCGTCAATTGTCTCGATATGAATGACGCATCTCAAATTTATGACGCCGCCGTGATCGGCGGCGGGCCGGCGGGGTTGACCGCAGCCGTCGCGCTGGCCGCTACCGGTGCGAGAACCGCCCTGCTCGCCCGCCGCGCCCCCTATGCCGACAACCGCACCACGGCGCTGTTGGGGGCTTCCACTGAGTTGCTCGAACGTCTCGAGGTCTGGCCGCGCTGCCGGGACAAGGCTGCCGCCTTGCGGATCATGCGCCTTGTCGACGACACCGACCGGCTGATCCGCGCGCCCGAGGTGCGGTTTTCCTCGGACGAGATCGGTCTCGAACAGTTCGGCTACAACATCGACAACCGATCGTTGATGGTTGCGCTCGAAGAGCGCGCCGCCGAACTTTCCAATTTGACTCGATTTGACGATGAGGCCGCCGCGATCGACCCGCAGGATGCGATCGTCGCCATCCGTACCGGCAAGGGCGAGCAGCTCTCTGCGCGGCTCGTGATCGGCGCAGACGGGCGGCAATCACCGTCCCGCGAGGCGGCCGGCATCAAGACCAGCCGCCGCGACCTTCATCAGTCGGCGCTGACCTTCAACATTTCGCATTCTCGACCGCACAACGGCATCTCCACCGAGTTTCACACCGCGCAAGGTCCATGCGTATTCGTGCCCCTGCCCGGCAACCGCTGCAGCGTGGTGTGGGTTTCGGAAACCAGAGAAGCCGAGCGGCTGATCTCGCTCAGCGATGAGGAATTGTCGGAAGCCGCGGAAAGACAGTCGCACTCCATTCTCGGCCGTGTCCAGGTCGAAGCCGGGCGCAACCTGTTTCCGTTGACGATCGAGCGTCCCGAGCAATTCGCCAGCCATCGCGTCGCGCTGGTCGGCGAATCCGCCCACGTGGTGCCGCCGATCGGCGCCCAAGGTCTCAACATGGGATTGCGCGATGCGGCCGATATCGCCGATATCGCCGGCAATGCGATCTCGCTCGGCGAGGATCCGGGGTCGCCGGCCGTGCTGGCGCGCTATCAAGCCGCGCGACGTGCCGACGTCGCAAGCCGGCTGATCGCGATCGATGTCGCCAACCGTTCATTGCTTAGCGATTTCCTGCCCATGCAATCGCTGCGCGCGGCCGGCATGCACCTCCTCGGCTCGTTCGGCCCGCTGCGGCGGCTTGCCATGCGCGAGGGGCTGGCGCCGACCTGGAAGCGCGTGAGCTAGCTCCGGACGCCAGCGTGAGGGCTGCGAACCTAGCCCCACTCTACTTTGCATGGGGTTGTTTTCGCGATTTTGTGTCTCCGCGCCACGCTTACGGAAACGCCAGCCGTCCGCTCTGGATGAACCACATCACGCTCGTCAGCGTGACCACGGACGCGAAGGTCCCGATCAGGACGGCCACCGATGCCGGCTCGATCCACGTGTTGTTCTGCCGGGCCATCACGAACACGTTCAGCGCCGGCGGCAGCGCGGCCATCAGGACGGCGGTCGCGGCCCAGGGCTGCGCGAACGGACCGAACAGCAGCATCAGCCCGAACACGATAAGCGGATGGATCAGGAGCTTGATCGCGATCACGCCGGGCACTTCCCAGGGCACGCGATCGAACGGCCGCAGCGCCACGGTAACGCCCAGCACGAACAGCGCCGTCGGTGCCGCCGCGTTCTGGAGAAATAGCAAGGTCCTGTCGACGGCGACCGGCACTTGAATGTGCAACGCCGCGACAAGCGCCCCTGCGGCGGCCGACATGATCAGCGGATTGAGCACGATCTGCCGCGCGGCGACGCCAATGGCGTACAGGAACGACGGATGCTTGCGATCGCTCAGCGCCATCAACAGCGGCACGATCGTGAACAGGAAAATGCTGTCGCAGCAGAAGATCAACGCGGTCGGCGCCGCTGCCTTGGCCCCGAGCACCGCCAGCGCCAGCCCGGGGCCCATATAGCCGATATTGCCGTAAGCGCCGGCAAGGCCCGCCATCGTCGCCTTGCGCAGCGACAGTTCGCCGATGATGCGGCCTGCCACCATGGCAAGCACGAAGGCGCTCACGGTCGCCAGCGTGGTTGCGATCAGAAACGGCGGGTTGTTCAGTTCGGAAAATGGCGTCTCCGACATGATGCGGAATAGCAAGGCAGGTAGCGAGACGTAGAGCAGAAAGAAGTTCATCCAGGCGAGGCCCGATTCCGGCAGCCCTTTGGCCTTGCCGCAGGCAAAGCCGATGAAGATCAGGCCAAAATAGGGAAGCGCAAGGTTGAGGATATCGGCCATCTCGTAAAGCGTCTTTTCGTCAGTGATTTTGGGGAGATGGCGCCGGATATGGCCACCACGCATAAAGGTTAATTCGTCCTATTGCCCCTAGCATCGGCCACAATCATGGTCTATTCGACGGGACATGATCAAAGCGCGCACCGCCAAATTTCAGATCGGACAGATCGTCCGCCACCGGGTGTTTTCATTCCGGGGCGTGATTTTCGATATCGATCCGGAATTCAACAATACCGAGGAATGGTGGTTGTCGATCCCCGAAGAGGTTCGGCCTGACAAGGATCAGCCGTTCTATCACCTGCTCGCGGAAAACTCGGAGTCCGAATACGTCGCCTACGTCTCCGAGCAAAATCTGCTGCCGGACGATTCCGGTGAGCCGATCCGGCACTCGCAGGTGGCCGAGATCTTCGTGAAGGACAAGTCCGGCGGCTACCGCCCGCGCAACCCCTCGCTCAACTAGTATTCTTCTTCCGGCAACGAAAAAGGCGCCCTGGTCGGGCGCCTTTTGCTTTGTCGAATGGCGCGGCTGTTACTTCGCCGCCGGATTTGCAGTGGCGCCCGGCTGGGTGCCCTCCAGTTTCTTGCGCTGCTCCTCGGCACGCTTCTGCAGCTCTTCCTGCAGTTTCTTCTGGTTTTCCTCGAACTGCTTCGGATCGGTCGGCGGACCGTCAAAGGCCTTGGCGAATTCACCGGCGAGCGGCAGCGGCAGCGTCAGCGGCGCACCGTTGGAATTGATCGCCTGAACAACCAGATTCTGGCCCTTCTTCAAGTTGGCGATCAGCTCGGGGGTTGCTTCGTAGTCCGACATGCAGCCGTTCTGGAAGCAGATCACATAGGGGCCCTGCTGCGGCGGATTGTTATCAACGATGATCCGGGTTCCGTGCACGAGCTGCATGCCGAGCGGCAAGGTCACGCGCAGGAGCTTCTTGGGCTCGCCTTCCGGCTCGATGATGACGGCGGCGATGACGGGTTGGCCCGACTCGATGCGGCCGTCCTTGCCGGTGAAGCAAACCTGCTTGGCGCCGGCTTCCTGACCCTTGAGGCAGAACTTGGTCCAGGGCGCGTAGATTAGCTGGACCTGCTGCTCCTGGGGCGGGGCGGCGCCGGGAGCGCCAGCCGGAGGGGCTTGTGCCGCGGGAGCGCCGGCGGGACCCTTGGGAGCAGCCTTCGGAGGCGCTTTCGGAGCGGCAGGCGCAGGGGCAGCCTTCGGAGCCCCGGGCGCCGGCGCGGGCTGCTGAGCTTGCGCGCCCGACGCCATCAACGTTGCCGACAATGCCGAGGCCGCCAACAGGGCCAAGACCTGCCCACGCGGCCGAATCGACGCGGCGAAGATACGGAAATTCATTGCGGAAAACCCTTTCTGAACCGGAGCGCCCGAAACCGCTACAGGCACCGACACCAAGCCGCGCTGGGGCGGCTGTCTCGTTGGCAATTGAGGCGGTTACGTGACAGGCGTTCCCGCGGTCATCAACTGCCCGCCTTCAATACAGCGGCAGACGAAAAGATCAATGCCGACAAGCATCTTTGGCGTTCCCCGCAGGCCGAGGCCGAAGCCTATGGTAAAGCTTTATCCGTGCGCATTTTCGAATCAAATCCCCGTCCGCCTATGACCGTCTCCGGTCGTATCCGCCTGCGTGTGCTGGCCGGCATTGCCCTCGCGCTAGGTGTGACGCCGCTCGCGCCGGTCCACCAAGCCAGGGCGACCGAAAGCCACGCGCTGGCGATGCACGGCGCGCCTGCTCTTCCCGCCGGTTTCACGCATATGCCCTACGCCAATCCGGAAGCGCCTAAGGGCGGACGGCTGGTCTGGGGCGCCCTCGGAACCTTCGACAGCCTCAACCCCCTGATCGTCCGCGGCCTTGCGGTTCAGCAGATCAGGGGCTTTGTGGTCGAGAGCCTGATGGCGCGCGGCAATGACGAGGCTTTCACGCTCTATGGCTTGCTGGCCAAAACCATCGAGACCGACGACGCACGCAGCTACGTCACGTTCCACCTCGACCCGAGGGCGCGCTTTGCCGACGGCCAACCGGTCACGGCAGAGGATGTCCTGTTTTCGTGGGCCTTGCTGCGCGACAAGGGTCGCCCCAATCACCGCCAGTATTATTCCAAAGTCGTAAAGGCCGAAGCGCCCGATCCGCTCACCGTGCGGTTCGACTTCGGTGGCGGCAACGACCGCGAGCTGCCGCTGATCCTCGGGCTGATGCCCGTCTTGCCGAAGCATGCGGTCGATCCGGCGACGTTCGAGGAAACCACGATGACCGGACCGGTCGGTTCCGGCCCCTATCGCGTCACCGCCGTCAAGCCGGGCGCCAGCGTCACGCTGACCCGCAATCCCGACTACTGGGGCCGCGACCTGCCGGTGAATCGGGGATTGTGGAACTTCGACGAGATCAGGCTCGACTTCTATCGCGAGTCCAACGGCCAGTTCGAGGCATTCAAGCGTAGCCTCTATGACTTTCGCGCCGAGCACGAGCCGCTGCGCTGGCATGAAGGTTACGATTTTCCGGCCGCCCGCAACGGCGAAGTGATCCGCGACACCATCAAGACCGGGTTGCCGCAGCCCTCGGAATTCCTGGTGTTCAACACGCGACGTCCGATGTTTTCAGACATCCGCGTCCGGCAGGCCCTGACGCTGCTGTTCGATTTCGAGTGGGTCAACCGCAATTATTTTTTCGGACTCTATGCGCGTGCGGCAGGCTTCTTCGCAGGGTCCGAACTATCCGCCTATGCCCGCCCGGCCGACGAGCACGAGCGCGAACTCTTGAAGCCGTTCGCCGCACGGATCCGGCCGGATATTCTCGATGGCACATACCGCCTGCCCGTCACCGACGGATCGGGCCGCGATCGAACAGCGCTGCGCCAGGCGCTGAGGTTGCTGTCGGAAGCCGGCTACGATCTCGATGGGGCCGTGCTGCGGCAGCGTTCGTCGAGGACGCCGCTCACCTTCGAAATCCTGGTGACGACGCGCGACCAGGAGCGGGTTGCGCTTTCATATCAGCGCGACCTCAAGCGCGCCGGCATCGAGGCCAGCGTCCGCGCGGTCGATCCCGTGCAGTTCGACCAGCGCCGGCTGGGGTACGAGTTCGATATGCTGCAGAACCGCTGGGACCAGTCGCTATCCCCCGGCAACGAGCAGTCCTTCTACTGGGGCAGCCAGGCCGCCGACATTCCCGGCACCCGGAATTACATGGGGGCCAAGGAGCCCGCCATCGATGCCATGATCGCTGCCCTGCTCGAGGCGCGCGAACGTCCGCCTTTCGTCTCCGCGGTGCGGGCCCTCGATCGCGTCCTGATGTCGGGCTTCTACGCAATTCCAGTGTTTAACGTGCAGGAGCAATGGATTGCGCGGTGGAATCGGATAGAACAACCTACAGCGACCGCGTTGACGGGCTATCTGCCGGAAACCTGGTGGCAGAAGCCGGAAATGAAGTGAACTCGCCAAGCGATCCAACCTCCGTGACAGAGCCGAAGTAACGCCGTGACCCAGCCCACCGCTTCGCCAACGCTCGATACGTTGTTCAAACGGAACCTGGCACGGCAGCCGGACGCGCTGGCGCTGGTCGATCCCCCCAACAAGCAGCGCATCACCGGCCAGCCGCCGAAGCGTCTTACCTTCGCGCAGGCCGACCGCATGATCTCGTCGCTGGCCGCGCACTTCATCGAATCCGGCTTGCCGTCCAATTCCGTGATCGCGGTTCAATTGCCGAACACTATCGAATTCGCGGTCACCGTGCTTGCCGCCTTCCGCGCCGGCCTCGTCGTTGCGGTGCTGCCGCTGCTCTGGCGGCAGTCGGAATTGACCATAGCGCTCAACCGTACCGCCGCCCGGGCGATCGTGACCTCGGGCAAGGTCGACGGCGTGATCTACTCGGATATCGCCATGAACGCTGCTGCCGAAGCGTTCTCGATCCGCCATGTCTGCGGCTTCGGCGGCGACCTGCCCGAGGGCATGGCCTCGCTCGACAACGCCATCTTCCGGGAATCCCCGACCACGCGCGCCGTGATCCAGGACGGCCGCAAGGCGGCGCTGATTTCCTTCGATGTCACCGCGGACGGCTTCCGGCCGGTCCCGCGCGCCCATCTCGGCCTGATTGCGGGCGGCCTTGCCATATCGCTCGAAAGCGACGTGCCGCAGGGCGCAACCATCCTGTCGGCCTTCTCGCCGATGTCATTTGCCGGCCTCGCCTCGTCGCTGGCGATCTGGCTGCTGTCGGGCGGAACACTGGTGTTGCACCATCCTTTCGACGACGAGGTTCTGGAACAGCAGATCAACGAGCAGGCCTGCGACACGCTGATCGCGCCTGCCCAACTGGCGCTGCGGCTGGACGAACTGGACCTCGGCGCGCGGATGCCGAGCCTGCGCAATGTCATCGGCCTGTGGCGGACCCCGGAGCAGATCGGCTCCAGCGCGTGCTGGGCCGCGCAACAGGCGACGCTGACGGATGTCTATCTGTTCGGCGAGGCCGGATTGTTCGGTGCGCGGCGGATCGCGGAAGACGGCTCGCCGGCCCTGATCAAGCCGGGCCCCCACGGTGCGCCGCGCGACCTGCCGGGATCGTCGATCGCCGGCGAAATCCTGCTGACGCCGCGCGGCACGTTGGGATTGCGCGGACCGATGGTGCCGGTCGCTGCCTATGCGCCCCCTCCGCCGCCGAGCGATTCCCTGATCGCGTCACCGCCGCGCGACTACGTGGATACGGATTACGCGGCGCGGCTCGACCGCGTCACCGGCGCGGTAAATATCACCGCGCCGCCGTCCGGCGTTATGGCCGTCGGCGGCTACCGATTCCTGGCGCAGGACCTGCAGGAGTGGGCGCGCCGGCTCGGTCAGGGCGCGCTGCTGACCGCGCTGCCGGACCGCCTCAGCGGCCACCGGCTTGCCGGCCGTGCGCTCGACAACGCCCGCGCCCGAGACGCGCTGACAGAACTCGGCCTTAACCCTTTGATGGTGGAAGCATTTCGGGATCGGAGCAACGCCGCCTGAGAGGCCCGATGGCGAGCGCCTGTTGACGCCGCATTAAGCGCCGCAAACTAGGATCGTGGCACCTATTGCGCGCCTGGTCCGAGTTCTCAGATGTCCCAGCAAGGTCCGATCCTCGTCGTATCGACCGCGAAACGGCTGTCCTTTGCCGCCGCGCTCGATGTCGCGAGACTGTTTCCGGTGGTCGAGAGCGGGTGGGCGGATGCGGCGCGCGCGGTCGAGCAGGTGCAACCGGCGGCCGTGCTGGCCGGCGCCGATGCAGCCGGACTGGCGGAGTTGGCCGTGCGGGTCGCAGCGCGACAGCCCTATCTGCCGCTGATCGCGGTCGATCCGCAGACCCCTGTTCCGGACAACGTCATTCCCTTTTTTCAGAGCCAAATCCCGCACGCCCAACAGGGCGGCTCCGACCGGCTGGCGGCCCGCCTGCGTGCCGCGCTGCGCGTGCGGTCATTGCATGCGACTGTGATGCGCCGGCTGGCGCCGGCAGCGCCAATGGCGTTGTCGCATATCGATCCTGCGCGCGACGCTACCGTGCTCCTGATCGGCCGCGGCGGTGCCTATCCGGCGCTGTCGGTCGCGCTTGGCGAGCGCACCGGCGTGGTCGGCGCGCTTTCGATCGAGGCGGCTGCGAAGCATCTCAACGTGAGAGACATCGACGGCATCGTGCTCGGTGAGGGATTCAGCCTGCGTGTGGTCGATGCCTTTCTCACCGTGCTGACCGAGGACGCCCGCTTCCGCAATCTTCCCGTCGTCGTGACGGCAGGCGATCTGGCGCCGGGCTATGATTTGCCAAACCTCGAGATCGTCTCCGGCGACGCTGTCCAGGTGGCAGCAATTGGGCTGCCGCTGATCCGCCAGCACGCCTTTGAAGCGCATCTGAGCCGCACGCTGAAGGCCATCGACGCCGATGGCCTGATCGACGCGCGGACCGGTCTGCTCACCCCGGAAGCCTTCGAGCGCGACTTTGCCAGCGCCATCTACCAGACGCAGCAACGCGGCGGCGGATTGTCGGTGGCGCGCTTTGCGTTCGATCCCGAACACCCCCGTGCGCAATTCGACGGCGCGCGGATCATCAGCCGCCTGATGCGGCAAATGGATTTCGGCGCTGCCCAGGACGACGGCTCGGTTGTCGTGGTGTTTGCCGAGGCCGATCTGAAGTCGGCTCACGCCATCGCGCGGCGGCTGTCAAGCGTGATGCGCCATACCAGCCACGGCCAGCGCGACGCACGGTCGGAGCCAACCGTGACGGTCGCAACGCTGCTGCCGAACGATTCCGTGAAATCGCTGCGGTCACGGCTGCAGGACGACGCGCAACGGGCGGCGTCTTAGAGGGTCACCAATCTATCCCCGTCATTGGCAATGACGGGGAGAAAGCCGCGCCGAACCCTCTCTACGCCGCCTTCTTGCTCTCCGCGAGATTGGCGAGCTGCCGCAAGATCTCGGTCGTACCCATCAACCGCTCTTCCGGCGTCTTCCATTGCTGCAGGAATACCACCTTCATATCCGGCCGCACCTTCGCGGCCTGGCCGTGCTGACGGATAAAGGCGACGAGGCGATCCGGCTGGGCAAAGCTGTTGTCGCGGAACGAGATCACCGCGCCCTTCGGACCGGCATCGACTTTCTCGACATTGGCGCGGCGGCAATAGGCCTTGATGGCCGCAACCTTAAAGAGATAGCGGACCTCGTCCGGCAGTACGCCGAAACGGTCGCGCATCTCGGCGGCGAAATTGTCGATCTCCTCGTCGGTATCGAGATCGGCGAGCCGCCGGTACAGCGACAGCCGCACCGAGAGATCGTTGACGTAATCCTCGGGGATCAGCACCGGCATGCCGATGGTGATCTGCGGCGACCAGCGGTCTGCGGCAGGCTCCGCCACGCCGGCCTTGAGGTTGAGGATCGCCTCCTCCAGCATCGATTGATAGAGCTCGAAGCCGACTTCCTTGATGTGGCCGGACTGTTCTTCGCCGAGCAGATTGCCAGCACCGCGGATGTCGAGGTCGTGCGAGGCCAACTGGAAGCCCGCGCCCAGCGTTTCCAGCGACTGCAGCACCTTCAACCGCCGCTCGGCTTGTGCGGTGATCTTCTGTTGCGCCGGCAGCGTGAACAGCGCGTAGGCGCGCAGCTTCGAGCGCCCCACCCGCCCGCGCAACTGATAGAGCTGCGCCAGCCCGAACATATCCGCGCGGTGCACGATCAGCGTATTGGCGTTCGGAATATCGAGGCCGGATTCGATGATCGTGGTCGAAAGCAGGATGTCGTATTTGCCGTCATAGAAGGCCGATATGATGTCCTCGATCACGGTCGGCGGCATCTGACCATGCGCAACCGCGACCTTCATCTCCGGCACGTTCTTGTCGAGGAAGTCCTGGACGCCGGCAAGATCCTCGATCCGCGGCACCACATAGAACGCCTGCCCGCCGCGGTAGCGTTCGCGCAGCAACGCTTCGCGGATCATCAGGGGATCGTGCGGCGCCACGAAGGTGCGCACCGCGAGGCGATCGACCGGGGGTGAGGCGATAATCGAAAGATCGCGCACGCCGGTCAGCGCAAGCTGCAGCGTCCGCGGGATTGGCGTCGCGCTCAGCGTCAGGACATGCACCTGCGCCCGCAACTGCTTCAGCTTTTCCTTGTGGCTGACGCCAAAGTGCTGCTCCTCGTCGACGATCAGAAGCCCCAGATCGCGGAACTTGATCGACTTGCCGAGCAGCGCATGGGTGCCGACCACGATATCGACATTGCCTTCGGCCAGCCCCTTCTTGACCTGCGTCAGCTCCTTGGCCGGGATCAGCCGGGACGCCTGCGCGACGTTGACTGGAAAACCTCTGAAGCGTTCGGCAAAATTCTTGCTGTGCTGGCGGGCGAGCAGCGTGGTCGGCACGACGACGGCGACCTGCTTGCCTTCGAGCGCGACCGCGAACGCCGCGCGCAACGCCACCTCAGTCTTGCCGAAGCCGACGTCGCCGCAGATCAGCCGGTCCATGGGACGGCCGGTTTCGAGGTCTTTCAGCGTAGACGTGATGGCGCCAAGCTGATCCTCGGTCTCCTCATAGGGGAAGCGCGCACAGAATTCGTCATAGACATGCGGCTGCACCGGCATTTTCGGCGCTTCGTGCAGTTGCCGCTCGGCCGCGATCTTGATCAGTTCGCCGGCGATCTCGCGGATCCGGTTCTTCAGCTTGGCCTTGCGCGCCTGCCAGCCGCCGCCACCCAGCCGGTCCAGTTCGACATTGGCGTGATCGGAGCCGTAGCGCGACAACAGCTCGATGTTCTCGACCGGCAGGAACAGCTTTGTTTCAGCGGCATAGTGCAGTTCGAGACAATCATGCGGCGCGCCGCCCACCTCGATTGTCTGCAAGCCGACAAAGCGCCCGATGCCGTGCTCGACATGCACCACGAGATCGCCGGTCGAAAGGCTCGTGACTTCCGAGATGAAATTGTCGAGTTTGCGGCTCGATTTCCGCTGCCGCACCAGGCGGTCGCCGAGGATGTCCTGCTCGCTGATGACGGCGAATTCATCGGTCTCGAAGCCGCTCTCCATGCCGACTACCGCCAGCATGGCCTCGTTGCGCGGCGTCGCCTGCACGGTGCGCCAGGTGTTGACGCTGGTGATATTGGCGAGCTTGTGATCCCGCAGCATGCTCGCCATGCGGTCGCGGGACCCTTCGCTCCACAGCGCGATCACCACCTTCTTGCGCTGCGCCTGCAATGCCAGCACATGCGCCACGACGGATTCGAACACGTTGACCGAAGTGTCGGCGCGCTCGGGCGTAAAATTGCGGCCCTGCCGCGCGCCGGCGTCGAACAAATCGCCAGTGCCCTCAGGCACGGCAAACGGGGTCAGCCGCGCCACCGCGGCGTCGCTCAGCCGCGTCGTCCACTCCGCTTCCGTCAAATAGAGCCGGTCCGGAGGTAACGGCTTGTAGATCGCACCCGATCCGGGATGCTCCAGCGCCTCGCGCCGCGCCTCGTAGTAGTCCGCGATCTGCTTGAAGCGTTCGCGCGCGGCATCCTCGCCTTGCGGTTCGATCGCGACCGGCGCACCGTCGAGATAATCGAACAGCGTATCCATCCGCTCCTGGAACAGCGGCAGCCAGTGCTCCATGCCAGGATGACGGCGGCCTTCGCTGACGGCCTCATAGAGCGGATCGTCGCGCTCGGGCGCGCCGAACGCCGCGACATAGCCCATGCGAAAGCGGCGGATGGTTTCGGTGACAAGCTGGAATTCCGAGATCGGCACCAGGTCGAGAGCGCGCATGTCGAGCAGCGTGCGCTGGGTTTCCGCATCGAACGTGCGGATCGATTCGAGGGAGTCGCCGAAGAAGTCGAACCGCACCGGCTGGTCGAGCCCGGCCGGAAACAGATCGAGGATGCCGCCGCGCACGGCGTACTCGCCGGGCTCGCGCACGGTCGAGGAGCGGTTGTAGCCGTTGTGCTCCAGCCAGGCGACGATCGAATCCATCGGTACGACATGGCCGGGCGCGACCGACAGCGCCTGCGCCGCTACCACCTCGCGCGCGGGCACGCGCTGCACGATGGCGTTTACCGTCGTCAGCACGATCAGCGGTTTGTCGCTGCCCTGCAGGCGCGATAGCCGCGCCAGCGTCGTCAGCCGCTGCGCCAGGATGCCGCCATGCGGCGACACCCGGTCATAGGGCTGGCAGTCCCAGGCCGGAAACTGCATCACAGGCAAATCAGGGGCGAAGAATTCCAGCGCCCGCGCCAGTTGTTGCATGCGCGGACCATCGCGGCAGACCACGGCAAGGCTGATCGCCGGCGGTTTCGGCTTGGCTGCGACAGCACGCGCGAGGTCGGAGACGACAAGCCCCTCCGCGCCCTCGGCAACATTGGCAAAGGTCAGGGCGCGGCCGGGCGCCAGCAGCGCGGCGGGCGATTTGACGGGCGTCTTCATGCGTCGTGATCCACAGCGCGAAACGCCTTGATACGGTCGAACAGCGCGGTCGCATATTCCGGATCGAGCGGCTTGTCGCCGGTCAGCGCGGCATAGAGGTCGGGATCGGGCACCTCGATCAGGCGTTCCAACTCGGTCAGTTCGTGATCGCGCATGCCCGATATCTCGGCATCCGCAAAGCGGCCGAGGATGAGGTCCATCTCACGGGTGCCGCGATGCCAGCAGCGAAATAAAAGCCGCTTGCGGCGGTCATCGAGGCCACCGCTCGATCGTGTCGATCCCGTCATTTTCTCTGGTCCCATCCGAACGCCAAAAGCCCGGACGTGCCGGGCTGGGTTGATATAGCGGTCGAGATGACGAATGTCAGCCCCAACAGTTCCGTGAATTACCACTACAGTGTCATTGCCGGGCTTGACCCGGCAATCCATCATCTTTTGAAGAGTGATGGATGCGCGGGTCCCGTCTCCGCCAAGGCTTCGCCGGACCACGAGCGCGCTCGGCCGCCGAAGCCTTGGCGAAGGCGGCAAGCCCGCGCATGACGCGCTATGTGCGACGAGAGACCTGATGCGCCCCAGCCTGCTCAATCCTTTGTTTGCGCCGGTCACGAGCCTGCCTGGCGTCGGGCCGAAACAGGACAAGCTGCTGCGCTATCTGCTCAGCCGCGACGAGACCCCGCGGTTGGTCGATCTCTTGCTGCATCTGCCGGCCAGCGTGATCGACCGCCGGGCACGGCCGAAGATCCGCGAGGCGGTACCGGGAACCGTGGTGACGCTGGAGATCACCGTAGACCGTCACCGGCCGCCTCCGCCGCGCAGTGCCCGCGCGCCTTACCTTGTCTATGCCTCGGATGATACCGGCGACGTGGTGCTGACGTTTTTCCGCGCCAAGCCCGGCTATGTCGAAAAGCTGCTGCCGGTCGGCGAGAAGCGCTACGTTTCCGGCACGCTGCAGATGTATGACGGCATCCCGCAGATCGTGCACCCCGACCGCGTCGTCGACGAAGCGGGATTTGCAAAACTCAGCGGTATCGACCCGGTCTATCCGCTAACGGAAGGACTCGCGCTGGGGTCGCTGCGCCGGGCGATCGCGCAGGCGCTGCAGAAGCTGCCGGAACTGCCCGAATGGATCAGCCCGGAAGTGATCCGCCGCTGCAACTTTCCGCCGATCCGCCAAGCGCTCACCCGCGTGCATGTGCCGGTCGAACTCACGGACATTTTGCCTGACGGCCCGTTCTGGTCACGACTCGCCTTCGACGAGCTGCTCGCCGGCCAACTGGCACTGGCGCTGGTGCGCGCGCAATTGCGGCGTCCGGCCGGCGACCGCAACGCCGGCGATGGTCACCTGCGCCACAAGATCATAGATGCGCTGCCCTACGCGCTCACCGCCTCGCAGCGCGCGGCGGTCGCCGCCATCACCGAGGATTTGCTCCAGCCGGTGCGGATGTTGCGGTTGCTGCAGGGCGATGTCGGGTCCGGCAAGACGGTGGTGGCGCTGCTCGCCGCGGCCGCCGTCACCGAGGCCGGCAAGCAGGCCGCGCTGATGGCGCCGACTGAAATCCTCGCGCGCCAGCATATCAAGACGATCGCGCCGCTGGCCGAGCGCGCAGGCCTTCGCGTAGCGATCCTGACCGGCCGTGAAAAGGGCAAGGAGCGGCGCGAGATCCTGGCGCGGCTCGAAGCCGGCGAAATCGACTTTCTCGTCGGCACCCACGCGCTGATCCAGGACGATGTGATCTTCAAGGCGCTGGCGCTCGCGGTGGTCGACGAGCAGCATCGCTTCGGCGTGCGCGAACGGCTCGCACTCACCAACAAGGGCGAGGCCGTCGACGTGCTGGTCTTGAGCGCAACCCCGATCCCGCGCACGCTGGTGCTCACCTATTTCGGCGACATGGACGTCTCGGAACTGCGCGAAAAGCCGGCCGGCCGCCAGCCGATCGACACCCGCGCCGTTCCGGCCAGCCGCCTCGATGAAGTCGTCGATGCCGTCGGCCGCGCGCTGAAATCAGGCAAGCTGGTTTACTGGATCTGTCCGCTGGTCGAAGAATCCGAGGCCGAGGGCACGGAGCATCTCACCAACGCCACAGAGCGTTTCGAACGGCTGCAGAAGCGCTTCGGCGACCGCGTCGGTCTGGTGCATGGGCAGATGAAGGGCCCAGATAAGGATCGCGTGATGGCGCAGTTTGCCGCCCACGAGATCGGGCTCCTGGTCGCCACCACCGTGGTCGAGGTCGGCGTCGACGTCCCGGCCGCGACCATTATGGTGATCGAAAACGCCGAACGCTTCGGGCTCGCGCAGTTACACCAGCTCCGTGGCCGGATCGGCCGCGGGTCGGAGTCCTCGACCTGCCTGTTGCTCTACAAGGAGCCGCTCGGCGAGATGTCGGCGGCGCGGCTGAAGGTGATCCGGGAGACCACCGACGGCTTCAGGATTGCCGAAGAGGATCTCAAACTGCGCGGCGAAGGCGACGTGCTCGGCATCCGCCAGAGCGGCCTGCCCGGTTATCGCATCGCGCGCTCCGACGTGCACGGCCAGCTCATCACGCAGGCGCGCGACGAAGCGCTGCGCATCATGAAGGACAACCCAAAACTCAAGGGCGAGCGCGGTGAAGCGCTGCGCTGTCTGCTCTATCTGTATGAGCGCGATGAAGCGGTGCCGCTGATCGGCGCGGGATAACTCGCAACCGTGGCAATGCGAAGCCGGTAGTGCTCGGCGCCCTCGACGATCTTGTCGAGTAGCGCCTCCAGCGCCCAGAATTTCTCGCTTATATCGAAGGTGACGGCGCGGCTTTCGGTAGAGGAGAACGTGCCGAGGCGCTGGTGATAGAGCTTGGCAAGCTTCGGGTAGCCCATCGGTTCGGCCATCGCCGACAGCGCGAGGTAGACGGAAAGTTCGTCCGCCAGCGCCGGATGATAGGCATGCTCGGTCATCAGCCACTTGTAGAGATCGGGATGAAAGTTTGTGAATACGCCGGTAAACCCGCGTGAACCGGCTTTCATTGCCTGAAAAGCAATCGCCGCATTGGCATTGACGATGGAAAGCGGCGTGCCCCTGGTCAGCGTCACCCGGCGCTTCACCGTTTCGAGGTCGCAGGACACGTCCTTGAGGATGACGAAGCGGCCGGTGTTGGCGCAGAACTTCAGCTCGTCGTCGGTGAGCAGACGCCGATAGGGCGCCGGGCATTCGTAGAGACCAAGGGGAATCTGCTTCGGCAGCCGATCGAGCAGCCAAGTCAGATCGTCGATGAACCTGCTGCCGCCTTCCTGCTTGGCGTCGAGACGGTTGGTGACGAGTACCATGCCGTCAACACCGGTCGCGGCAATGGCGGTCAGCTCGGCAAGTTGGTCGTCCAGGCTTTCGCTGATGTGACCGGACGCGATCACCGGGACACGGCCGGCTGCGGCTTGTCTGACGAAAGCGGCGAGCGCAACCCGTTCGTCGAGAGTGAGGAACTGCATTTCGCTGGACTGGCAGACCGCAAACAGCGCGTCCGAACCATTGTCGATGTACCATTCCACCAGCCGGCCGAGGCCAGGATAGTCGATCTGGCCGCTTTCGGTAAACGGCGTGATCATCACCGGAATGATGCCTTCGATCTTCTTGGTCATGATGTCGGCCCGTCTATCCGTCGCGCGCGCCCTACTCCACCTTCGCCTTCGCGGGAGCCGGCTTCAGCCCGGCAGCCGAATTGGCCACGCGCGCCGCGTTCGCCATGCCGGCCAGCGCGCCGTTGCGCTTCTGCTGATCGGAGCCGGGCTGCACCACGCCGGCCGACATGATCAGCGTGGCGGCGTCCTCGGTGCTCATGTCGACTTCGATGATCTTGCTCTTCGGCACGTAGAAAAAGAAACCCGTGGTCGGGTTCGGCGCGCAGGGCAGGAAAACCGAGATGTGCTCTTCCTGGCCGGGAAGCTGGCTTGCCACGTTCGCACTCGGCGACTGCGAGATCAAAACGATCGACCACATGCCCGGCGAGGGAAATTCAACCAGGCCGACCTTGCGAAAGCTCGACCCCTTGCCCGAGAACAGCGTCTCGAACACCTGCTTCAGGCCGCGATAGATCGCGCGCACCACGGGCATGCGGCCGAGCAGCCGCTCGCCGAGGTCGACCAGCGTCCGGCCGATCAAATTGGCGGTGAGGAAACCGAGCAGCGTCAGCGCGATCACCGCGACGATCAGCCCCGACCCCGGCAGACCGAACGGCAGGTAGGTTTCGGGACGGTAGACCGTCGGCACGAAGGGTCGGACCAGGTTGTCGACCCAGTTCACGAACCACCAGGTCAGATAGAGCGTGATCGCGACCGGCCCTGCGACAATCAGTCCGGTCAGAAAATAGTTCCGGAAACGGGCCATTAGCCCGGCGTGGTGCGCCTCCGGCAGGGGTTCCTCCGGGAGCGCGGTCGGGGGCAGTTCTTCGGGCTTCATCGTGGTTCCAGGTCAGGGCGGCCGAACTCGACATTCGGGCGCGATCGGACGCAAAACCGGGGTCCCACTTTTGCTGATCGCGCCTATGCCAGCTAAGCCATCCTAGCAGGTTTTTGAAGGGCCAGCGTGACAGCGGATGGTCTTGACTATTCCACCGTTACCGATTTCGCGAGATTTCGCGGCTGATCCACGTCGGTGCCCATCACCACGGCAGTATGATAGGCCAGGAGCTGCACCGGGATGGCATAGACCATCGGGGTGAACGCCGACGCCATGTCGGGCAGCACGATCGTGACCAGGGAATCGACGGTGGCTTCCGCCGCGCCCTTGGCGTCGGTCATCAGAATGATGTTGCCGCCGCGGGCCGCGACTTCCTGCATGTTGGAGACCGTCTTCTCGAACACCCGGTCGAACGGCGCGATCACCACCACCGGCATGTTCTCGTCGATCAGCGCGATCGGCCCGTGCTTGAGTTCGCCGGCGGCATAGCCCTCGGCGTGAATGTAGGAAATTTCCTTCAGCTTGAGCGCGCCTTCCAGCGCCAGCGGATAGCTGGTGCCGCGGCCGAGATAGAGCACGTCCTTCGATTTCGAGATGTCGCGCGCCAGCTTTTCGATCTGAGGTTCAATGGTCAGCGTCGCCGCCATCAGGCGCGGAATCTCGACCAGACCGTGAACGAGCTTGGTCTCGTCTTCATCCGACAATTCGCCGCGTGCCTTGCCGGCGGCAACCGCCAGCGAGGCCAGCACCATCAATTGACAGGTGAACGCCTTGGTCGAGGCAACGCCGATTTCGGGACCGGCCAGCGTCTGCAGCACCGTTTCGCTTTCGCGCGCGATCGTCGAAGTCGGCACGTTGACGACCGAGAGGGTGTGGGCGCCTTCCGCCTTGGCATAGCGCAAGGCGGCCAGGGTATCGGCGGTCTCGCCGGACTGCGAAATGAAGATCGCCAGATCGCCCTTGCGCAGGGGAGCCTCGCGGTAGCGGAATTCGGAGGCGATATCGATTTCGACGGGAATGCGCGCTAGCCGTTCGAACCAGTATTTGGCGACATAGCCGGCATAGTTCGCGGTGCCGCAGGCCGTGATCGAAATGCGCTGGATGTCCTTGAAGTCGAACGGCAGCTTGACCGGCAGCATGACGCGCTCGCTCGCCATGTCGACATAACGTGCCAGCGTGTGGCCGACCACTTCCGGCTGCTCGTGGATTTCCTTGGCCATGAAGTGGCGGTAGTTCGCCTTGTCGACCAGCGAGGTCGAGGCGCTGTGCTTGACCGCCTCGCGCTGCACGATCGCATTGGTCTTGTCGTAAATGGTCGCGCCCTTGCGCGTCAGCACCACCCAGTCGCCGTCTTCGAGATAGCTGATCATGTCGGTGAACGGCCCGAGCGCGATCGCGTCCGATCCCAGATACATTTCGCCGTCGCCGTGACCGATCGCCAGCGGCGGGCCGTTGCGGGCGCCGATCATCAGATCGTCGTCGCCGGCGAAGATGAATCCGAGCGCGAACGCGCCGCGCAGTTCCGACAGCGCCGCCCTCACCGCTTCGACCGGCTTGATGCCCTTCTGGAGAAAACTATCGACGAGGTGGAGAACGATTTCGGTATCGGTTTCGGTCTTGAAGACCGCGCCCTTCTTCTCCAGCGCCTCGCGCAGCTCGCGAAAGTTCTCGATGATGCCGTTGTGGACCACGGCGACGCGATCGGTCGCGTGCGGATGCGCATTGTTCTCGGTCGGCTTGCCGTGCGTCGCCCAGCGGGTGTGTCCGATTCCGGTGTGCCCCTTCAGCGGTTCCGCATCCAGCCGCTTTTCGAGGTTCTTCAGCTTGCCTTCGGCGCGACGGCGCGCGAGGTGATCGCCTTCCAGCGTGGCGACGCCTGCGGAATCATAGCCGCGATATTCAAGCCGTTTGAGTGAGTCTACCAGAAGCTCCGCGACCGGAGCTTTCCCAAGAATGCCGACAATGCCGCACATGCGGTTCAATTTCCCCAAATCGACGAGAGAGCGTCGCAACCCGCTGTTCTCTTAGCGGCAATGATGGGCCGACAGATACTCAATAATTGTTGCGTATTGAGACAGTCTTAAGCGGAAAGCTTAACGGACCGCCTGACCGTTAACTCGTTACACCAGCAACGGCGTGAGGAACAAGAGTCCGCGATCTCGCGGCATAATCTGCCCGAGGCTTGCATCTCGTTTGCCCTCCTCTCCAATCTGAGGGCGCAGGGAAGACCGGGTGCGCGCCGCACCCGCGGTCTCGTGTGCAATTATGCGCAAAAAACACGCACACGAGCATACAGGTTCGGCGGAAACACTCCGGCCTTCCCTGCGCAATGGCTTTACGGCTTATAACGTGCTCTCCCCGGCGAACGGCTCTTTTGCCACCGTCGCCCCCGAGAAGCTTGGCTTGAAGCTTCGCTTCTCCTGGGAACTTAATGCCAGCACCGCGACATCAGGACCACACGACTTCACCGTACGCGTCCGGCGCACAACGTCATCAGCGCCATCTGCGTCCATCGCATCCCACCGCGCGTTCGTGACGTTCGCGAGCGCCCCTCATCCTGCGGTGAGACGAGCGGAGTTATGCCGCTGATTTGGCTCGGAACGAAAGCGGAATATTTTTGATTCGGGGACTTGACATGATTTCTGAAAATCAGAAGTGATTTGCCCTCGGGGGCAGTCACAGACAAGGTCACGGGTGTCGTAGGAAAATTACGGTGACAGTGCACTTAATCTGCCGCAAGTGCAATTGAGTGCACTGTCACCGTATAGGTACCGGTCGGATGCTCACAGATGCTTCTCGATGACGAACGCGATCGCGATGAGCGCAGCCGTGAACAGCCCGTGCGGCCAACCAGTCACGGCCACGGCGACCGCGCCCAAGATAATGGTAATGACGGCAGCGCGAACGATCGCCCGCCGCTGTTCAGCGTCCATTCTCGTCCCCTTCAATAGGAGAAGATCTGGACTAAGTCTGGCACACGCAAATCCATCTTCCGATCCCCAATAGTTCAGCTCCGCCGTTCTGGTCGCGACGTTGCTCCAGCGCAGAACGCACAGCTCGGCGAACTGGAATCGCTGGAAACGCGCTGACGCATCGACCACGGAATGGAGGCGCGGATAAATGCCCGCACTTGCCGCGGCGCCAGCACTATCTAATCCGCGATCGCGCGGGAGTAGCAAGCAGCCCGCATGAGCGCAGCGATATGCGCGACAAACTACAACCCCGGATGTCGCTGCGCTCATCCGGACGCTTGCTCATCGGGCTTTCATCGCCGCGCAGAACTGTTCGGTGACCGCCGTCGTTTCCTCGGTGACGTTCCAGCCGTTCGTCTCGGCGTTTTCCTTGGCCAACTTTTGCTCGGTCTGAAGCATCTTTTTGATGAGCGCGTACGGTTTCCAGTCGGCCTTGGACAGCTTGACAGGGGGCGCACCGCAGACGTTGTGGGCGATCGCTTTCTGCACACTAGTGCTGACATCGCTCATCTGGCCCTCGACCACAGCGGTGAAGCGCGCCTTGGCGTACTGGCTGTTGGCCGCGATGAAGTCCCTGCAGAAGGCGACCCGCTGACCTCCGTCGCGGGCCTTGATGTAGGCCGTCTGTGTTTCGTAATGGACGCGGTAGGCGAGTTTGTTGGCGTTCGGGTCGAATTTCGCCGCTTCGAGCATGGCACGGTGGTCACGCAAGGTGGCGTCATTGATCCTGATGTCACATACTTTGGCGAGGGAGACGACCGGAACGTAGGCCCGCACCTTGGCTTCCAAGGTATCGTTGGCGTGCGCAACTGGTGCGAGCAGGCTGACGGCGATTGCGAATGCAGCGAGGCAGCGTTTCATTGTTGACGCCCTCCACAAGCGGTTCGTGAGCGCGGTGGCCCAGCCGAGGAGTGTCCAGCCCAAGGGGAATTCCTTGGGCGGCCGTCAAGCGCCCCATCTTGATCTGGATCATGCCGCTCCGCATCCGAACCGGAACTACGGTGTCCAGTGCATTTAATGCACCACGCCAGACAACCTTCGGTTGGATTGAGTGCACTGTACCATAATTGTCGTTGAATTTACCATGATAGCTTGCCAGACCCGCAGCCGATGATCTTTGCCAGGAGGAACCCCGCGATGACCATCACCATCACCGCCTTTGAACGTTCGCCTGACGGCGGCAAGGGGCTGGCGCGTGACACGCGCGTTCGCTGGGCGCTTGAAGAAGTGGGCCAACCTTACGAGGTTCGCCTTGTTTCGTTCCGTGCGATGAAGGAGCCGGCGCATCTGGCGCTTCATCCCTTCGGCCAGATTCCGACTTATGAAGAAGGCGATCTCGCCCTGTTCGAGACAGGGGCGATCGTCCTCCATATCGCCGAGCGCCATGCGGGCCTGCTGCCGGACGATGCCAATGCGCGGGCGCGCGCGATCACATGGATGTTCGCCGCGGTCAACACGGTGGAGCCGCCGATCCTTGAACTTGCAACCGCCAGGCTCCTTGAGGGCGACAAGCCCTGGAACAAGGAGCGCATGCCTCTTGTCGAGGATCGTGTACGCAGCCGGCTGAACCAACTTTCCGCTCGCCTGGGCGATGCCGACTGGCTCGACGGTGCATTCAGCGCGGGCGACCTGATGATGGTGTCGGTGCTGCTCAGGCTGAGATCATCGGGCATTCTGGACGAGTACCCAAACCTGGCAGCCTATCTCGCCCGCGGTGAATCACGGCCTGCCTACAAACGGGCTTTCGCAGCGCAATTGGCGGTCAACACCGGCAAGCCGCCGACCGGCTGATGAGGTCCGGCTCTGCGCTCGAAGTCGTCGTCTGAGTTTGTCGTGCTGAGCTTGGCTCGCACAGCGAGAACAGCAAGCTAAATGCATTCAATTGAAGCCTGCGGGTCGGGCTCACCGGAAAAGGCGCTATCGCGCGGTAGTCTCAAGGGTCCAGCACTGTCACCGCAATTCCCAGCCCTGTGAATAACCGGGACAAACGTCCCCAGCCTCGTATTGCTACCCTGCATTGTGTCACCGTGCGTCGCGGTCGCGAATCGGGCCGCGCATAAACTGATCCAGAAGGCGAGACATGACGCTTGCTGAAACCTTCGATCAACTCGATTGGGCGACAATTGCATCATACGTGGAGTTAAAGCAGGAGGAACATCTCCACTTGGATTTCAAAACCCTCAAAAACGCCGAGTTGACCAGTGGTGATGACCGACGAAATATTGCGCGATGCATTTCGGGCTTCGCAAACTCCAGCGGTGGAATCATAATTTGGGGAATCGATGCCCGGAAGAATAGCGATGGCATTGACTGCGCTACCGCCATTGTTGAGTTGCGAAAACCTGCCATCCTCGTTTCGCGTCTGAACGCTCTAAGCGGCGACGCCACATCTCCCATCATCGATGGTCTTCGGCACAAGCCGATTGACAATTCAACAAGCGGTGGCGGGGTGGTCGCCACCCTTGTACCGGAAACTGATGGCGGACCGTACATGGCGCTGCTAGGGGAGCAGCGGTACTACAAGCGAAGCGGTGATAGCTTCTACCAGATGGAGCACTTCGATCTTGAGGATATGTTCGGCAGGCGGCAGAAGCCAAATCTTGAAATTATCATAGAGCGGTTAAAAGTCGAAAATGGACTCGAGGACTACAGTATCTTAGTTAGCAACAATGGCCGCGCGGTTGCGCGTCACGCCGGATTTTTGATGACGCTACAAAACGTTGAGATCAAATACGTTAATGGTGCAGGCCTCAACAATCTTTCTCACATCAACGCCGGAAGATCGGTGGTCGGATGGAATAATGCAATCGGCGTCATTCATCCCAACGGCATCCGTGTAAATCTTGGATCGATAGGGGTAAGTCGAATTGCCCCGGAGAAGAGGATCCGGGCTGAAGTGACGCTCTATTGCGAGGGCGCGCGGGTTGTGAAGACCGCGATAGAGATCGAGCCGCTCGTGTAACTATCTGCGCAGCCGTCGAATGAAGTATGGAGAAATTCTGTGACGCTTGTTGCACGGATCATGTTGGGTGGAGCGCCATGTCTAATCGGGGACGCGCTTCTTTCAAGCCCCGATCTCGCAAATCCATACGTGACTGGAGCCGAATGCGAGTTGCCGCTTGTGGGGGAGATAAATAGCTTACTGGCGGCCAAGAAGCGTCCGTTTCGCACCAAGCTGTGTCAAAAGCTTCATGTTTTTGAGGGCCGCCTCGCAGTCGGATGGTCCGCGAACGATCACAGGCAAGCGGAGCGCGCTTTGAGAGTGCTTCGAGAGGTCGCGAAGAAGCCTAATGTCACAGGAGCTGATGTACAGGAAGAACTCTCGGCGATTGATCCGGATCAAATCAAAGACCTGAGTTTGGTTGGTAATCTGCTTCAAGCTGTCAACGGCGATGAGATTCGCTGTACGACCTTCGGCTGCAATATTATTGCCGAAAGCGTCGCGGGTTTCGGAGAAGTGCAAGCTGCCGGAAGTGGGGCGCGGACGTTCATAGGGATGCTGCAGCGGAGCGGACCACTTCCGTCAACGGCTAATGACGTTTCGGCTGTTCTGCCAGTTCTAGGCACACTCCTCAATTATGAGCTTTCGACAGCTCAATCTATCGAGGAGCGTTGGGGCGGAGCGTTCGAGACGGTGGGTTTCTCCCAGCGCACTGGACGACTAGAGAAGCTCGATAATGTTCTGCATACATTCTGGATGTGGCGAGATGACGGGACAATTGACTTTCAGCCGAGGTTTTACCTCGCTCGCTACTTCGATGATCTGTTAGTGCTGCGGTCAGCCGAATACGAGACCCACGGAAGCCCCGCTCACGGAAGAAACCCAATCAAGCGATTGAAATCGAATAAGGTTCGGCTGGTGCCATCGCTCTTGAAGGAAGTGATGGACGGGGATCTTGTGAAGATCGGTCACGTTGATTTTTCGTATGACTACATCTGCTGCCATGTCTGGTTTCGTGGCGCACAAGGTCGCGTGACCCCACGTGCGGCGATGGTTGTAGGCGGGCGGCGAGGTGGTCTGTATGACATAGATCTCTCGGTGGCGGAGAACGGATCACTTCACTTGAACGTGCCGAGCGATACCGTGAGGAACGTGTACGAAGAGGCGAAGCAAACTGCCGCGACCGGTTTTGACGTCGGGCTGAATTGCGCTGACAGTGCATTCAATTGACCCGTGCGGGTCGGGTCACCGTAATTCCGTTATTCAGGTGGTTGACCTTCACACCGGCTTCTAGCGCCGCGGCCTTAGTCTCGACGACGTTGCCGGTCCGAACGCCGTTGCCGAGCGAGGTGCCGGGCCGCTAGCGCGCATAGGGACCAACGGACGCCTTCTTGCCGATCGAGATTTGCACAGTGCGTCTCAAAAAACAGTCGCGCTCTGCCGGTGTGCAAGGTACGCCCTCCCCGCAAACGTGCGAGGCTTCGGTTCCAACGGAACGAGTGCGCGCCCGTACTCTTCCGGATAGACGGTCCCGAAATCCGTATCAGAATAGCCGCATTGCAGCGGCGCGGTATTAGTTCACCTAGTATTTGCGTTTCGCCCGGCAGTCCGAAATGGCTGCCGGGCTTTTACATGGCCTAATCGTCGTCAGGCTTCTCCAGGGCCGCTTCCAATTCTGTGACGATGTCGTGCAGGAGCCCAATTGCAAGCGGGTCAGTGACCTCGCGCTCCATCACGCGGAAGCGCATCACCCGCTCTTGAAGCTCACGCTGTTCCCTGTCGTCGTCCATGACGCGCTCCGCACTTGAAGCATGACGCCGAACGAGATCGATGGTTGCAGGAACTTGAATAAATATTCATCAAGGTTAAGGCGGCCACGACGGCGCGATCGAGATCGGGCTTAGGAACGGCGTGCGTCTACGTGCACCGCGCCTCGACGCACTGCTGCCGTGGAACGGAAAAGGGGCTGCCGATACGCTGGCGACATGACCGCCGGTTCCATCGCCCGCCCGAAGATCGCCCTCGACGACGTCGGGCCGGCGGATCCACGACAGTTAGGTAAATTGCCACCGTAACTCCTGTCATCGTGACTCTGGAAGGAGGATAGCGAGATGACTGAGCGAATTTCGTTGGAGGGGAAGGTCGCGGTTGTGACTGGGGCAGGCCGCGGGCTGGGGCGGGCATACGTCGAACTTCTCGCCGAACGCGGTGCCCGGGTCGTGGTGAACGACCTGGGGACGGACGTATCGGGGTTCGGGAAGGACTCCACGATAGCGGAACAGGTGGCCGACCTCATTCGGTCACGTGGAGGCGACGCAATCGCTGATGACAGCGATGTTTCCACCCTTGAAGGTGGCAGTGACCTGATCGCGACGACCATCGAGCGTTTCGGAAGAATAGACCTTCTCGTGAACAACGCTGGTATCTGCGGAAGCCAGCTATTCGAGGCCGCCGCGCTCGAGGATTTCGATCACTATTGGCGCGTGCACCTCGGCGGGCCGGTTAACACGGTGAAGGCTGCCTGGCCGTATATGGTCGCACAGCGCTACGGGAAGATTATCCTCACGACGTCCGTCAGCGGCCTGTTCGGACTACGTGGCCAAGCCACCTATGCGGCGGCCAAGTGCGCGGTCGTCGGATTGATGCGCATTCTTGCACTAGAAGGTGCTGAGCACGGGATTCTCGTGAACACCATTTCGCCAATCGCATACACGAGGATGCACCCGGCCGCAGGATCGCGCTTGTCTGAAGCAGATGGACAAGCCGCCATGCCGGTTGAAGCTGTTGCGCCGGCGATTGTCTGGCTGGCAAGCGACAGGTGTTCGGAGACGAACCGCATCTACAACGTCGGAGTCGGAGCGATCCAGCGCATCGCTATCGTCATGGGACGTGGCTTCCACGATGCACATCTGACACCCGAGAGTATTGCCGAGAACTACGCAAAGGTGGAATCGATCGAGGGCTTCTCCGAACCGGGTCCGTTCGAGCCCGGCGGTACGTAGATTCAGACGTCAACCGAGGTGGCCGAGAGCGGAAAGCTTAACAAGCGCTGCGCTTAACCCTCTTTCTTAGCCTTCGCCCGCATCTTCATTTCGCGATAGCGCGCCGCGCCGCCCTCGCGGTTGCTTTGCGGGCTGCGCTCCACGGCCATCGCATCATCAGGCACGTCCTTGGTGATGACGGAGCCCGAGCCGATATAGGCGCCGTTGCCGATTTTGACCGGCGCGACCAGCGAGGAGTTGGTGCCGACGAAGGCGCCCTCGCCGATCAGCGTCTTGTGCTTGAAGAAGCCGTCGTAGTTGCAGGTGATGGTGCCGGCGCCGAGGTTGGAATTGGCGCCGATATGGGCGTCGCCGACATAGGAGAGGTGGTTGACCTTGACGCCGGCCTCCAGCGTCGCGGCCTTGGTCTCGACGAAGTTGCCGATCCGAACGCCGTCGCCGAG
Source organism: Bradyrhizobium sp. AZCC 1719 (assembly GCF_036924525.1). Lineage (NCBI taxonomy): Bacteria > Pseudomonadati > Pseudomonadota > Alphaproteobacteria > Hyphomicrobiales > Nitrobacteraceae > Bradyrhizobium > Bradyrhizobium sp. AZCC 1719. The sequence goes on along the minus strand of NZ_JAZHRU010000001.1, from coordinate 5,331,832 downwards.
CGAAGTGCCCGGGCGCAAGCGCGCATAGGGACCGATGGACGCCTTCTTGCCGATCGAGGTCTGCACGATGTGCGAGAACGAATGGATCACCGCGCCGTCGGCGATGGTGACGCCGGGGCCGATCACGACGAACGGCTCGATGGTGACGTCGCTGCCGAACTTGGTGTCGGCCGCGAGATAGACCGTCTCGGGCGCGATCAGCGTCACGCCGGCGTCGAGCGCGGCCTGGCGCAGCCGCGCCTGCAGCACCGCTTCGGCCTCCGCGAGCTGGGCCTTGTTGTTGATGCCGCGCACTTCGTCTTCGCTGGTTTCGATCACGACGGCCTCCAATCCCATTTCCCTGACGATGGTGACGGCATCGACCAGATAATATTCGCCCTTGCTGTTGGCATTGCCGATCCGGTCGAGGATTTCGAGCGCGCGGCGGCCGTCGAACGCCATCACGCCGGCATTGCACAGCGTGACCTTGCGCTCTTCATCTGTCGCGTCGGCGTGTTCGCGGATCGCCATCAGCCGATCGCCCTGAAGCAGCAACCGGCCGTAACCGGTCGGATCGGCGGCGCGGAAGCCGAGCACCGCGAGCGCCGCGCCTTTTTGCAGCGGCGCGCGCAGCCGGGCGAAGGTCTCTTGCGAAATCAGCGGCGTGTCGCCGAACGCCACCAGCAGATCATCGGCGCCGCGCGCGATCGCCTCGCGGGCGGCCAAGACGGCATGCGCGGTGCCGAGCCGCTCGGCCTGAACGAAGGTCGCAGCATCCGCGCGGACGCGCTTGACCTCCCCAGCGACCGCCTTGTGGTCCGGCCCAATCACGACCGCAAGCGAGGCGCCCGCGCCGTGCGGGGCCGCATCCAGCACATGCGCCAGCAGCGACTGGCCGGCGACCTGGTGCAGCACTTTCGGCAGCGAGGATCGCATGCGCGTGCCCTCGCCGGCCGCAAGCACGACTGTCAGACTGGATCGAGCGGTCATTCTGGTCCTCGGGCGAACAGGGTTGCGCGGGCCGTCTTTAATTGTTTTCCCCCGGAGATCAAACCGATTCGCCGCCCCGAAAACGTCCGGATTCAGGTGGGCGTCGCTTTTCCTGTTAATGTTTGCCCTGTGATTCGGCAGGCCTCGAGGAGGGCCAAGGGCGTTTGGCCAGGAAAACCGACCATCTCGCAGACTTCGAGGCGGATGACTCCGGCGGCGTGCTGAGCAACCTGTTCGCCGACGAGGATCAGTTCGACCGCCGCGCGCTGTGGCGGATCGGATCCTGGGGCGTCGGCGCGACGGCTGCAGTGATTCTGGCCGTCATGGCCAACCAATCATCCCTTGGATTGAAGCGCGAACAGGTCGCCGCCGCAGATCACACCCGGCAGGCACAGCAAATTCAGCTCGTGGCGAGGGAAACCCAGAATGAGGCACGGCGGCTCGCCGCCGCCATCGATACGCTCAACGGCGATCGCGACCGGCTGTATTCCCGTGTCACCAGCCTGGAACAGGGGCTCGAATCCGTCACCGGCGCCGTCGCCCGCCAGGGTTCCGCGCAGGCTTCGCCGCCGGCTGCAAATGCGGAACCGCAAGCCGCCCACAAGCCGCCATCGCCAAGCGTTGCGCCGGTAGCGACCGCCCCGGTCGCTGACAAGGCCACCGCCGAGCCTGCCCCGTCGACGGTTTCGCACGCGGCAAAGACCGACGCAGCCAAAGCGGAGAGCACCAAGCTGGAAACGGCCAAGGCTGAGATGGCAAAGGCCGACGCCGTCACGCTGGAGCCCGCCAAGCCGGAGCCCGCAAAACCTTCGCCCGCTACGCCACTGATGGCCGCGCAGTCGATAATGGCTGCTCCTGACCCCGCCGCCGCCGAACTGATCGAGCTGGGCAAAGGGCCGAACCCGGTGATCGCAAGCCCGATCCCGGATGTCGTCGCGTCGGCGCCATCAGACGCGGAGGCGGATGACGCCGCCGCGCCTAAAATCTCCCTGCAGCGGACCGAGTTCGGGGTCGATCTCGGCAGCGCCAACTCGGTGAACGGCCTGCGCGCGTTGTGGCGCGGATTGCTCAAATCCAGATCGAACGCGCCGCTGACGGCACTGCGCCCGATCATCGTCGTGAAGGAAGGCACCAACGGCCTCGGCATGCAGCTTCGCCTGGTCGCCGGTCCACTGAACGATGCCGGCGCCGCTGCCAGGATCTGCGCCATCCTGGCCGAAAACAACCGTCCTTGCGAGACCGCGATCTTCGATGGCCAGCGGCTGTCGTTGAACGATCCGCCGCCCACTGCCGCCAAGCCTGGCCCGCGCCGGCGCAGTATCGCCAAGCAGTCGGCGGCGACAGTCGTTGAGGAAGTGGCGAAGAAGCCGGAGCCGCCGCCGGAGCCGACGCAGACGACATTTTCGTCCATCTTCGGCAAGAAAAATTCACAATAGGCTTTTGGCTACAGGGCGTTATGCCGAAATTCTGACCTGCATTCTCGCTTGCCTGCGAACGCTTGTCCCGACCGCCAATCCCGACCATATTGCGCCGATGAAAAAATCCCCGTTCCGGCTCACGCCCTATCAAGTTCAATTTCTGTTGGTGGTCGGCTTCTTCACCGTCGGCTACGCGCTCTATCTGCGCTACCTCGCGATCGAGTTCTCGACCGTCGCGCTGGCCTGCGACGCCGGCCTGCAGACCATGCTGTGCAAGTCGCGGACGCTCGCCACCTACCTGTTCAAGAATTCGGTATTCGGCATCACCGCGCTTGTGATCGCGACGCTTCACGTCATGCGGCCGTCGATCGTGCTGCTGACCGGCGGCTTGATCGCGGCGGGATTCGGGATCGTGCTCTACAATATCGCGCTGTCGGGAATTGCGATCGGCCTGCTCATTTTGGGATTTGCACGGCCCGCGCCCGCCACAGCGTGAGCGCCAGCAAGAGATAGATCGCGCACGTCCACATCGACTGCCAATTCTGATTGCCTTCGTTGATGCCGGTGAACAGCGCGGCCGCGACCAGCAAGCCGGCAAAAGCGGATTCGGCAATCGGGCGAACGCCCTCTTTCGGCCGGTTCAGCAGCATCAGCGCCGCGAACGGCACCACCGCCATGGTCAGCGAAGCGAACGGGAAATCGCGGTAGCGCGGATCGAACGTAAAGCCGAGCGCGGTTTGCGCCGCAATCAGCGTGGTGACGATAAGCACGAATCCCAACAGCGCCGTCAGCACCGACTTGGTCCGGCCCTCGCGCGGCCCGAGCAGTTCGAGCAAGGTCGGCAGCGACCGCCCCGACATCGCGGCGTTCGCGCACAGCATCGGCGAGGCAATGGCGGCTGCCAGCAGCGCGCCCCATTGCAGCCAGCCGCCTGCGCCGTAGCTCTCGTAAAACATCTTGTCCGCGGCGACCCCGAGCAGCATGCCGGCGGTCGTCGCCGATGTCCCGACCGCAATCCAGGCAGCCAACCCGGGCTTCCACGGCCGGCGCCGCAGCGTCAGCCAGCCCGCAAGGAAGACGAAGGCGCTGAGCGCCATCCCGCCTCCCATCTGCAGTTTCCAGAACGGATAATTGCTGATCGGCTCGCCGGGCGGATATTTCACCGCCCGCTGCGCGTCGTTGATCATGCCCCAATAGCCGCCGACGGTGCCTTCGAGCTGCCGCTTCCACGGCTGGTCGTAGGCCTCGATCAGGTTGACCCGAAACTTTTCGCGCTTGGCGAGATCGAGGATTTCCGACACCACGCGCGCCTGGTTGGTGCGCGACGGCAGCGCGCCTTCGCGCATCCGCCCCGCGCTCGGCCAGCCGGTTTCGCCGATCAGGATTTCCTTAGCTGGAAATGCCACCGCCATCCGCTTGCGAATATCGTCGACATGGCCGGCAGCGTGTTTCGCGCGCACCGGCATGTCTTCCCAGTACGGCAGGATGTGGATCGTGACGAAGTCGACCGCGTCGTAGATTTCGCGGTTGCGCAGCCAGAACTCCCAGACGTCGGCATAGGTGACGGGCACGGTGACCCGCGACTTCACCGAGCGGATGTGGGCTGCGAGATCCGATGTCGTCATCTCGCCGCGCAGCAGCACCTCGTTGCCGACCACCAGTGCGGTGATCGTGTCCGGGTGTTCCTTGGTCAGTTCGATCGCAACCGAAATCTGGGCAAGATTCTTGATTCGGTTGCTCGAGAGCCAGATCCCCTGGATCACCTTCAGTCCGACCTTGGCGGCCAGTGCCGGAACCTGGTCGAGCCCGTTCTCGATCGAATAGGTCCGCACGCATTCGGTGATCTTGGCAAGCTGCGCCAGATCCTCCGCGATCTGTTCAGGAAGGATCTGCGTGGTCGGGATCAGGGGTGTCTGCGCGCCGCGGAACGGTGCGTACGACACGCATTGCAGCTTGGCGTTGGGATCGATCGGCGCGCGCGCGAGCGTAATCGGCGTGGCGAGCCACCACCACAGAGCCGCGATCATACCAAGCGATGAAAGGAGAAGCGCCAGCGGCGTACGAAGAGAAATCGGTTCCATCCTCCGGGCGGGGACCGTCGATTACCCGTTCATCGGCGTTCTGCCAAGATGCACGATGGCCCTATTCGCCGGGGTCCCTGCGGCAGTTTTACCAGCGTCCATGATAAAGTTGTGACTTTGCTGGACAAAATCTGAAATAACCGTCATGTGAATCGCCGGATGTTTCCGCCGCATTGGGGACCTATTTGGGCGGCAACAAGCCAGAACACCACACCAGCCGCTCGCGGCAGGAAATTGATCGGGGAATGTATGCGTCGACGGTTGCTTGATCCAAGAGTTGCGGTTTTGAGGCGCTTCGCCGCTGCCGGCCTGGCCCTCCTGATCGGATCGGGCGGGGCGTTTGCCCAGAGCGGCAGCCCGACCCCGCAGGATCAAGGCAAGGCGCCGGCCAGTGCCGCCGACGTCAACAAGGACAACCAGCGCAAGGCCGACGAATTCGTCGAGGCAGCCCAGGCAATCAACGGCCCGGCCGGAAATCCCGAATGTGTCTGGCTCGGCCGCCGGGTGGTTCGCCTGATGTGGCGAGACGACCTGGATACCGCGTTCCGGCACCTCGATCTCTATGACCGGTTCGGCTGCCCCGGCGGGCATGTCCAGGCCACCTTCCGCTGCCTGACCCGTTTTGGCGGCCAGATCGATCCCAAGGTGGCGGAAACGCTCGACAGCCGCATCCACGTCTGCTGGATCAATCCGGGCGCCCAGCCGCAGGCTGCAGCAGCCAGCCCGGCGCCTGCGACCGCCGGCAATGCGACGCCTGCGCCGGCCGCTTCGCCCTCGCCGGCCCCCAGCCCCGCGCCTGCCCCGCCCGCGAAATAGACGTCCGGCATTCAGGATACGTTCAGCGGAACGATCCTATTTGTCCGGCGTTTGGATTGGTCACGCCCTTAAAGCGCCGTCCTTAAAAAAGTCATGGCGTCATACCAGTTGTGAAAACGCGGGGCAGGACTATCCTAATGACGCCGTCGTCTCGGTCGAACCTAGGGGACAGGTTCGCTTCCTATAAATTGCAGCCCCGTATGGTTTAGTCACCGATGCGCGCCATCGTTGCCGTTCTGCTGTTTGTGACCGCAGCTCACGCCGGGCTGTGGGGCCTATTCCAGGAAAAGCAACCGGCGCCCGATTTCAGAGGCATTTTACCCAGCGTCTCCTATGCGCCGTTCGAGGGTTCGGCGCATCCCGACGTCGACAACATTCCGCAGATCGAAAAGATTCGCGCCGACCTGAAGAAGCTCTCGACGATCACGCGCGCGATTCGTCTCTACTCCTCGACCGGTGGCGTTGAACTGGTGCCGCCGATCGCTGCCGAATTCGGCCTCAAGGTCACCGTCGGCGCCTGGATCGACAAGAATTCCGATCGCAACAAGCGCGAGATCGAGGCGGCGATCAACCTCGCCAAGCGCAACAGCAACGTCAACGGGATAGTCGTTGGCAACGAAACGATTTTCCGCGGCGAGCAGAAGATCGACGACCTGGTCGAGCTGATCAAGCAGGTCAAGAAATCCGTCAACGTTCCCGTGACGACCGGCGAGATCTGGAACATCTGGCGCGACAATCCCGAGCTCGCGTCATCAGTCGATTTCATCGCCGCGCACGTGCTGCCCTATTGGGAAAACTTCACCTCCAAGCAGGCCGTCGATCAGGCGGTGGCTATGTTCCAACTGCTGCGTGACCAGTTTCCCGGCAAACGGATCGTCATCGCCGAGTTCGGCTGGCCGAGCGCCGGATACAATTTGAGGAACGCCGAGCCCGGCCCGTTCGAACAGGCCTCGGTGCTGCGCAATTTCGTCACCCGCGCCGAAGCCATCGGCATCGACTACAACATCGTCGAGGCGATCGATCAGCCCTGGAAATTCTTCGAAGGCGGCGTCGGCCCCTATTGGGGTATCCTCGATGCCAATCGCGAACCGAAATTCGCGTGGACCGGCCCGATCGTGAACGAGAATTACTGGAAGCTCGCCGCGATCGCGCTGCTGATGGGCATCCTGATGTCGCTGCCGATCCTGCGGCTCGAGCAGCCGACAATCATGCAGGCGCTGCTGCTTTCAGCGGCAGCGAACGGCGTCGGCGCCTGGGTTTCCACCGTGTTCGCCTACTGGGCCGGGCATTATTTCGTGTTCGGCTCGGCCTTTGCGCTGACGCTTGGCCTGATCCTGCTGGTTCCGCTGATCCTGATCGCGATGGCGCGCATCGACGAAATCGCGGCGATTGCCTTCGGCCGCGGTCCGCGCCGGCTGATTACCAAGAGCGCGCCGTTAGCGCCCGCCACCATCGGCGAGAACGTCGCTTTCCCGAAGGTTTCGATTCACATCCCCGCTTACTTCGAGCCGGTCGAGATGCTGAAGCAGACGCTGGATGCGGTGTCGCGGCTCGACTACCCGAATTTCGAATGCGTCTGCATCATCAACAACACGCCCGACCCGGAATTCTGGCGGCCGATCCAGGATCACTGCCGTGCGCTCGGCGAACGCTTCAAGTTCATCAACGCCGAGAAAGTGCAGGGCTTCAAGGCCGGCGCGCTTCGCATCGCCATGGAGCGCACCGCGGCGGATGCCGAGATCATCGGCATCATCGACGCCGACTATGTCGTGCATCCGGACTGGCTGAAAGATCTCGTGCCTGTTTTCGCCGACCCGCGCGTCGGCCTGGTGCAGGCGCCGCAGGAGCATCGCGACGGCGACCGCTCGCTGATGCACTACATCATGAACGGCGAATATGCCGGGTTCTTCGACATCGGCATGGTCCAGCGCAACGAGTTCAACTCGATCATCGTGCACGGCACGATGTGCCTGATCCGGCGCTCCGCGATGGATATGGCCGGAGGCTGGTCCAGCGACACCATCTGCGAGGACACCGATCTCGGCCTGACCATCCAGCAGCAGGGCTGGCTGACGCACTACACCAACGTCCGCTATGGCGAAGGCCTCCTGCCCGACACCTATGAGGCGTTCAAGAAGCAGCGTCACCGCTGGGCCTATGGCGGCTTCCAGATCGTCAAGAAGCACTGGCGGCGTTTCCTGCCCGGCGCCAGCCGGCTGACGCCGGACCAGCGCCGCGAATTCTCGCTGGGTTGGCTGAACTGGCTCGGCGCCGAAAGCCTGGGCGTCGTCGTGGCGATCCTCAACCTGATCTGGGTGCCGATCGTGGCGTTTGCCGACATCGCGATTCCCGACAAGATCCTGACGCTGCCGATCATCGCCTCCTTCGCCGTCTCGCTGATCCATTTCGTCGCGCTCTACCGCCTGCGGGTGAAGATCAAGGCCGGCCAGATGCTGGGCGCCATGATCGCGGCAATGAGCGTGCAGTGGACGGTGTCGCGCGCGGTGGCGCAGGGCCTGATCACCGAGCATCTCGCCTTTGCCCGCACCTCCAAGGGCGGTCTGTCGCGGATGTCGATCGAATTCCAGGCGTTCTGGGAGGCCGTGATCGGGGTGCTGCTGCTGATCGGGGCCGCCGTCCTGGTCGTCACCAACGGCTACAAGGAGGTGCGCGAGATCTACATCTTTGCCGGCGTGCTGGTGCTGCAAAGCCTGCCGTTCCTCGCGGCGGTTGCAATCGCAGTACTGGAAAACTCCCGGATCAATTCCTTCGCCTTCTGGCGTAACAGCGCGGTGCGGACGGCGGAACTGATCGGGCTGCGCCCGGTCACCTTGCCGACGGTCAACACCCAGTCCCAGCCGGTCGCCTCCGAGATTCGCCGTGAGGTCAACTAACACCGTGGATCGATTGGCGACGGGTAGTTGAAGATTCCGAACTAACCTTTAGCTAGCTAAAGAGAATTGGGATCAAGCAGACCACGAATTTGCCGTGCTTGTGCTATTGACCCGCAGGGGCCCGCCCCCTACACAGCGCGGCAAGTGAGCGCGTAGCTCAGGCGGTAGAGCACGTGACTTTTAATCATGGGGTCGAGGGTTCGAGTCCCTCCGCGCTCACCAATGAAATCAAGCACTTAGGCCAATCTCTAAGATCACCGAAAACCCCTTGTGTCTGCACTGTGTCTGCAAACCAGTTGCGCAGTGACGGGGTTATCATGGATGGTTGGATTATCGGCGCGGCGATCGTTGTCGCCCTCTACATCGCGCTGCGGCTGGTGCTGCGGCACTACTTCCCGCCCGGTACCTGAAGATCCTCGTCAGTCTCGATTTAAGCGCTCCACGAACGCGTTGACGGCCTTTCACACATCGACATGTGTGAATCGGACATAACTCACACCGTGCGTTGCGCCAGAGGCGCTCCACAAGCGCTAACCAACGTCGGACGGCTTGTTGAGAAGTAGTCGCGGTTGCCTAGCACCTTCTCCGCGTACTGGTCGATCGCGACGGTGATCGCCTGGACGTGCTGATAGCAGTCGCCTTCACGCTGCAGAAAAGTGGTTTGAGGAAAACCATCCTGAAGGCGTGGCCTTCGAGTACGAAGTGCTGGAATGAAAGAGGCCGCCAACTGAGGCGGCCTTACTTTCTTAGCCCATCCAGCGCGCGCAATCGCGCGCTGGAGCAGCTTGTCCCTCTACTTCTTCTTCATGCCGGAGTCGCGTTGATTTTTCTCATATAGCTCGCGGTCAGCGGCACTAACCTGGTGCAACATGAGCGGAGCTGCGCCACCCGTGTTCGTGGTCGTGGCGGCGGCAGGTGCCTTCGGCTTCGTCGTTTTCTTGGCTGCCAAAGCGCCAGAAGCGGAGACAGCGAGGATCGCAAGACCGACAAGGATTGTTTTCTTCATGCTCAGCTCTCCCTAAACTTGGAAAAAAGGACGCGCCGGTAGTCGAGCATAAAGCTCGCATCACGACAAGCTGAAGTGCTACGCACGTTCCCATTGCGAGAGGCCTGCTAGGTGAACCGGCGGGTCCGCTATTTCAATAATTCATTCGTCGAGAGTGGTTCGCGTCGCGGGCTCCGTACCTGAAGATCCTCGTCAGTTTCGATTTAAGCGCGCCCCGCGAGGGTACCTAAAGCCGTTGGATTAGCGGCCCCGCTGCAGCGTTGCGTATCCGCGCCGGGGCCGCTGGCCGCAATGAGCCCGCCAGCGTCACCGGCGGCAGCTTGGATCCGAGCAGAGCAAAGGAACGGTATTCACGGCACCAATTTAACCTAACCCGTACTCAAGACAGCGAGGAGCCGCCATGATGATCCGCTTTGCTTATTTTGGGGCCTTCTTTGTAGCTTTTGTTCTTGCCGAACCAGCTTTGGCCGCGGGCGGATGTGGAGTCGGGTGCAGCAGCACGTCTGAAGGGGCTTGTGTCCGCGATGGATGGCAGCAAGGTTTGCCGGTTCGGAACGTGTGCCCGGCCACATCCCAGCCATCTCCCCCTTGCGGCCCATATCACCGATGGAGTCGGCAATCCATGATGTGCATACCGCGTTGAATCGACCGGCTAGCGGCCCCGCCAATACGCAACGCACCGGGCCCGCCGCACTAGGAGATACCCCGGCTAGGGGCCCTTGGGGGCACCTAACCATCTGAGGCATTGTCGAAATAAGACTCTGACCAAGGCTGCGGTTGGACCCCGAAAGGGGTCAATATTCGAAGCCCAGACACAGCAAAGCAACCTGCGACCCCGTGGCCGTTCGCCGAGCGGAACAGTTCGGCATCGGAGGCGTTTTTTTCGCGCTGGAGAAACGCCGTTGGGGACGCATGTGCTGATGCGAAACGACCGCGCTGCGTTTACGCTTAAGTGTCCCGCGTGCAATCGGGCGACGCCACATCGGCTTCTTTACATCAAGAACGGTTGCGACATCTTTCAATGTCGGGACTGTGGACTGGGACGCACCGAGGCATCGCGCTTCGATCCCCTCGCTTATTATGACGATGGCTACTTTTCCGGCCGTCAGTCCGACGGCTACGCCGATTATCGCGGCGCCGAACCCGTGCTACGGCGCGAGTTCGCCCGCACGGTCGAGTTCATCCAGCACCACAAGCCACAGGGCCGCCTGCTCGAGATCGGTTGTGCCTACGGCTTTTTTCTCGATGAAGCCCGCCGCGCGGGATTTGAGGTGAGCGGCATCGAGCCGGCGGGCCAGGCTGCTGCCCATGCTGGCGACCTCGGCTTGAACGTCATCTGCGGCCTGCTGAGCGAAGCTACTCTTAAGTCGCTTGGCACCCTGGATGTTATCGTCCTCCTCGACGTCATCGAGCATCTGCCCGACCCGCAGGAAGCCCTCGCGCTGCTCGCGGACCATCTCCGGCCGGACGGAATCATCGTGCTGACGACCGGCGACTTCGGTTCCTTGGCGGCGCGGTCGACCGGCGCGCACTGGCGCCTGATGACGCCTCCGCAGCACCTGTGGTTCTTCAATCGCGCCAGCATCGCGTCTCTGGCCCAATCGGTCGGCTTTCGCGTCGAGAGCTCCGATTACCCCTGGAAATTCGTGCCGTTCTCGCTGATCGCCTTCCAGGTCGGTCGCATGCTCGGCCGCAAGATCGCGGCCAGCCCGACCGGCAACCGGTTCGCCATTCCGGTGAACCTGTTTGACGCGATGCGCGTGGTCTTGAGCAAGGCGCCACCATGTCCGGATACGAGCCCCCCATGATAGAGCGCCTCAACGTCAGCCGGATTCGCAATCCCTGGATCGTTGTCGCGGCGTACAATGAAGCGCCGATGGTCGGCAGCGTCGTGTCCGGCATTCGCCGCGCCGGATACACGGTCGTCGTGGTCGATGACGGCTCCAGTGACCGGACCGGCGACGTTGCGTTGCTCGCAGGCGCGGTCGTCGTCCGGCATCCGGTCAACCTCGGACAGGGCGCCGCGCTGCAGACCGGCATCGACTACGCCCTCAAGCAGCGTGCGGATGCGCTCGTCACGTTCGACGCCGACGGCCAGCATTCCCCCATGGCCATCGCGGCGCTGCTCGCGGCGATCGAGCAGCCCGGCATCGATTTCGCGCTGGGCAGCCGCTTTCTCACCGGCGCGACGGCAAATCTGCCGGTGTCGCGCCGCATCCTGCTCAGCGCTGCGCTTTGGTTCACGCGCGCGAGCACCGGACTGCCGGTCACTGATACCCACAATGGCCTACGGGCAATGACCGCGCGCGGCGCCCGCGCGATCTCCTTGCGACAGAACCGAATGGCGCACGCGTCCGAGATCCTGCACCAGATCGCGCAGAGCCGCCTGCGCTTTGTCGAGGTGCCGGTGAACATCGAGTACAGCGCCTATTCGCTGGGCAAAGGTCAACGGATCACCGATGCGCTGGCCATCCTGATCGATCTGTTTGCGCGGAGGCTCTACCGATGATCGCGCAGCTCTTGTTGACGGCCTTTCTGGCGTTGGTTCTGGTCTACGCCTGGTCGGAGCATCGGACGGTGCCGATCATCGGCCCGCTCGCGAGCGGCGCTGCGCTCGCCGGCCTCTACTTCGTTTGGGTGCCGGAGCATGCCACCGCGCTTGCGGCCTTCGTAGGAATCGGCCGCGGCTCCGACCTCATCGTCTACACCTGGGTCGTGATCAGCCTGCTCATCATGCTCAACTTGCATCTCAAGTTGCGGCTTCAGCTCGATATGATCACGCGGCTGGCGCGCACCGTCGCGATCGATCGCGCCAAGGAGAGCCGGCATGAGGCAGGCCCGCCGCGAAAACGTCGCCCGGTCATGTTGGGCCGAAAGGCCGAGGCGCCCCCGATCGAATTGCAGGCGAAGAAGTAGATGCCCAAGAAGTAGCTGCCAACGTCAAGTCGCGCCCGAAGTTGGCGTCACTCGCCGAGCCCGCGACGAGTAGCGTAGATCTGGGCGAACGAGCGGCCAAATCGCGTGACCTCATCAACCAGTACGGCCGACGTGCCCTTGGCACACGGCCAGCGCTCGGTGGCGATCAGGTAGTCCGCCTTCTGCAGATCGGTTTCGGCAATCCAGTTGCGACGGAACATCACGCCGGCCAGTTGCTCGCGCCAGCCCAGGCAGACCAGCACGCGCGGCGGATCTCCCGCGAACCGGCCTTCGGCGTCAATTCGACCCTCGAGGCGGCGCAGCGCCTCGGGAGCCGCCATGCTCCAATAGTCGAGGTCGAATCGGCCGTAAGCGCCGGCGACGCCGCCTGCCAGACTGTTCATCGCGATATATTCGAGCGGATGCAGGATGACGAGTGTCACCACGATAGCGGCCGTGTGCGCGACCCCGAGGGCCGCGGGCACAATCGGGAAGCGTCGCAACAAGGGCAAGAGGCTCGTCAGCCCGCGCGCGGCCACGATGGCGAGCATTGGGATCACGAACAATACGTGGCGGACACCGTCATAGAGCGTCGAGCCCTGCAGGATGAGCACCCCGATAGGTCCGAACGCCGCCACACTGACGACAAGCACCGCGCGCGATCCCGCGAGCTCGGCGGCGGCTGGTCGCAGTCCGACGACGCCGGACCGACGGAGGGCGCCGAGGGCGGCGCGCGTCCACGCCCCTGCGGCACCGATCCAGACCGCCATGCCGAGCAACAGCAACGCCATAAAGCCCTCGGGCAAACGCGCCGCAAGCTGTCCGGGAATGTACCAGGCGGGCAGCTTGTCGGTGAACGTGGGCCGGCCCCAGTTCGGGAATTCGAACGAGGTATCGAGCGGAGCAAAGTGCCGATAGGCCTCGAGGAATCGCATGAGCGGATTTCCAGTCTGCAACCACGGCCAGAGCGCAATCGCCGTCAGCCAGGCGACGAGGATGACGAGCAGCGTATGCAAGGCGATCTGGCGCAACTGGCCGTAGCCCGCGCGGCCATGGCGCAGCAGCGCTTCGAGCGCGCACAGGCTCATGCCGCCGACGAGGTAGGCATGCGTGATCACCCCGCCGGTGCGCGTCGCAATGGCGAGGCCAGTGACAAGGCCCGTCGCAAGGGTCAGACGCCAGCTTGGCACCTCCTGCCGCACCATCAGGACGATCGCGAGCGTCGACCAGCTCATGGCGAACAGGAACGGCACGTCGATCGGGGCGAAGAACAGGTTGCCGTACAGGTAGCCGGTCAGCAGGCACAGGGCGAGCGCCGTCAACCCAGCCCAGTACCCGACCGTGAGCCGTGCTATCGGCACGACGGCGGCGAGCCCAGCGAGGCCGAACAGGAAGGTGATGGCGTGCCGGACCGTGATCGGGTTCGCGAGCTCAAGCGACTGCACGGCCGCGATGAGCATCTGAAACCACGGTCCATACATCCACAGATACTCTTCGACCGTCTCGAACTGAGACCGGTCCCTAAAGGCGCTCGCGTACCAGGCAAGCGCCTTTGGGCCGTAATCGTCCGTATTGAATTCGTCAGTCGACACCCCGTAATCCGCGGCGGTCGCAAGCCCGATGACCAAGGCCACGCCCAGCACAAGGAGCACGAGCAACGTCTCCGCATGACGAGCAGCAAATGCGAGGCCGAGTTTCGGCCGCGCAAATTCAGAGCCGTCGCCATTCACCCGTTCAAGCGCCATGCATCGTCCTTAACCGGTTGCATGGCGACGCGCTGGTGCCGTCCGGAATGTGGTGGGAGTTCGCGACGCGGAATCGCCGGCCGCTTGAAGCTATCTCTTGAGAGGACAAGGTCACTTGGCTGATCGATGGGCGCGGTGGCGAGCGTTTGCCAGCCATCGACCTTGCGCATGTTGATCTGGCCGGAGGCGAGAGCATCGCTACGTACCACCAATGCGATCGAGCGGCTCCACCAGGAATTCAAGCCACGAATTAGGACGCAGACGGTTCTGCCCTCGGCCGACACCGCCGCAGCATCACGTCAGAAATCTCGCTCAACCACCTAATCGGGAACGAACTCCCAGCGCACCTCAAGTGTTGTCCGATGAGCTTCATAACACGCCTGAAGGGAACTTTGTTCCAAAGTTCAAATCAGGTCCCCTAAGGCAGCAGCAATGGCGATCCTTGTCACCGGAGGTGCCGGATACGTTGGGAGCCACATGGTGTACGAACTCGTTGATCGTGGCGAACAGCCCGTCGTGATCGATGATTTTTCGTCGGGGTGCGAATGGGCAATACCATCCGGAGTTCCGGTTTTCGTTGAGGACATCGGGGATCAGCGGCGAGTTGCGGCGCTGATCGCGAAGTATGGGATTTCGGAGATCATTCATTTTGCGGCTTCTGTCGTTGTCCCGGAGTCAATTGCCGAACCCCTTCTATACTATCGCAACAACACAGAAAATTCCCGAAGCCTGTTCGAGATCGCAATCAGGAGTGGAGTGCAGCGCTTCATCTTCTCGTCGACGGCGGCGGTGTACGGAAATCCGCCGGCAAATCCTGTCACGGAAGAGACGCCCGTCGCGCCCCTATCACCTTACGGCTTATCCAAATTCATGGCTGAAACAATGCTGCGCGATGCAGCACGCGCTCACGGCCTGCGCTACGTCATCTTGAGATATTTCAATGTAGCAGGCGCCGATCCTGCTCTGCGCACCGGACAGGCAACGCGAGGGGCAACGCATCTTCTCAAGGTTGCAGCGGAAACCGCCGTGGGTCTGCGAGAGAAGATGCAGGTTTTCGGCACCGATTATCCCACGCCTGATGGGACCTGCATTCGCGACTATATCCACGTGAGCGATCTCGTAAACGCTCATTGTCACGCGCTTTCATACCTGCGCGGTGGTGGAGAGTCCCTGACGCTAAATTGCGGCTGCGGCCACGGCTTTTCGGTCTTGCAGGTGATCGAGGCCATGCAGCACCAATCCGGAAACGACTTTCCCGTCGAACTTGCCGCCCGCCGGCCTGGCGATCCGGCGGAGATCGTGGCGTCGGCGCAGCGGATGCGCGATCTGCTGGGCTGGCGGCCCCAATGGGATGATCTTTCCCTGATCGTCCGCCATGCGCTCGCTTGGGAACGCAAACTATTGGCACAAGGTAACGCGACGCAGCGCTTGGCAACTACGGCCCTGCCTCACCCCAACAGCGGAAATCCGCCACCTAGGACCGTTTGGGTCAGCAGGTCTCGGTCGAGCCGCGCATTCCGCGCCTCGCAGGACGCCTCGGAGACGAGCAAACAGGCGTGACAGGCGGCGCCCTGCAGCGGATATTCGTCGCTTCCCTCGCTGTGCTCGGCGCAGCTGGGATCATTCGAGCGAAGCGTGAGGCGCTTCGTCGTTCGAAAGTCCTCGACCGCTGCCTTCCAATTACAACGAGCGGAGAGCGAAATGGCTGAGAGAATAGACGTTGAGGTTACCGGCAAATCGCAGTTTGAAGTCGCCCACGACATGGCGAGGTTCATTCTAATTAATATGGAAGGACGTCAGGTGAAGCGCATAAAGCGGCAAGAGTTCTTGCATTTGGTGGCTGACTGCATCGAGGCCTTGCGCGGCATCAAGGTCAGGGAGATTGTCAGCTAAAAAGTAAGGCGCTGCTGCAGGCTCCAGCATCCACTTGTCCGCCCAAGCAATCAAGTTGGTGGCAAGGTTTGCGAGCGAGGACGCCGCGGAAAAATGGTTCGAGGAGAACGATCCGGAAGCTGTGGCCTCGAGTATGAGGTCTTGGAGTGAATGCCGAAGGAGGCTCTGATGCGCATTCTTGCCTTGGCGATTTTGGCTATCGGAATAGTCTCAATAGGGCCGGTGGCCGCCCAGACATACGATCCGGCCTATCCGGTTTGCCTGCGGGTATATGGCCCGGCCACCTACTACGAATGCCGCTACACGTCGCTGCCTCAATGCAACGCGTCGGCATCGGGCCGCTCGGCACAGTGCGTCATCAATCCATATTTCGGAGGTTATCAGCGGCATCGCCAGGTCTACTAAAGTGAACCGCATTGGCCGCAGGACCGCTTACGCCATGCTCCTGGTGCTGGCCATCGTATGGCAGACGCTGGGGTCACTGTAGCCTCGCGGGTCCTCGTTGCCGGAGCCTTCCAACAATGGAAGGCTCTGCGCACGACGTTGCCGGACGACATGCGCAGAGCCGCGCCACGCCAGGGCACTCCCCAAAGGGCACTCCCCAAAGTGGCTTATTCAGGCTGATTTCGATTCTTGGCAGAATTGGGCGCGATGCAGCGCCCGCAGAAAATTACCTTTGGAGAGATGCGCGAATCCGGCGTCTTCGGTGTCGTCGTGTTCTGCGGCGATTATCACAGTAGCCATTCGACGCCGATCGCTGGCATGACCATGTGAGGCCGCTATTTGAGAAGCCAGGTGTTTGAGAAGTCAGGTGTGCCTGAAACCGGGTTCCATCTTTGGAGCGCTTTAAGGATTCAGTGCTACTAAGGCAGTATTTTAAAGTGGGCATATTGCGATGGTGGAAACCCGGATTGCTCCTCGTGTTCGCGTCATGAAGCCGGCCAAGATCGATTACGGCGGCGACAAGTATCCCTGCACTGTTCGCGACATATCCAGCACGGGCGCGGCGCTGGACTTTTCCGAGCTGATCCGCATTCCCGATGAGTTCACATTGATCTTGCCGGATGACAAGCTAAAGCTCCCTTGTCGCGTTGTGTGGCGCAAAGAGTACAGACTTGGCGTGGTCTTCGACCTGTAGCTCTATGCAGCCGTTCGGCTCCCGATGTCCGGCTGCTCTACCCTCGCCGCCCCAATGGGCATTGGCTTACCGCCTGAAGTAGTTATGACGCTCTTCGCTTTCGGGCTAACAATTCGAAGCGGACAAGAATAGCTGTACAAGCGGCCAGCGCGGTCAAAGCCATCAAGAGAACCGTCGTAAGCATGGCAAATCTCCAGCCCGATGATTCGCAATTTCTTAAAGTCTGAACTATCTCAGCCGAATCCTTAAGAAAAAGTTAACGCCCTGGCTTCCAATGGGCCGTTAATCAGCTCGGGGATCCGGGCTGAGTCTGCCCGGGGAGCACCTCTGATGCGGCGTAAAAATGCGCATTCGCTTCCTTGTTCTCCTCGATCAGTAAGAAGATCGGATCGACTTCAGCCGCGGTCGTAGTCCTTGGGACAACCGCGCCACTCAAACTGCACTCACAAACAGAGAGACCGCCCTTCGGGCGGTCATCTTGTTTCTGGCAAGCTCCTTGCTCTCCGCACAGCATCGCCACGTATCGCTGCCAGCGATGTGCCATTGCGGAGCAAACAAATGAACCAGACCCAATTCGAGACAGCGGATCTACGACATCTTGTTCGCGTTCAGGCCAAGGGACAGGCCATGGCAGAGCGCAAGCGGCTCGCAACGGATGACGCCCTTAGGCGGAGGCGTCAACAAACTGAAGCAATGCTGGTCGATATCAAGAACGCCATCCGCTTGCTTGATCAAAGCATTGACGCTGAACTACAGAAAAGTCCGACGAGAGATCCTCATCACTTTGCATTTCCGATGACGGTGAGAGCTTTGATCGCGCGCCGTGAAAATCTTAAATCGACTATTGCGTTGCTTTTGCTTGAGCTCACCAAGAGCGATCCCGAACGCGCAGCAGTATGAGTGCGGCACTCGCAGCCCGATCGAACGAAAAGTCGAGAATGCAGGACCGCCTTCGGGCGGTTTTTTGTTCTTAGTTCCCAGAATTAGCCCGCAGCGGAGGCTTTATCCAGAATGCCACCGTCAAAGTAATAGGGCGCGTGGCGGACACCGCGAAGTTTGTCGAAGCGCATGGCAGAGCTTAACAAGTTTAAGCAGCAACTCCGTGTGGCAGAGGCCGCTCTAAGAGAGAAGACATCGCGGTCAGTAAGGTTGACTGGTTAGGTTAAACTGCAAGTCCGATTGCCGCCCGCTGCGGCGACGCCTACTGATCAGCCACCGGACAATTCCCCAAGCGTCCGGGCCCACACCAGCAGGCCGTCAGGCGATCATACTCCGCCTGGCGGCTTCGTCTTGAAGGACGATCGGTGCATCATCTATGGCTGAGAGTGAACTACTTTATCGCTGTCGTGATCGCGATGGCTGGCTGGCTGTTCCTCATCGTCTGGATGGTGAGGCAGTTCATTTGATCGGCCGCAACAAGTATGCCGCAAACAGCAGAGGCGGTCCCCACACAGCCAGCAAGCCGTAAATTACGAGCTCCACAACGTCCATGCTCATCCCCAATGACATGTCGCTGGCCAAGCTTTGCCTAGATTCGCGCCTGGCGAAAGCGAAACAGTTTGTGCGGCGCACTCTGACGGCGGGCGCCGGTCCGGTTGCCAAGTCTCAAATTCAGTGAGAGGATTATGGCTGGTTACAAGACTTTGGAGCGATGCCAAATGCATACGCGATCCAAACGATATGTCAGGCGCCAGCGCGGACGACAGAAGGCGGCCGACCGTCGCGCTCACGCCAAGTACGCCCCATCGACGCGATCCGAAAATCGCCTGGCCTTCCAGGTTGCCGCTGGGATGAAGAAGCGCTGGCCGAACGTCCTCCCGTTTTCCATCTAGCCCCGCTGTTCCTCGCCAAAACGTCAAGATTGCTCGACCGCTGCCTGAAACAAACGGCGGCGTACCTGGTTATTAACAAAAACACAGGGACGCCGAACAATGATCGAGTTGTCAGCAGGGATCCTCGCCCTGATTAGCGTAGGGATCTTCGCCGCCCACGCGCTGGACGCCTACCGGACCGACTAGCGCCCGCGGAGAAAGTAAAACGTCGCCTCAGTCGCCGCGGGAGCGGCGGCGTGTGTGTAATTGTTTGGGCCGAAGAGTTCCATAGGTCCGGTTCGACTGCCGACGCCTCCGCTACGGCCGGCGCAACTGCGCGAGAGCCTCGACGACCACCGATACCAGCGATGCCATGGTGTACGGCTTCGGCAGCCATCCGAGCGGGGCGTAGGGCTCGGCGCGCCCGCGCGTGCGCACATCGTCGTGCGCGGTCGCAAAGATGCAGCGAATGGCGAAGTCCTGATAGAGTTGGCGTGCGGCGTCGATACCGTCGCGGCTGCTGGCCAGGCGAATATCCATCACGGCAAGCGTCGGTTGGGCCTCGCTGGCGAGCGCGACGGCTTCCTCTGCAGTCGCGGCCGGACCGACAACTTCAAAGCCGGCAGCCGTCAGCGCGACTTCGGATTGCATGGCGATCAGGAAATCGTCCTCGACGACAAGAACCCGCAGCGGGCCCTGTTTCCCTTCCATGCGCCAGGTCTCTTCAACAGGTGGCGACGAATTCCGGTCCGGCTCGGATGGCAACGCAATATGCCCCGCGTTCTGGTCGGGCGTCGTCATCGATCACCGACCTAGCTCTCGGCAGCCGGGAAATCGAGGCACGCCCGCGAAGGGTTTTTCGTGACATGAAGCGTTCCATGGAGCTGGCGTGCGAGGCCGAGTACGAGCTGGAGTCCGGACGAGGTCTTGCGCACTGCCTCCAAGTCGAACCCCTCGCCGTCATCCTCGACGCAGAGCGCCATCCGTCCGTCCTGGCCGGTCAGGCTGACGCGAACGGCCTGCCTCGCATAGTCCCTGATGCCGTGCTTCACGGCGTTTGTCAGCAGCTCGTTCAATATCAATGCCAGCGGCATCGCTATGTCGTTGGAAAGCGCGCTGCGCGCTGCGCCACACTCAATTCGTGCATCCGGCGGCAGCAACTGCCGGATGGATTGACAAACCGCCGGCAGAAATTCCTCCGCCGCGAAGCAGGTGGCATCGCCTCGGCCGTACAGCACACGTTGCGCCGCCGCCATGGCCGCGATCCGTGCGCTGGCTTCGTTCAGGACTTTGCGCGCCTCCTCGCTGCGTGCGGTCCTTGCCGCGGAGAAAAGCAGCGACTGCAGCATCTGCATGTTGTTCTTGGTGCGATGATTGAGTTCATCGAGCAAAAGCCGTTGCTGGGTTTCGAGTTGCTGCGCACGGTCTTCGGCGGCGCACCGCTCCTGCTCGGCTTGCTTGCGGGCGCTGATGTCATGCTGAGCCCGCACCGCGTAAAGAAAATTTCCCGACGCATCGCAAACGCTTGAGGACGTGACCTCCGCCCAGAAGTATGACCCCTCGCTGCGCGCGAGACGCGTTTCGATGGTGTAGCGGTCGATTTCGCCCGCGATCTGTCGTCTGAACTGCGCGAGATCCTGCGCGACGTCCTGTGGCGAGGTCTCGTCAAAGATGGAGCGGCCGAGCAAGTCGGCCGCTTCTCGTCCCACCAGATCGCAGGCCTTCTGGTTGACGCGCAGCATCCGCCCCGCCTCATCGACCTCGACGATGCCGACGCCGACATGTTCGTAGGAGACAGCCAGCCGGTCTTCGTGCGCCTGCCGCCATTCATCGCGAAGCAGATGAGGCACGTCCAGGAAGGCGGAGCGGCCTGGCTGGGAGAAAGTCTTGGCCGTCCGTCGCTGGAAGTTCATTCCCGCCATCCCTGCCGAAGGGCAATTTTGCGTTGCACGATACTCAGTGTCGGCACATGCAACGACCAGCACGCACGACCGCCGAGCGCTTGACGTTGGACAAATCCGGCAAGAGAAAATTTGTTCCTAAGCCGTGGCCGGGCGCGGAAATGTCAGTCTTCCGGCGCGCTTCGTTTCCCGCAAGATGGATCGCAATTTGATCGCTAGCACCCGCGGCAGATCCCGGTGAACCTGCTCACCTCTGGCCGCCCCCGCGGCCGAACCGGCGACTTACGCGGGGCCTTGCGCGCACTGATGATCCGCTGCGAGGCGGTTGGATATGGCGGCGTCACGACACGTGCGCGTGGCGCGTCGACTGAGCCGTAGGAGACGGCCGGCGGCGGGGGGTTGGGGCGGAGCGGTGGCACGTTCGCGGCGTTGCCGATGCCGCTGGGATCGGAGAGCGCCCTGGGGTTGGCCGGTCCGAACGGCACGCCCGATATCGGTGAATTGCCGGCGCCCGCCGAGCCGGCTGGCGGCGTCAGTTGTGCGAATGCCTTTGTGGGAACGATCAGGCTGAACGCCACGAAGAGAACAAGCGCCAGATTGCAGGACATCGAGGTCTCTCCAGGAGGCTCCCACTCAACGAACATGTAGGGCGCGCGTTCCCCAGCTTCCAGGCGAGCCATTTTCGTGCTGTCCGTCCTGTTACGGAGTAGGCGTCGGCGGGAGAATCAGTCCTAATCAAGGCGCGATTACGTTTTGAGATTCCGGCGGCATGAACCAGCCCGAAGTGCTCGATTCCGATATCCGCGCCCTGCAGCAATGGCTGCGCGCTGCGTGGCAGCAGCTTGGCGATCCCACCCTCACCACCTTCGCCCGACGCGAGCTGCGCAACCAGATGAAGCAGTGCAGTGCCGACTTGCGGGCGTGCCTGCAAAGGGCGGCTGAACAACAGCCCGACCCGGTCCGGTCACCGGCCTCGCCCTATTCCAGGCCAGAACTGCGAATCCTGTCATGGTGACGGAACAGGATTAGGCCCTGCCGCTCCGCCTGTGCTCTTCCGGCCCGCCTGTTGATAACCCGCGAGCCCGTTGGCGAGCATCGAAACAGGCCGGCATCGTGTGCTATCGGCATATCGGCCTGATTAACGACGGACGGAACACATGCGGATTACCCTGGTCGGTTCCCGCCATTTTGGCGTGACGACGTTCAATACCCTACGCCAACATGGGGTCGATATCGTTCGCGTCGTCGTTCACGACGGCGAGGACCGGCTTGCCGCCGCGGCGCGGGCCACCGGGATTGACGTCGTGGTGCAGGCCGATCCGAAGCGCGTGATCGCCTCCGAAATCGCACCAGGGACCGACCTGATCGTCACGGCACACAGCCATGCCCGCGTCACCAGGGAGGCGCTGGCCACAGCTAAACTCGGCGGCATTGGCTATCACCCCTCGCTGCTGCCCCGGCATCGCGGCATCGCCGCAGTCGAATGGACCGTCAAGGAAGGCGATCCGATCGCTGGCGGTACGATCTACCATCTCGCCGACCGGATGGATGCCGGCGCGATCGCCGCGCAGGAATGGGTGTTCGTCAAAAAAGGGGAAACCGCCCGAGAGCTCTGGGAGCGCGCGCTGGCGCCGCTCGGCCAGAAATTGTTGGCCGATGTCATTTACCACGCCAAAACTCACGGCAGCCTGCCGGCCACGCCCCAGGATGAGGAATTTGCCACCAAGGCACCGAGCCTGGCCGACGCCAAGCATTGACCTCTACCATCATACCGCAAAACCCCGCAATTTGCCGAAATCGCGACGAAACTGCGAATTTTTCCGTTCCTCCGCCGGAACCAGATTCACCTTGATGTGTTTGAGATCTCGGGAACTTTCCGCAGTGCTGCGGCGCACCCAAGTTTGGACACATTGTGGCCGGATAAGGCGCGTCATCACACACATCTCGAGGATTTGATCCATGCGCTCCAACCGCATCCGCAACCTGTTGTTTGTTTCGTTTCTTGCTTCCGTCGCGACCTTGGCCGCCGCTCCGGCGTCCGCCCAGAACCCCTATGACGGTCTTTGGCAGGTCACGGTTGTCACAAAAGCGGGCAATTGCGATGCGCAGACTACGTCGACCGTGAATGTCACCGGCGGCAAGATTTCGGGCGGTCCGGTTTCCGGCAGCGTCGGCAGCGGGGGACTTGTGCGAGTCTCGATCAATGGTGCATATGCGAACGGTCAACTCAGTGGCAACTCCGGATCGGGGAAATGGAATGGGGCTTCAGCTGGTGTCGCATGTAGCGGTCGATGGGAAGCGTCCCGTCAGTAAGGCAAGCCAGACTTTTGAACCTTCTGCCAAAGCGCGGCGGCTGACATTCGCAGCCGTCGCTTTTTTTATGGCGGCCTTATTAATAACGGCCCTCGCCGCTTCCACGAGCTACGCTCAGTCCAGTACGTTCGCCGGCATGGCCGGCACATGGTCCGGTCCCGGCACGGTGACGCTGGATGACGGTTCGAGCGAGCGGATCCGCTGCCGCTCCACCTACAAGGTGATCGGGGCCAGCATGGAAATGGCCCTCACCTGCGCCAGCGACGCCTACAGGTTCAATCTGCAAGCGGCGGTGGTCTCAGCCGGAGGCGAAGTCAGTGGCACCTGGAGCGAAACCAGCCGGAACATCGGCGGCACCATCCAGGGCCGCGGGGCTGGCGGCAGTTTCCAGGTGATCGCCCAGGCGGCCGGATTCGCCGCCAACATCTCGCTGAAGACCACCGGCAACAAGCAGCAGATCGCCCTGAGGGCCGACAGCGTGTTCCGCGCTGCCAATATCTCGCTGTCCAAGTAGGCCCCGGTCGTCCATCCCCGCCACCTGTCGTCGCCCGCGAAGGCGGGCGATCCAGTACGCCGCGGCTTCTCGATCAGTCACCGACGTCTCTGGAATACTGGGTTGCCCGCCTTCGCGGGCGACGACAGTTCAGGGCTTAACTCGTCTTCGGCTTCTCGAGCTTCGCCGCGGTCTCCTTGATCGTCTTGGCGATCAACAACGCCTGCTCCTTGTTGAAGGCAAAATCCTGCACGCCGCGGTGCGTGGTCAACGACAGCACCATGATGTCGGGCTGGTGCTCGGGCCAGCCGGTTGCGAAGGCGGTGACGAAATCTGCAGAGGTCGATCGCGTAGTGGTCATTGGCTCACGGTATCCTTTTGTCTTTGCCGGCGCGCCTGATGAAACGGACAGCGCCCGTGCGGTGATTGTGATGTCCGGTTACGCCTTGGGCACGAAGGCGGTGACTTCGATTTCGACCTTGGCCCTGACGTCGACCAACCCGTCGATGTAGAGCAGCGTCGATGGCGGGAAATTGCGCCCGAGTGTTTCCTTCCAGGCCGCACCGATGCCGGGGCCTGCGGCCTCGTATTCGCTGCGGCTGGTCAGGTACCAGGTCAGGCGCACGATGTGCTCAGGGCCGGCGCCTGCTTCCCCAAGCAGCTTGACGATGCGCTTGAGCGCCGTGCCGACCTGCGCGGCCATGTCGGGAGCATAGTCGCCCTTCTCGTCGCCGCCGGTCTGGCCGGCCAGGACGATCCATTTACCAGGGCCGTCGACCTCGACACCATGCGAGAAGCCGCGGGGTTTCGACCATTCGGCCGGTTGCAAGATGCGCATGCGTAGTTTCCTCCTCAATTCCTGTGGTCATTCCGGGATGCGCGAAGCGCAGACCCGGAATCTCGAGATTCCGGGTTCGATGCTTCGCATCGCCCCGGAATGACGCTCAAAGTTGGCCGGTCTTAGCACTGAACCTGGAGCCGCTCCCACAGCGAAATTGCGAAGGCGTGCATCGCTGCCCCCGCGCATTTGCGCGTTGCAAATTGTGGCGCGCTCGCCGATACCGGCCTGCCCTCAACCAATCTCCCCGCAAATGGACCGCACACAATCCAAAACCCTGGCCGCGCTGTGGATGGCCGGCTGGCTGACCCTGATGCTGATCATCGCGATCGCCGGACGCGAGGCGGCGCGCGAGATCAACGTGTTCCAGCTCATGGAGATGCGCTCGATCCTCGGCTTTCTGATGCTGTACCCACTGATCCGCGCCGGGGGCGGCTTTGGCGCGATGAAGACGAAGCGGCTGCCGCAGCACGTTGCGCGCAACCTCATTCACTACGGCGCGCAGCTCGGCTGGTTCTTTGCGCTCACGCTGATCCCGATCGGTCAGGTGGTGGCGATCGAATTCACCATGCCGATCTGGACCGCGATCCTGGCCGCCACGTTTCTCGGCGAGCGCATGACACTCTGGAAGATTACGGCGATCGTGCTCGGCCTCATCGGCGTCGTGGTGATCGTTCGCCCCGCTGCCAGCGAGATCGATTCGGGGCAGTTGATCGCGCTGGCAGCCGCGGTCGGGTTCGGCGTTTCGGTGGCGATGGTGAAGTCGCTCACCCGGACCGAGCAGACGCTCTCGATCATGTTCTGGATGCTGGTGATACAATCTGCGGCTGGTCTTCTCCCCGCGCTCTATGTCTGGACGTGGCCGCCAGCCCATCTCTGGGGCTGGGTGGTGGTGATCGCGTTTTGCGGCACGTTTTCCCACTACTGCATGGCGCGCGCGATGCTGCACGCGGATGCCACCGTGGTGATCCCGATGGATTTTCTGCGGGTTCCGTTGAGCGCCGCCGCGGGCTGGCTGATCTATTCGGAACGGCTGGATGTATTCACCGTGCTCGGCGCAGCGCTGATCCTCATGGGCAATTTGTTGAACCTGAAACCGAATCCTTCGCCTGCGCGCGTGCAAGGCTGAAATTTATTTCCAGGCTGTGATCTAGATCACGCTATGGCGCGTGTCGCGACGGTAACGGATGGCTCCGGATTTGGCCATTCGGCTGCTTTTTTGTGGTGCGAAGCAGGCGATATTTGTAATGTCCAGCCAGCGTTACAGCCAAAGCCTTTGTCGATTCTGCAGGGGGATTTCATATGCGTTACCCAACCCTCATTTTGTCCGTCATTTGTATGGTCTTTGCGGCCGGAACCGCCCAAGCCGAAAAGCGCGTCGCTTTCGTTGTCGGCAACGGCACCTACAAGAACGTCGCTCCGCTTCCAAATCCCTCCGTTGATGCAAAGGCGATGGCCGCCGCGCTGCGCAATGTCGGATTCGAGGTGGTCGAAGGTTCCAACCTCACGCGCGACAAGATGACCGAACGTCTGCTCGACTTCGGCAAGAAGGCGCAAGGCGCCGACGTCGCGCTGTTCTTCTATGCCGGCCACGGCATTGCCATCTCCGGCACCAACTATCTGTTGCCGATCGACGCCGACATCAAATCCGAAATGGACGTCAAGCTTGGCGCCGCGATCAACATCGACCTCACCCTCGAGCAGACCATGGGCGACGCCAAGGTCAAGCTGGTGTTCCTCGACGCCTGCCGCGACAACCCGTTCGCAGCCAAGATCAAGTCGAACTCCGCCACCCGCAGCGTCAACGTGCAGACCGGTCTCGCCGAAATGAAGTCCGGCGAAGGCACGCTGATCGCGTTTGCGACCGGCCCGGGCCAGACCGCGCTCGACGGCCAGGAAGGCGGCAACAGCCCGTTCACGCGCGCCCTGCTCGCCAACCTCACCCAGCCCGGCGTCGAGATCCAGCAGGCGATGACCAAGGTCCGCGCCCAGGTCAACGAAGAGACCAACAAGGGTCAGCTCCCCTGGGGGCACACCAACCTGATCGGCACGGTCTACCTGAACGGCGCGCCCGCGCCCGGCGCCGTGGCGGCTGCCGCGCCGGCGTCGGGCCCAAAGCCGGGCTCCGACGTCGAACTGGAGTTCTGGCGCTCGATCAAGGATTCCAACAAGCCGGAGGAGTTCAACGCCTATCTGACCAGCTATCCTAACGGTCAGTTCCGGTCGCTGGCGCTGTCGCGGATTGCGTCGTTGGAGAGCGGTGCAAAGGATGCAACCCGTAACCTGAGCACGGGTATCGATCCCGCGACCTTCAAGGAAGAAGCCAACCAGACCACTGAAGACCAGATCGGCCTCGATAAAGGCCAGCGCCGCGACGTGCAGCGCCGCCTGACCGGACTCGGTTTCGATACCAAGGTCACCGGCCAGTTCGACGCCCCGACCCGCGGCGTGATCACGCGCTGGCAGGCGGCGCGCGGCTATCCGAAGAGCGGCTACCTCAACAAGCTGCAGCACAAGGCGCTGCTGACGGAGATCGTGGCGGCCGCACCGACCGCGAGTTCCGATGAGGAGCGTCCCGCTCCCAAGCGCCGCGCCCCCAGCACCGTTCAGGCGCAGCCTCAACCGCAGCCGCAGCAGCCCCCGCCGCAGCGCCAGTACAGCAACCCCGGCCCCGATCCAGCCGGTGCCGGCCGCTTCATCGGCGGCGTCGTCGGCGGCATGCTGCGCTAACGGCAGGCGACCATCTGCCAAAAAGGCCCGGGATCATCCCGGGCCTTTTTCATTTTTGCAGGTCGCAAATCAATAAGCCTAAGAAGAGCGTTCTATTTGCCTGCAGCCTTTCGCAGCGCCTCGTTGATGCGATCCTGCCAACCCGGACCACCCTCCTGAAACCATTCCAGCACATCCTGATCGATCCGCAGCGTGACCTGCTCGCGCACGCCGGGAACGGAGGCCTGTTTGGCGGGTGCTTGCGCCACTTTCGCGGTCGCGCGCTTGAATGCGGCCTCGGCTTCGGTGCGCGCATCGTTCAGGGTTCTCGGCCGCCGCGGCTGGTCCGCCATCGCTAAATTCCTTCAAACAAGGCCGTCGACAAATACCGTTCGGAGAATGACGGAACGACAGCCAAAATGGTCTTGCCGGCGCTCTCGGGACGCTTGCCGATCGCAAGCGCCGCCGCGATCGCAGCGCCCGAGGAGATGCCGCCGGGAATGCCCTCCATGCGCGCCAGCGCACGCGAGATTTCGATCGCGGTCGGGCCGTTGACCCTGACGATCTCATCGATCACGGAGCGATCCAGAATGTCCGGAATGAAGCCGGCGCCGATACCCTGGATCTTGTGTGGCGTATGCTGGCCGCCGCCCAGCACCGGGCTTTCCTCCGGCTCGACGGCAACGATCCGCAAAGACGGCTTGCGCGGTTTCAGCACCTGTCCGACGCCGGTGATGGTGCCGCCGGTGCCGACGCCGGCGACAAAGACATCGATGTTGCCGCCGGTGTCGTTCCAGATTTCTTCCGCCGTGGTGCGGCGGTGAATTTCGGGGTTGGCGAGGTTCTTGAACTGCTGCGGCATCACGGCGTTGGGCGTGGTCCGCACCAGTTCCTCAGCGGTTGCGATCGAGCCCCTCATGCCCTGCGCGGCCGGCGTCAGGATGATCTCGGCGCCGAGGAACGCCAGCATCTTGCGCCGCTCGATCGACATCGATTCCGGCATCACAAGCTTGAGCCGGTAGCCGCGTGAAGCCGCGACGAACGCCAGCGCGATGCCGGTATTGCCAGAGGTCGGCTCGATCAGAACGGTATCGGCGTTGATCACGCCGGCTTTTTCCATCGCGATCACCATCGCCGCGCCAATGCGGTCTTTGACGCTCGCGGCGGGATTGAAATATTCCAGCTTGGCCAGGATGGTTGCCCTAACGCCATGCACCTCCGGGAGTCTGCGCAAACGAACGATCGGGGTGTCGCCGATCGCATCGACGATGGAGTCGAAGACCCGTCCCCGGCCCGGACGTTGCACTGCACTCGCGGCTGACGACGCATCCATCTCGACACTCCCAAAGCGATCATGTGCGGGGAAAAGGCGCTCTCCTACTTAGGAGGCGGCCACATCGATGCGCAAGCCGGAATTGCCGGAACGAAGATTTCGCTGCATTGCAAAACAAGAACTTCGCTAAATATCGCGAAATCAACGCATTTGTGTTGCGACATCGTCAAAGATTTCTGCTTATACTTTGGTTGTGAGCTGGGCCTGAGGTTCAGATCGCATGGAGGTCACGATGCCAGCTATTGCTGAAATCCAGTCGACCCTAGCATCTAGGCCCGATCCGCGCGGCTGCGATTTGCCGACCTGCCCGGTGTGTGCCGACACGATGGTGGCAGCGGAGGCCTCCGCCTACCTGCAGGACAACGTGATCAGCTATCTCTGGACCTGTGACACCTGCGGTTACGGCTTCGTGACCAAGCATTCGGTCAAGAGGTTCGCCTGTAATTGATTCAAGCTATCTCGGAGCAATGTCACCGCGCGCCCATCCGGCGCGCGTTTGTTTTTGGCGTTTGTATTTGGAGCGTACCGGCGGCGGCGATCGGTTCTATGCGAAGTGCGAACATGCCAGATAGGCCCTGAAGTTTCTAAACGTTCCGGTGCGTCCGACGAATGTCGCTCGGGGGACGCTTGTAGACCTCCGCAAAGACCGCATTGAAGCGACGCAAGCTGCGAAAACCAGCCAGCGATGCAATCTCGGTCATCGGCAGTTTGGTATCATCTAAAAGTCGCTTCGCCCGCTGTACCCGTGCCGTCTTGGCAACCTGACCGGGGCTCGCGCCGAGATGCTTGTCGAACAATCGGGATAGATGCCGCGCCCCGACGCCAAGACGGGCCGCGAGCGCTTCAACAGTCGCCCGATCGAGTGCGCCCCTGGCGATCAGTCGCATCGCGCGTTCGACCGTCGCCAATGAGCCCTTCCATGCCGGAGAAAATGGCGCCGTCTCCGGTCGGCACCGCAGGCACGGCCGAAATCCGGCGCGCTCCGCCGCCGCTGCAGACGGATAAAACGACACGTTCTCCGCCTTCGCTGGGCGAACCGGACAAACCGGACGGCAGTAAATGCGCGTTGTTCGGACACCTGAGAAGAACCGACCGTCGAACCGTCGATCACGGTTGACGCGAGCCCGCTCGCAGGCTGCGACGTCCAGATTGCCAAGCTCCGTCCTTGCCGACGACGGAGTCCGTTTGCGGCGAGCCATCGCGCGCTCCTGATGCTACGTCGTGCTCATCTTATGTTTCGGGAGAACGGAGACAATGGTCGCGGCGAGCCGCTTCTTTGGATGGTCGGTTGCCTGGTCGGCGTTTGCAATCGCCGTGTTCGCCTGGGGCATTGGGTTCTACGGCCCTTCGGTATTTCTCCAATCGCTGCACGAATCGCGAGGCTGGCCCATCTCGAAGATTTCAATGGCGATCACGGCTCACTTCTTGGTCAGCGCAATCATCATAGCCTATCTGCCGGAGATTCATCGCCGACTGGGGATCGCCACAACGACGTTCATTGGGGCGGTCGCAACGGCGACGGGCCTGATTTTTTGGTCCGGCGCACGCGAGCCTTGGCAGTTGTTCGTCGCGACCATCCCGAGCGGGGCTGGTTGGGCCATGACCAGCGGAGCAGCGCTGAACGCTATCGTGGCAAAATGGTTCGATCGCGACCGGCCGATGGCGATCGCCCTTGCATTCAATGGCGCCAGCGTCGGCGGCGTGCTGTTCGTGCCGATATGGGTCTACCTGATACGATCGATCGGATTCCCATCAGCAGCGCTCCTCGTCGGAGGCTGCATGGTGGCCACGGTTGCATATCTCTGCGTCAGGTTCCTGGCTAAATCGCCCAGCGAAATGAGACTGGCGCCGGACGGCGACACATCGCACCGGGCAGCACCGAGCCAAAGGCCACGACGGACACGCACCGAGATCATTCGAACCTCACGCTTCATCACGATTTCGGCCGCCTTCTCGCTTGGCCTGTTCGCACAGATCGGCCTGCTGGCGCACCTGGTAGCTCGTCTGACGCCGGACCTTGGGATTAGCTACGCGGGGTTTCTTGTCAGCCTGGCTACGATATGTGCCATCGTAGGCCGAACCCTGGCTGGGAAATGGATCGGTGAGCATGATCGCCGTTTCGCGGCTGCGATCAACTTTGCCGTGCAGATTGGCGGCGTCCTGTGGCTGATTTTCAGTACTGGATGGGTGGGTCTTACGCTCGGATGCGTTCTCTTCGGTCTCGGGATCGGGAATCTAACCTCACTCCCGCCGTTGATCGTGCAGAAGGAGTTCGAACGCGAGGATGTCGGCACCGCAGTGGCGCTCATTATCGCGATCAACCAGGGGGTATTTGCATTCGCACCCGCAATCATTGGCGCCATGCGTGACACGACGGCCAATTATCAATTGCCGTTCGCGCTCATTGCGGTGGTTCAGTTTCTGGCCCTGGCGATCATTCTGCTTGGCCGAAGGTCCACACCCGTCCCAGCGACTTCAACCTGAAGATCGAGTTACACCCTGGCCAGTCCGCGCCCTAACGCAGGGGTATATCGCCCTTCGCCCATCCGGCGCGCGTTTGCTCTTGGAAACTCTCGAACGTGCCGGCTGTGATCGCGTCGCGCATGCCCTGCATCAGATGCTGGTAATAGGCCACGTTGATTTCCGACAGCAGCATCGCGCCGAGCGTCTCTCCCGACCTCACCAGATGATGCAAATAGGCGCGCGAGATGTTGCGCGCCGAGGGCCACTCGCTCTCCTCGTCGAGCGGGCGTGGATCGTCGGCATGACGGGCGTTACGCAGATTGATCTGGCCGAAGCGTGTGAACGCCATGCCGTGACGCCCGTTCCTTGTCGGCATCACGCAATCGAACATGTCGATGCCGCGCGCCACCGCTTCGACCAAATCCTCGGGCGTGCCGACGCCCATCAGATAGCGCGGGCGATCCGCAGGCAGCGCCGGCGCGGTTTCCTCGATCATCGCCAGCATCACCGCCTGCGGCTCACCCACTGCAAGCCCGCCGATCGCGTAGCCGTGGAAGCCAATCCCGACCAGCTCGCGCGCGCTGATGTGGCGCATCGCGGGGACGTCGCCGCCCTGTACGATGCCGAACAGCATGTAGCCATCAGGCGCGGTCTCGAACGCACGCTTGCTGCGCTCGGCCCAGCGCAGCGACAGCCGCATCGCGCGTTCGATGTCGTCGCGCCCGGCCGGCAGCCGCACGCATTCGTCCATCTGCATCGCGATGTCGGCGCCGAGCAGGCGCTGCACCTCGATCGAACGCTCCGGCGACAGCTCGACCTTGGCGCCGTCGATATGCGAGCGAAACGTCACGGCCTTTTCGCTCACCTTGCGCAGGTCAGATAGCGACATCACCTGGAAGCCGCCGGAGTCGGTCAGCATCGGCCCGTTCCAGCCGGTGAAGGCCTGCAAGCCGCCGAGATCAGCGATCCGCTCGGCGCCCGGCCGCAGCATCAGATGATAGGTGTTGCCGAGCACGATATCGGCGCCCGCATCGCGCACCTCGCGCCAGTGCATGCCCTTCATGGCGCCGGCGGTACCGACCGGCATGAAGGCAGGCGTCTGCACCACGCCATGCGGCGTGGTCAGGCGGCCGGTGCGGGCCTGGCCGTTGGTGGCGAGCAATTCGAAATGATTGGGAAGACTCATGGCGCTGCTTATTGCGTGCCGGGAACGGCCAATCAACCGCCCAGTGGATGAAATCTGACGCTTGGTGCCCAACACGGAAGCACTTGGGCTCCCTTGTTGTTGGATAAAGCTCGGCCCTTTGCCTCAGTTGTTGCGGCGCGATTTCCCGTAAGTAGCGGTGAGACTCGAACTTCACGAAGTTGCCCGCCTGCCTGAAGGAACTCCGTTTCGAACGAAACCTGCCGCAGTACCGACCAATCAAAGCACCCGAGAGGACGCCACTGGCGAGGATGGGATGAAACTGCAGAAGATCCTTCTCAGCTTCGACGGCCGGATCGGCCGCCGCACCTATTGGCTGGCGATCCTCGCCCTGATCGTCGCGGTGCAGGTCTTGACCTTCGCCCCCTTTCTCCTCGAAAGCGAAGAGGCGGCCGTCCTGATGCTCGCCTTGACCTCGCAATTCATATGGCTCTTAAGCCTGTGGCCGATGCTGGCCGTCGGCAGCAAGCGATTGCACGACCGCAACAAGAACGGCTGGTGGCTGCTGGTTTTCTGGCTGCTCCCCTTCGCCCTGTTCTCTGTCGGCCTCAGCATCGCCCTCTTTAACGACCCCAGCACCGACCGGAGCGGGGATCTCTCGACGGCCTCGATCCTGATTTTTGCGAGCCTTCCGCCCGCGCTATGGGGCATCGTCGAGCTCGGCATTCTGCCGGGCACCAAGGGGCCGAACCTGTACGGCGCCGACCCGGACAATTGAGCCGCCCAGAGCGCCCTCAGCCTCTCTTGTTAAACAAAACGATACCGTATAGTTTTATGAACGGGGCACGAAACACCGCCAGCGATGAGGCCGGCGGCGGCAAGTGCGTGTGTACGGTGACTGACGGCGAATGCCCTCCTCTTTCCTGAATGGATCAATCCTCTCCGACGACCGGATCAGGAGGCCAGCCTCACGCCTGCTCAGGTCGGCCGTCTTGCTGTGCAGCCTCGCGGCTGCCGCCTGCACGTCCCTGCCGCGGACGCCCTACAGCGCTGCGGATGCCTCTAGCTCCCGTGTGCTCGAACTCGACGGCCTGCGGCGCTACACCGACGATCCCGTCACCAAATTCCGTTTCGAGAAAGAGGCCCCCTCCTCGACCAGGACCTATCTCGCGCTCTCCGGTGGCGGCGCCGATGGCGCCTATGGCGTGGGCGTGTTGAACGGCTGGACCGCAGCCGGCACCCGCCCGGCCTTCTCGGTCGTCTCAGGCGTAAGCACCGGCGGCCTGATTGCGCCTTTCGCGTTTCTCGGATCCCAATACGACGACACGTTGAGGGAGGTCTACACCAGCGGCATAGCGGAGAGCCTGCTCGCTGATCCCAGCATCGTTCGCGTGCTCTTCGGATCTGGCCTGTTCGGCAATACGCGACTGCGCGAGCTGGTAGCCCGCTATGTCGGGCCGGAGATCCTCGCCGCCGTTGCACGCGAAAATGCCAAGGGCCGAAAACTGCTGGTGGTGACGACCGATCTCGACACCCAACGCACGGTCGTTTGGGACATGGGGAAAATCGCAGCCGTCGGTTCGCCCGAGGCGCTGCGCCTGTTTCGCGACGTGATGGCGGCCTCCGCCAGCATTCCCCTGGTCTTCCCGCCGATCCTGATCGAAGCCGAGGGCCAGGGCCGACGCTTTGAGGAGATGCATGTCGACGGCGGCGTGACCGCTCCGGTCCTGACGCTGCCGGATGCCCTGCTCTTTCAGGGCCGGCTGCCCGGAAACAGCCGGATGAACATCTACATCCTCGTCAACAAGAAGCTCGAACGAACTTTTGAGCTCGTGTCCAACAGCACCATCGATGTCGCCTCACGCAGCCTGTCGTCGATCACCCAGTCCCAGACGCGTTCGGTCATTTTCTCGACCTACGATTTCGCCAAGCGCAATCGGTGGGGCTTTCATCTGTCCTATATTGAGCGCGACTATCCCGCCTCGCCCTCAGAGGGGTTCGACACCGCCTATATGCGCGCCCTCTATCAGTACGGCTATGAGAAGGCTGCATCGGGCCGCGCCTGGACCTCGACGCTTCCGTGAGCCGCGCAGGAGAGGGACGACGACCTGCCGAGACCGTTGACGATATGGCCAATTCGGTGGGAGGGCATGGGCGAGCAGCCGCGTGACATTTCATCCTCCGTGTCCCGGACGCGCCGCGGCACCATCAGCGCGTTCACGCGCGTCTTCGACGCGCTATGGTGACGCGGCGCAGAGCCGGGACCCATCCCAACATAGTGGGCCCCGGATCAGCAGCGCACCACGCCGCCAAGACGCGGCGCGCTGCGCAGCATCCGGGGAACGGAGAGCGGTTTCGGCCCAGATTCGCGATGACGCCCCTCCTACTGCGCGTTATAGAGCAATGACGACTATCACGACCGCGCAGGAATCGATGGGCATGGGATTGACTGCGACCAAGGCCAGACCGGCAAAACGAGACGTCCCGAAGTCGCGCGGCGGGCGGCCGACGAAGAGCGCAGCCATCGAGCGCGATCAGCGCCTGATCGAAGTTGCCACCCGGCTTTTTTTGGACCGGGGCTACGACGCAACCTCGCTTGATGCGGTTGCGGAAGCGGCTCGGGTCAGCAAGCCCACCGTCTATTCGCGCTACGGCGACAAGCGCGGGCTGTTTGCGGAGGTGCTGAGGCGCGAAATTGACCGTTGGCTTGCGCCGCTTGCCGAAGCGGCGGAGGTGCAGCTCACGCGTTCCTCGGACATTTCGGTCGAGCAGCGCCTGATAGAAGTCGGGCGCGAGATGCTGACGTTCACCTGCGGGCCCGATGCCGTCGCGTTCAGCCGCATGATGACGGCGCAGGCCATCAACTTTCCCGACATTGCCAAACTTGGCAAGGAAGAGGGCTGGTTGAAGGCCGTTTCCACGACCGCGCGCTTCTTTGATCATTTGGTCGCACAGGGCGCCATGGACGTCGAGGATACCGGCATCGCGGCTGAGGTCTTTCTCGACGTGGTCGTCGGTCATACCCACCGCATGGCGACGTTCGGAACGCCGCTGGAGATGAAGTCCGCCGAAAAACGCATGCGCTTGGCGATCAGGCTGTTCCTGGCCGGTGCGCTTGGGCCAGCGAGCCGCGTTCAGTCCGTCCCCAAGGGAACCATCAAGGGAACCATTCGGCGGCGCCCTTCCCGCTGACAATTCCGTGAGAACGGCGTTTCACGTGCGTTACCCCATGGCGGCATCGTTGACCAAAACAAAACGATACGGTATGGTTTTGTTATAAGCGAGTGCGGGTTTCCGCTTTCACTGGTCCCAGCGGGGGCTCGCGCCGCTTCGATCGCCGCAAGCGGCGGTATCTTTGCGGCGTTCCGCGGCCGGCCCGTATGCCTCCAAAGGGTCGGCCGCGCTTTCTTCGAGGATCCGGCCTATCCGCCGGCAAAGACAGGCTCATCGATGGAGACTGCAACAATGCATGCACCGAGATCCTGGAGACAGTTGCTTGCAGCTATTCTTGTGGCGATCATCCTCCCCGCCCCGGTCTATGCCACCGCGTCATCGACCGACGAGCCAGCCCCGCTTCGCAATGAGGCCGGCGATGACGCCGCGTCCGACCAGCAGGATGTCAGCCGCCAGCTCACGCTTTTCCGCGGGTCGGCAGTCTCGCTGAGCCAGGCGATGGCCATCGCCGAATCCCTGCATGCCGGCGCGACCACCGCCGATGTCAGCTTCGACGGCGCGCCGGATTCACCAGTCTATCGCGTCAAGACCCTTCACAACGACCGCATCTGGCACCACGCCATCGACGCGACGACGGGCAAGATCGTCGGCGGCGAAGCCGCCCTGCCCCTGAAGGAGTTCGATGCCGAGGACCGCAGCAACCTCGTTGCACTCAAGACGATCCGGCAGCGCCTGGCAGATGCCGTCCGCGTGGCCGAGCACGCGGCGTCGGGCAAGGCCATCAGCGGCGGCCTGATCCGCGAACGCGGCCGGCTGAATTTCGCGATCGTCGTCATGAGTGGCAACGACCTGAAAGCGGTGATCCTCGAGCCTCCTGGCGCCGCAAGGCGGCGATGATGCGGGCTCGTCTGCCCCCGTTGCAGCCCGGATGAGGCTAAAAGCCGTTGACGGCGGAGCCCGTCTGCCGCATAAGTCCGCGCCATGACGACTTCGACCAAAGCGACCACGAAAACCAAAGCACCCTCCGGGGGCTCGGGAGCCGTGCGCGCGTAGTCGAACGATCGCATTATCTGAACCGAAGCCCCGCCTGAAAAGGACCGGGGCTTTTTTATTGCCCGAAGCATTGATGCTCAAACAGAGGATAGACCCGTGAGCCACGAACCCGTTGTAGCCATTGCCGGCGTGACCGGCGCGGTCGGCGCCGAATTCATCGCCACGATGGACAGGCGCAACTTTCCCGTCCGCAAGCTCAAGGCGCTGGCGAGCGCCCGCTCGGCCGGCAAGACCATCGACTTCCGCGGCGAGAAGATCGTCATCGAGGAGCTCACCGAAAAGTCGTTCGAGGGCGTCGACATCGCGCTGTTCTCGGCCGGCGGCGGCATCTCGCGCAAGTTCGCGCCTGCGGCCGTCAAGGCCGGCGCGGTCGTGGTCGACAATTCCTCGGCATTCCGGATGGACCCGAACGTGCCGCTGGTGATCCCGGAGATCAACGCGGGCCGCATCCGCGAGCACAAGGGCATCATCGCCAACCCGAACTGCTCGGCGATCACGGCGCTGGTGCCACTGTGGCCGATCCACCGCCAGAACCGCATCAAGCGCATGATCGTCTCGACCTACCAGGCGGCGAGCGGCGCAGGCGCGGCCGCCATGGAAGAGCTCGTGGAATCGACTCGCGCCTATCTCGACGGCCGGCCGTTCACGCCCAAGGTGATCCCGCTCCCCTACGCGTTCAATGTGTTCAGCCACAACACGGCGATCGATCCCGAGACCGGCTACAACGACGAAGAGACCAAGGTGATCAAGGAGACCCGCAAGATCTTCGAGGACGACAGAATTGCGATCGGCGTCACCTGCGTGCGCGTGCCGGTGCTGCGCGCCCATTGCGAAGCCATCACCTTCGAATGCGAAAAGCCGATCACCGAAGACGAGGTGCGCGCGATCCTGTCGAAGGCGCCGGGCGTCAGAATCGTCGACGACCGGGCAAAGAACTATTTCCCGATGCCGATCGATGCCTCCGGCCAGGATGACGTTCTGGTCGGCCGCATCCGCAAGGATCTCAGCGACGCCTCCGGCCACTCGATCTCGATGTTCGTATCGGCCGATCAGCTCCTGAAGGGCGCAGCGCTGAACGCAATCCAGATCGCGGAGTTACTGCCGCAGCGCGCGATGGCGTAAGCCGAGACCAGTTCTCCCAGCGATCCCTAATCTAAAGAAGCTCGGCGTGTTTACGCCGAGCCACGATCCGGGCGTATCAGAGCGCGGCTGATACGACATCGGTCCGGGCGAAGTCGCCGCCCTTGAAGAGGAGGGGCTGGGAGCGCGTTTTCGCCAGCGCATAGGCGGCACAATCAACGATGTTCAACTGAGCCGGGTGGCCCTGCCCCTTACCGAAAAGTCGAAACGCACCGAAGGCAGCTCTTGCCATTTCATCATCGAATGGCACGACGGCAATCCCGGCCTTCTCCAGCAGTTCGTCAAAAAGATCAACGGCCTCCGATCCCAGCCGCGCAAAGAGCACGACCTTGGTCTCCAGAACGGTCACCGCCGAAATCGACAAACTATCTGCGCGCAGCATTGCCGCCCGATAACGCGGTCCATCCTGTTCATTCGCAATGGCCGCGATGATCGCGGACGTATCCAGAACCATCAGGAAGGTAACCCGAAGCGATCGTAGCCCATGATCTCGTCCGCCGTACGGGAATCAAGAACGCGCAGGCGGGACGCCTTCTCAAAGAAGGAATCTATTGCGGCTCGTCGGTCGGCCGGAGTTGGCGGCGTAACACGGGATAGCCGCTCCTCAATTGCGCGTTCCAACGCCGTCTCAATATCCTCGCCGGTGACGCGAGCAAGGCGCTGGGCCAGTTCATCAACCTTCGCGGAACGGATGTTCATGGGCAGCCCGATTTTCATTGAAAGGCGCTGCAAAGATACCACTCTTGGAGAGCCCGGTCACTCTTGCTGCGCGAAATTGTAGCTCCGTAGCGCATCCTGTCTCCTCGGTCACGCGCTGACATCGCGGCAGCTCAGCCCCTTCGATCGCCGGTCACGCGCCAGATCACGTTGCCGACATCGTCGGCCACCAGCAACGAGCCGTCGGGACCGAGCGTCACGCCAACCGGTCGTCCGTAAGAGACCTTCTCATCGGCTGCGAGAAAGCCCGTCAGAATATCCCGCGGCGGACCGGAGGGGCGGCCGTTTTCGAACGGCACGAACACGACGGCGTAGCCGCTCAGCGTGCTGCGATTCCAGGAACCGTGCTGGCCGATCACCATGCCGTCCGGAAAGCCCGGCAGCGTGCCTGAGGGCATCCAGCACAGGCCGAGCGAGGCGGTGTGGCCGCCAAGCGCATAGTCCGGTTGAATCGCCTTCGCAACCATGGCCGGATCCTGCGGCACGCGGTCGTCCACCGTCTGACCCCAGTAGCAATAGGGCCAACCGTAGAAGCCGCCGTCGCGCACTGAAGTCAGATAGTCCGGCGGTGTTTCGTCGCCGAGGCCGTCGCGCTCATTGACGACGGTCCAGAGCACGCCCGTGTTGGGCTCCCAGGC
Source organism: Bradyrhizobium sp. AZCC 1719 (assembly GCF_036924525.1). NCBI lineage: Bacteria > Pseudomonadati > Pseudomonadota > Alphaproteobacteria > Hyphomicrobiales > Nitrobacteraceae > Bradyrhizobium > Bradyrhizobium sp. AZCC 1719. The sequence goes on along the minus strand of NZ_JAZHRU010000001.1, from coordinate 5,293,229 downwards.
GAGGCCTACGGGGTTGCGCAGGCCGCTGGCGAAGATACGGCTCGCGCCATTAGCCAGATCGAGCTCATAGATCGCCGCGCGGCCTTGCTCGACCTCCATCCCGCTCTCGGCGATGTTGCTGAGCGAGCCGACGCCGGCGTAGAGCTTTTTGCCATCCGCGCTCGGCAGCAGGCTTCGTGTCCAGTGCCCGCCGGGCTTGAACGTCACGAGCTTCCGTCCCTCGGCGGTGATGCGGTCCGCGCCAGCCGCATAGGGAAAGGCCACCACGCCGTCCGTGTTACCGACATAGAAGGTGTCGCCGACCAGCGCCATGCCGAACGGCTGGCTCAGTCCCTCCATGAAAATCCCGCGCCCCTCCGCAACGCCGTCACCGTCGCGATCACGCAACAGCGTGATGCGGTCGGCGCTGACACCGAGCGCCGCGGCGCGCCGCATCGTGGCCTGCATCGCATAGTGGAACACGCTCCTGGGCGGTCCCGCGATCTGGGTGGCTTCTGCGATGAGCACGTCGCCATTGGGCAGCACGTTGATCCAGCGCGGATGGTCCAGGCCGGTTGCAAACGCGTTGACCTTGAGCCCGGGCGCCGCGGTCGGCGTCTCGCCGTCGCTCCAGCCTTGGGCCGTCGGCATCTTGAGCGTCGGGATCGCCCCCTGCGGCTGCGCCGCCGGAATTGCCGGCGCGCTGCCCCAGGCCGCTTTGGGCGCGGATCCCTGCAGACGGCGCCACAGCAGCGCCGCGGCGCCGATCAGCGCGACCATTCGCGCGAAAATGCCGGAAAAATTCATGCAAGGCCCCTGTTGTTCCCGCGCACCGATGCGCCGAGGCGGTAGTTATACGATCTTGGCGGCAACCGCCGAATCAAAGAGACAGGCGTTGGCGCTTTATTGTCAGAGCGCTTCCTCCCTGAACCTTTGCCCGCCCAATTGGCGGGCCTCTTTTTCAAGCGCAGACGCCCGGCTTCGCCTCAATCCGGCGCGCGAAACAGCAAGCAAGCATCGCCGTAGGAATAGAACCGGTAGCCGGCTGCGATCGCATGCGCATAGGCGCGCTTCATCGTATCGAGACCGGAGAACGCCGACACCAGCATGAACAGCGTCGAGCGCGGCAGGTGGAAATTGGTCATGAGGATATCGACCGCGCGAAAGCGGTAGCCCGGCGTGATGAAGATCGAGGTCTCGCCGTCGAACGGCTGAACGGTGCCGTCTTCGCGCGTGGCGCTCTCCAATAGCCGTAGCGACGTGGTGCCGACAGCTATGATGCGCCCGCCCTGGGTGCGCGCGGCATTCAACGCGGCAGCGGTATCAGCCGAGATCGATCCCCACTCGGCGTGCATCCTGTGCTCGGAGGTCTCGTCCACCTTCACGGGCAGGAAGGTCCCTGCCCCGACATGCAGTGTTATCCGATGCAATTCGACGCCGTGGCGGCGTAGCGCCGTCTCGAGCTCAGGCGTGAAATGCAGTCCCGCCGTCGGCGCCGCGACCGCCCCTTCATTTGCGGCGAACATCGTTTGATAGTCGGCGGCATCGCGATCGTCGGGCGTGCGTTTGGACGCGATATAGGGCGGTAGCGGCGGCGTGCCGAGATCGGCGATGGCCTGATCCAGCGCCGGACCGTGAAACGAAAACGACAGCGTGACCTCGCCCTCTTCGCCCTTGGCCTCGACTTCGGCGTCGAGATGGCCGAGCAGGCAGACCTTGCCCTCGTTGCCGAAGCGAACGATGTCGCCGGGCGCGAGCTTCTTCGCAGGCCTAACCAGCGCGCGCCAGCGCGAGCCGTCCAGCCGCTTGATCAACGTCGCCTCGATCTTCGGCTCGGTCTCGCGGCCGATGCGCCGGCCCTTGAGTTGGGCGGAGATCACCTTGGTGTCGTTGACGACGAGTTGGTCGCCGGGCTCCAGCCATTGCGCCAACTCGGCGACGGTTCGGTCGCGCAGCACGCCATCGGGCTGCACCACCAGCATCCGCGCAGCATCGCGCGGGCTCGCGGGCCGCAGCGCGACGCTAGTGGCGGGCAGTTCGAAGTCGAAGAGATCGGTGCGCATCTTTTTGCACGTCATTCCGGAGGCCGCGCAAAGCGCGGCAATCCGGAATCCAGAGATTGTGAGCTCGAGATTCCGGGTTCACGCTTCGCGTGGCCCGGAATGACGCCATCAGCTCAAGCCGCGTCCAGCGCCATGTGCGCTTTCACGATCTTGTCCGGGTTCTGCACCGGCTCGCCGCGCTTGATCTTGTCGACGTTCTCCATGCCGGACGTCACCTTGCCCCAGACCGTGTACTGGCCGTTGAGGAAGGAGGCGTCATCGAAGCAGATGAAGAACTGGCTGTCGCCGGAATCCGGGTTCGCGGCGCGGGCCATCGAGACGGTGCCGCGCACATGCGGTTCCTTGTTGAACTCTGCCTTCAGCTTGTTGCCGGAACCGCCGGTGCCGGTGCCGTGCGGGCAGCCGGTCTGCGCCATGAAGCCCTCGATGACGCGATGGAACACGATGCCGTCGTAAAATCCCTCACGCACCAGCTTCTTGATCTGAGCGACGTGGCCAGGAGCGAGGTCGGGACGCATTTCGATGGTGACGGGGCCCTGGGTGGTTTCAAGGATCAAAGTATTTTCGGTATCAGCCATGCGTTTTTCTCTTCCGGTTTGGGTGGACGTTTGCGGGTTCTAAATTGGACCGCGAAAGGCCGGCCGGCGACCGCACCGCCCAGTCTCTCGGTAAATGGCAACGGCGTGCAGCGTTGCAATGTCTCCATCACGGCAATTCGGTACGCGACCCTGTCGTTATCGCTGGCGCGTTCCGATTCGTAGGTGATCCTGGGTTGACCCAGAATGGCACCCTCGCGGTTGAAGCTGACGACGACCGTGATGTCCATCGGGTTGGCGCGCGAGTAAGGCGGCGGCCGCCAGCAGGAATACAGTTTGGCGAATACGTCCTTGAGGGTGTCGAGCTGCTGCGGTTGAGCCTGCGCATGCGCACCCGATGCAAGCCACAGCAGGACGGCGGCAAACCAGACGAATGGCTTGCTGCGGCCCGCCGTCATGGCCTCACTTGACGTCCGATGCGACTTGCACCTTCACCATCTTGTCGGGGTCGGCGACCGGTTCGCCGCGCTTGATCTTGTCGACGACGTCCATGCCCGACACCACTTCGCCGATCACGGTGTACTTGCCGTTCAGCGACGCGCCTTCGGCAAACATGATGAAGAACTGCGAATTCGCCGAATTGGGATCGCTCGTTCGCGCCATGCCGACGATGCCGCGCTTGTATGGCACGTTGGAGAACTCGGCCGGCAGGTTCGGGTGTTTCGAGCCGCCGGTGCCGTTGAAATTCTTGCCGTCGCCGGTCTGCGCCATGAAGCCCTCGATCACGCGATGAAACGGCACGTTGTTGTAATAGCCCTCGCGCGCGAGCAGCTTGATGCGTTCGGCATGCTGGGGCGCGATGTCGGTCCGCAGCTTGATCACGATGCGGCCCTTGGTGGTGTCGATCACGATCGCATTCGCCTTGTCGAGATTGGCCGGCAGCGGCTGGGCGATTGCGGGAGCCACAAGGAACAGCGCGGCGAGAACGGCGAGAATTCGGATCATGAAAGCTCCGGTCATGTGGAAACAGGACAGCGCGTAGCAGCGCGTTAGCCCGCGAACTTGGCCTTCAGCCTCGCGGCAATCTGGGGCGGCACGAAGGCGGAGAAGTCGCCGCCCATGCCGGCGATCTGGCGAACCAGCGTGGCGGTGATCGGGCGGACCGCGGGCGACGCCGGGACGAACACGGTGTGCACTTCTGGCGCCATCACCTCGTTCATGCCGGCAAGTTGCATTTCGTAGTCCATATCGGTTCCGTCGCGCAGGCCGCGAATCATAATGGTCGCACCGACCTGCCGCGCCGCAGCTACGGTGAGGTTGTCGTAGGTGGTGCAGTCGAAAGCGCAGCCGGCCTTTTGCGCAATCGGCTCACATACCGCCCGAACCATCTCGAGCCGCTCCTCGGTCGAAAACAGCGGATTTTTTTTGCCCGAATGGACGCCGATGGCGACAATCAGGCGGTCGCACAGCGTCACGGCGTGCCGCAGCACGTCCAGATGGCCGTTGGTGATGGGATCAAATGAGCCGGGATAGAGCGCGATACGGGACATATTCCCCTCCTACCCCGCCCCGGGCGGCCCGGCAAGCCGGGTTAGGTTCCCTTCGGGTCCGGGTTTCTACTTCGAGTCGGCCAATGAACCAGTCTCGGGACCCTGCGTCTCGGGCGGGCGGCAATGTTTCGTCCGCCACCGGCCGACGAAACAAAACTCGGCCCGGACGAAACCATTTTCCGCGCCCGCGAAGACGGCCGGAAACTTGCACCCCCTACAAGTCCACCCAACGAAACGACGGGCCGCGAAGGCCCATGACAGGGGACCGTCATGATCAAGGCTTTTTCCGCCATCGTTGCTGCCGCGTTCATTGCCGCCGCGCTGACCGTTTTGCCCGGCTTTGCCCCCCAGGTCGAAGCCAGCGTGCCGCAGGCGCTTGCCAAGGGTGACCGCCTGGACATCCGTAACGTCGGCAAGGATTGCTCGCAGCAGGCCTGGCCGAACTTTGAAGCGTCCTGCCTCCGCGCCGCCGGCTCCAAGGCCGTGGTGAGGGAAGCCCGCCTGGTGACCGCCGACCGCACCCCGTAACGGCGCAATTTTCGTTCCGCTTAACTTCCAAGGAACGCTCGAGTGGCGAGTAGGGATGCCCCCCTGCTCGCCATTGGCGTTCTGGAAGCTTGGATTGCGCGAAATTCTCCTGCCTGCCTCAAGCGCGCGAGCACAAGTTCAAGGTTTCCGCGGCCGTGCTTGACGGATTTGTGCATATCAATCAGATGGCCGGACATACTGAAAGGAAACAAGCGCGTGGCCAGCACGATGTTCGACAGCGCCCTCTATCGCGATGTTTTCTCGACGCCTTCCATGCGGGCGGTGTTTTCCGACGAGGCGCTGCTCGAGGCCTATGTGCAGGCTGAAGTCGCGCTCGCCCTTGCGCAAGGCGAGACCGGCGTGATTCCGCGTGATGCGGCCGAGGCAATCGCGCGGCAGGCGCCAGCGATCGCGCTCGATATCGAGCAGTTGAAGCGCGACACCGAGAATGTCGGCTACCCCATCGTGGGCCTGGTCCGCCAGCTATCGGAGCAACTCGGCGAAGCCGGCCGCTATCTGCATTGGGGGGCGACCACCCAGGACATCATGGATACCGCGACCGTGCTGCAACTGCGCGAAGCGGTCGCGCTGATCGAAACCCAGCTCGCCGAGGTCATGGCAACGCTTGCCAATCTCGCCCGCCTCCACCGCGATACGCCGATGGCCGGGCGAACCCATCTGCAGCAGGCCCTGCCGATCACGTTCGGGCACAAGGCTGCGATCTGGCTCTCGGCGCTGCAGCGCTCGGCCGATCGGCTAGAACAGGTCAAGCCTCGCGCCTTTCAGGCGCAGCTCGGCGGCGCGGCGGGAACGCTGGCGTCGCTCGGCGATCGCGGACTGGATGTACGTGCGGCTTACGCGCGCGTGCTCGGCCTGGCCGAGCCCGACATCACCTGGCACGTCGCCCGCGACGGACTTGTCGAACTGGTGCAGACGCTCGCCGTGATCTGCGGCGCGCTCGGCAAGATCGGCTACGACGTCATGATCCTGATGGCGACCGAGATCGGCGAGGTGTTCGAGCCGTTCTCCTCGCATCGCGGCGCATCCTCGACCATGCCGCAGAAGCGCAACCCGATCTCCTCGGAAATCCTGCTGGCAAACGCAAAGGCGTCGCGCGACGCCGCTTCGCTGATGCTGGACGCCATGGTGCAGGATCTCGAGCGCGCCACCGGGCCCTGGCATTGCGAGTGGCTCGCTTTGCCCCAGGTCTGTCTTCTGACGGCCGGATCGCTGGCGCAGGCGCAATTCATGCTGTCAGGCCTGATCGTCGATCCCCTGGCGATGAAGCGAAACCTGCAATCCACGCGCGGACTGATCGTGGCGGAGGCGGTCATGATGGGGCTCGCGCCCGCGCTTGGGCGCCAGCTTGCCCATGACGAGGTCTATGCCGCCTGCCGCGATGCGTTCGACCGCGGTAACGCGCTGCTCGATGCCCTGCTGCGCCGCCCGGCCATCGCATCCGCCCTGCCGCGCGATCGGCTCGCCGCGTTGTGCGAACCGTCCAACTATCTTGGCACTGCGGGGGCGATGGTGGACCGCGTGCTCGCGCGTCAGAGCAAGCGATAAGCACGATCGATAAACATCGACGCGTTAGCGCACGGCAGCGTATTGACGCGAAGGGCCAAGAGCCGACTATCGGATCGGAGCCGAGCCCGCCTCTTTCGGAACTCCTGCAGCCGGCAAAGATCCCTTTGGAGCGCGCGCTCGATCTGGTAGAATTCGCACGAGCGAGGAGGAAGCCGTGGACGAGCTGGAGCGCTGGCTGGCGCCGCTTGGCCTGGTGCAGCTCGCACCCGCGTTGCGGGCGAACGATGTCGATCTCAATATCCTGCCTGAGCTGAGCGAGGCAGACCTGGAGAAGCTCGGCCTCTCGCTTGGCCAGCGCAAGAAGCTATTGAAAGCGGCCGCATGCCTGCCACAGCCCTCGAAATTGGCAGGCCCGAGCGCCGCGTCGGCGCCAAGCCTCAGTGCCGTCTCCTCTGCCGAACGTCGGCAGCTCACGGTGATGTTCTGCGACCTCGTCGGTTCGACCGCGCTATCGGCTGGTCTTGACGCCGAGGACCTACGCGAAGTGATCGGCGCCTATCACCGCTGCGTCGCTGAGACGGTCGCCCGCTTCGACGGCTTCGTCGCCAAGTACATGGGCGACGGCGTACTGCTTTATTTCGGCTACCCACAGGCGCACGAGGACGATGCCGAGCGAGCGGTGCGCGCCGGTTTGGCCCTCATCGACGCCGTCGACCAACTGGAAACATCCGAACGTCTTCGGGTCCGGATCGGCATCGGCACAGGGCTTGTCGTGGTCGGCGACCTCATCGGCTCGGGCGAAGCACAGGAACGCGTCGTGGTCGGCGAGACGCCCAACCTCGCGGCGCGCCTGCAAGCTCTTGGCGAGCCGAACACCATTGTCGTCGGCCCCACGACGCGCCACCTACTGGGCGATCTTTTCGAGTATCGCGACCTCGGCACGGTCGCGATGAAGGGCTTCCCGCAGCCGGTCCAAGCCTATCAGGTGTTGCGGTCGAGCGCCGTCGAGAGCCGGTTTGAAGCTTTTCATTCGGCCGGTCTGACCCCGCTGGTCGGTCGCGAGGAGGAGATCGAACTGCTGCTGCGCCGGTGGCAGCGCGTGACCTCTGGGGAGGGCCAGGTGGTGCTGCTCTCAGCCGAGCCCGGGGTCGGGAAATCGCGGCTCGTGGCGGCCCTCCAGGAGAAGCTTCAAGCCGAGCCGTACGCGCGCCGGCGCTGCTTCTGCTCGCCGCACTACCAGGGCAGCGCGCTGTACCCCGTCATCAGGCAACTGGAGCGGGCGGCCCGGTTTACCCGGGACGATCCGCCGACGGTCAAGCTAGACAAACTCGAGGCGCTGTTGGCGGGCGCAGCGACCGCCACCGAGGACGTGCCGCTGTTGGCGGAACTGCTGTCGTTGCCCTCCGACCGCTATGGTCCAGTTGCGCTCAGTCCGCAGGCGAAGAAGGAGCGCACGCTTCAGGCGGTGGTCCGGCACGTGGAGGACCTGTCTCGGCGCAATCCCGTGCTGATGGTCTTCGAAGACGTGCACTGGATCGACCCGACCTCGCTTGAACTGCTCCAGGTGACGGTCGATCGCGTGCAGCAACTGCCGGTGCTGTTGCTTCTCACCTTCCGACCGGAGTTCCCGCCGCCGTGGATCGGCCAGCCGCACGTCACGATGCTGACGCTCGGTCGCTTGAACCGCCGCGACACCGCAACCCTCGTGGAGCGGGTAGTCGGCGAGAAGGTGCTGCCCCGCGCGATCGTCCACGAGATCGTCGACCGCACGGACGGCGTGCCGCTGTTCGTGGAGGAACTGACCAAGGCGGTGCTCGAAACGGGAGCCGGTGAAGGGGATGCCAAGGCCGTGCTTTCGCGAACCTCGCCAAGTGCACTCGCTGTCCCGGCTACCCTGCACGCCTCGCTCCTGGCCCGTCTCGACCGTCTCAGTCCGGAAGCCAAAGAAATCGCCCAGACCGGCGCCGCCATTGGCCGGGAATTCTCCGACGATCTGATACGGACCGTGTCGCCACTGCCGGACGCGCCTTTGCAGTCGGCCCTCGACCAGCTCGCCGCGTCACAGTTGATTTTTCGTCGTGGCTCATCGGTCTACAGCTTCAAGCACGCCCTCGTTCAGGACACCGCCTACGGCACACTGCTGCGCGGCAAGCGGCAACCGCTGCACGCGCGCATCGCACGGGCCCTCGAGGATAACTTTCCGGACATCGCGGCTACCCAGCCGGAGGTGCTTGCGCACCACTTTACCGAGGCTGACCTCACGGAAAATGCTGTGGCCTACTGGCGCAAGGCTGGCCAGCGCGCTGCCGAGCGCTCGGCACACGCGGAGGCGATCGCGCATCTCCGCAAGGGGCTGATGCTCGTCGATCGGGTCGCCGAGCCTGCGGAACGCGCCCGCCGCGAACTCGACCTGCAGCTCGTGCTAGCGCCGGTGCTGATCGGCACCAAGAGCTGGTCGGCACCGGAGGTGGAGCAAGTCTACCTGCGTGCCCGTGACCTATGCCGGCAAGCCGGCGATGTGGCGCAGCTCTTTACCGTGAGCTGGGGGTTGTGGCTCGTTTACCAGCAACGCTGCGAGTTCAAGACGGCTCGCGATCTGCTGGACGAGCTGTTCGCACTCGCCCGAGAGAGCGCAGATCCGGCGCTCCTCCTGCAGGCGCATCATGCCGCATGGACAACCCTTCTCAATCTCCCGGATCTGCCCGCGTGCAGGGCGCATCTCGAGGCGGGGCTGGCGCTCTATCTGCCGGACGCGTACCGCGCCCATAAGTTCCTTTATGGCAGCCACGACGCGGCTATCTGCAACCGATACACCGCGGCAGCCACGCTCTGGCCGCTTGGCTTCCCCGAGCAGGCACTTGCCGCTGCGCGTGAAGCTGTGAGCATGGCTCGGGAGCTATCGCATCCCTTTAGCCTTGTTCTCGCCCTGGTGTTCGCGGGGATGATCTACCAGCATCGGCGGGAAGCGGAACCGGCCCTGGAGCAAGCGGAAGCTGCGATCGCGGTGTGCGCCGAGCATGGCATCGCACCGCACTTGGCGGCGGCTGGAAGCATCTTGCGGGGTTGGGCGATCACGGTACGCGGGCAGCCGGTGGAAGGGATCGCGGAGGTTCGCGACGGTCTCGCGGCCCTCCAGCCGACCGGCGTGCGCATCCGTCGACCTTATTATCTTGCGCTGCTGGCTGAAGCTTTGGCGTGGTCCGGAGAAATTGAGCCAGGATTGACTGCGCTGGCCGAAGCTGCGGCCGCTGTCGAGGAGACCGGCGAGCGCCGATGGGAGGCGGAAATTTATCGCTTGATTGGAGAGCTGACGGTGGCGAGGCCAGGTGGCGACAGGACCGAAGCGGAAGCGTACTTTCGGCGAGCGCTTGACGTGGCCGGTCGCCAGAGCGCGAAGGCGCTGGAGCTGCGCGCCACCACAAGCTTGGCCCGGCACTGGCGTGATCAGGGCAAGCAGCGGCAGGCCAGTGATCTTCTCGCGCCGGTCTATGGCTGGTTCACGGAAGGTTTCGACACACCTGATCTGCGGGACGCCAAGGCGCTGCTTGATGCGCTCCAGTGACGCTCCTGTAATGTCAACTGGCGCCGAGGTTGAACCTAGATCGGCAACGCTCCGGAAATGTCCGGCGTGATCTGCAGTTTGTGCCGGTCGCGGCAAAGCAGCGGCACGTTGGCAGGCCGGTTCAATTCTGTGACTGGGCTACGGGGCCGGCGCTCTCGCGGGGGTTGGAGGCGACCTGCGGCAGGGCAAGGGTGAAAGCATCGACCAGCCGGCGTCGCCAGGGTTGCGTCAGCATCGATAACTTGCCTTCGAGCAGAGCTGCCCTCTCCCGGGCTCCCACGCTTTCCGTGCTGACTTTAAGCAATTCGGCTAAGAGCTTGTTGGTGCGTTCGCATTCTCTCTCAAAGTCGGCCCGGTGGCCGCTGGCAATCACCTTCATCTCTGCCAGCTCAGTCTGCAAAGTCTCAATTCGTTGCTTTAAGGCGGTGACCACCTGGTGACCGGCCTGCGTTTGCGGCTGACGGGGTATTGGGGAATGGCTGAATTCGCTGAGATCGACCTGGACAAGCGTCTTGCCGTCGTTGGAGCGGGAGCGCGGCCAACGGTGTCGCTTCACCAGAGCGCGCGCAGCCTCTGGGGAAATCTTGAGCCGTTCGCCCAGATCGGCATACGTCAGCATCTCGACGGGCATGATATTCGCTCCCGTTTGGCCGGACGGTCACCACCCGGACACAGCAAATGTGTAGCAATCTATAGTTAATGGCTGGTTTACCGTGAGCGGGAGCCATGACGGGCGCGCCGGCGCGAGCGTCCAGCTCATCCGGACTACGCAGCTCGTCATTCCGGGATGCGTGCGCAGCACGCAGGCCCGGAATCCATCGCGCCGCAACGTAAATGGCGGGATGGATTCCGGGCTCATCGCATTAGCTATGCCCCGGAATGACGGTGGACGGCGCTAGCCGCCGTTCCCGTTCACGCCGTTCTCGTCTTCCGAGATATGCTCGACCGACACCACGTGCTCGTCCTCCGCCGTATCGAACACGATGACGCCTTGCGTCGAGCGGCCGGCGATGCGGATGTCCTCGACCGGGCAGCGGATGAGCTGGCCCTTGTCGGTGACCAGCATGATCTGGTCGCTGTGCTCCACCGGGAATGAGGCCACCAGCTTGCCGTTGCGGTTGTTGACGCTCATCGCGACGATGCCTTTGCCGCCGCGGCCGGTGGTGCGGTACTCGTAGGACGAGGTGCGCTTGCCGTAGCCGTTGACGGAGACCGTCAGCACCACCTGCTCCTGCGCCGACATTTCGGCGTAGCGCTCCTGCGAGAGCTGGAGCGAACCCGACGTCTCCTCGCCCTCGGCATCAACAGGCTCTTCAACCGCGGTTTCGCCGGCGACCGCGCGGCGCATCTTCAGATAGGCCGACCGTTCGTCCGAGGTGGTCTCGACATGGCGCAGGATTGCCAGCGAGATCAGTTTGTCGCCCTCCGCCAGCGCAATGCCGCGCACGCCCATCGAGGTGCGCCCCGTGAAGACGCGCACATCGGTGACGGGGAAGCGGATGCACTGCCCGCCGGCCGCGGTCAGCAGCACGTCGTCATGCTCCGTGCAGATCTGCACGTCGACGATCGCTTCACCCTCTCCGAGCTTCATGGCGATGATGCCGGAGCGGCGGACATCGACGAAATCGGACAGCTTGTTGCGGCGGACCGTGCCCCCGGTGGTAGCGAACATCACGTCGAGATTGGCCCAGGAGGATTCGTCCTCCGGCAGCGGCATGATGGTGGTGATGCGCTCGCCCTGCTCCAGCGGCAGGATGTTGATCATCGCCTTGCCACGCGCGTTGGGGGCCGCCATCGGCAGCCGCCAGACCTTTTCCTTGTAAACCTGGCCGCGCGAGGAGAAGAACAGCACCGGCGTATGGGTCGAGGCCACGAACAGGCGGCTCACAAAGTCCTCGTCGCGGGTCTGCATGCCCGCACGGCCCTTGCCGCCGCGCCGCTGCGCCCGATAGGTCGAGAGCGGCACGCGCTTGACATAGCCGGCGTGCGACACCGTGACCACCATGTCCTCGCGCTGGATCAGGTCCTCGTCCTCGACCTCGCCTTCCTGCTCGACGATTACGGTTTTCCGCGGGGTGGCGAATTCGTCTTTCACCGCGGCAAGTTCGTCCTTGATGATCGCCTGCACGCGCGCACGCGAGCGCAAAATTTCGAGATAGTCGGCAATTTCCACCGCAAGCTTGTCGAGCTCTTCGGAAATCTCCTCGCGGCCGAGCGCGGTCAGGCGCTGCAGGCGCAACTCGAGAATGGCCTTGGCCTGCTCCAGCGACAGCCGCGCAGTGCCGTCCGGCGCCATCCGGTGACGGGGGTCGTCGATCAGCGTGATCATCGCCTCGACATCCTTGGCCGGCCAGTCGCGCGACATCAGCGTATCCCGCGCTGTGTTCGGATCGGGCGAGGTTCTGATCACGCGAATGATCTCGTCGATATTCGCAACCGCAATTGCAAGACCGACCAGGATATGGGCGCGATCGCGCGCCTTGTTGAGCAGGAACTTGGTGCGACGGGTGACGACCTGCTCGCGGAACGCGATGAACAGCGTCAGCAGATCCCTTAGGTTCATCGTCTGCGGACGGCCGTTATCCAGCGCCAGCATATTTGCCGGGAAGTTCGATTGCAGCGGCGTGAAGCGATAGAGCTGATTCAGCACGACATCGGCCATCGCCTCGCGCTTCAACTCGACGACGACACGGAAGCCATCGCGGTCGGATTCATCGCGCAGGTCCGCGACACCTTCGATCTTCTTTTCGCGCACCAGTTCGGCGATGCGCTCGACCATGGTGGCCTTGTTTATCTGATAGGGAATTTCAGTGATGATGATCGCTTCGCGATCCTTGCGGATGGTGTCGATCGTCACCTTGCCGCGCATCACGATTGACCCGCGGCCGAGGTGGTAGGCCGAACGGATGCCCTGGCGTCCGAGGATAATGCCACCGGTTGGGAAATCCGGGCCGGGAATGATGTTGATGAGATCGTCGATGCTGAGCGCAGGATTGTCGATCAACGCCACGCAGGCGTCGACGACTTCGCCGAGATTGTGCGGCGGGATGTTGGTTGCCATGCCGACGGCGATGCCGCCGGCGCCGTTGACCAGCAGGTTCGGGAACCTCGCCGGCAGTACCGACGGCTCCTTCTCGGAATTGTCGTAGTTCGGCTGGAAATCGACAGTATCCTTGTCGATATCGCCGAGAACTTCTAGCGCCGACCGGGTCAGACGGGCTTCGGTATATCGATAAGCCGCGGGCGGATCGCCATCGACCGAGCCGAAATTGCCCTGGCCGTCGATCAGCGGCACGCGCATGGAAAAATCCTGCGCCATCCGGACCATCGCGTCGTAAATCGACTGGTCGCCGTGCGGATGATACTTACCGATCACGTCACCGACGACGCGCGCTGACTTGACGTACTTCTTGTCGGGCGTGTGCCCCTGCTCGTACATCGAATACAGAATGCGGCGATGCACGGGCTTGAGCCCGTCGCGCGCGTCCGGCAGCGCCCGCGCCACGATCACGCTCATGGCGTAATCGAGGTAGGAGCGTTTCATCTCGTCGAGAATGGAAACGGGGCGAATGTCGGAGTGCTCCGGCGGCTCGCCGGGCTTGTCGTCTTCGTTGTCGGACAAAGGGGAATCCAGTCAGTTCTCAGCTAAGAATCATATAGCGCATCGAGGGTCCGATAACCACCCCGAAGCTGTCGGGAGGAAGCTGTTTTTCCGCTCGTTTTTTCATGGACTTACCGGGATCGGAGACAGCTCTCCCGAACCCTGCCGGAACCGCCATTTCAGGGCCGGAAGGCAGTGTTAAAAACGATGTTCCCACGGTCGGCCTAACGGCCAAAAACCACCGCATGCATGATCCGTCCCGGCAGGAAGGTGAACAAGCCGGCGACGACGAGCGCTCCAAAGAAGATCGACACCATCGCTTTGCGGTGACCGCTGACATTGTGCCGGCGGGCATGCAGGACCGCGAGTGCCAGCATGATCGGCACAAAGATCGACAGCAGATGGATCGGGCTGAACGGCCCGAACATCCGGATCTCATGGATCCAGAGCGAGCTGATCGCGACCGCAGCCATCAGCACGACCCAGATCCAGCCGATGGTCCGGTGCGGCAGGGTTCCCTTCGGTGCTGCGAATTGCACGATGCCAAGCGCAAACGCCGCCATGGCTGCGAAGGCATGCAACGGGATCGTCCCGGGCGCCTCTAGCAGCGGTGCGAGGCTCATGGTGGGCGCTCCAGATCCGGTTGGCGTTCAAGGCTGGAGCAGCTTAAGCGAATTACCTCATGTGAAGATTAACAACATAGCGGCTGAGCGAGCCGACCGGGCACTCGGATCGTGACGCTCCTGTAGACAGGTTTTCAGCCGGCGGATTCCTGCGGCGGCACATCAGCCGTAAAGCAGGCGTCAACGTCCGTTCCCGCAAGCGAATTTCTTGCTAGCGAAGACCCTGCTCTCGAACGGAGTAAGGCCCTAGAACGGGATGTCGTCGTCCATATCACTGTTGCGGCTGCCCGCCGCGACTGCCCGCCGCGGCGCGGAGCTAGCCGGACCGCTCGAGCCGAAATCACCGGAATCATCGGAGCCGAAGCTGCCGCCCCCGCCGCCGCTGCGGCCGTCGAGCATGGTCAGGTTCGAGTTAAAGCCCTGCAGCACGACCTCGGTCGAGTATTTGTCGACGCCGCTCTGGTCGGTCCATTTGCGGGTCTGCAACTGGCCCTCGATGTAAACCTTGGCGCCCTTCTTCAGATATTGTTCGGCGACCTTGCAGAGCCCCTCGTTGAAGATCACCACGCGGTGCCACTCGGTCTTTTCCTTGCGCTCGCCGGTGCCTTTGTCGCGCCAGGTCTCCGATGTCGCGATGCTCAGATTGGCGATCGGCCGCCCGTCCTGTGTCCGCCGGATTTCAGGATCCTTGCCGAGGTTGCCGACCAGAATCACTTTGTTCACGCTTCCCGCCATCGCCGCTCTCCACTCGATATCGCCGGCAAAAATCACTGGTCCGGCCCGCTTTCGTGCCGGCCATCTTCAATTCTTGACCTGTCGCTTGTCCGTTTCCGCGTCCGCTCCAGGACATCCGGACCCTATACACCGACAGGCCCCGCTGACTTGGCGATCCCTCGGCAAGTCGCCGGTTATCCACATATAGCATCGCCTACGCGTGCGTTCCAGCTTTGTTCCGCAAACAGCTCACGTCTGCCCGGCTGCGGCCTTGCAATCTATGGGCGAACCCCGGGAACTCACGGGGGAACCGAAAGAGACGAAATGGAACCCGAAAGTTCCCGTCTCGGTTCCAATTATACCAGATAAATCATAAGCTTCGTTCCATAAACTTGGTTGGCGGCTGTTGCATCCGGGACACGCCATTTCCGCGCGAGTCGCGCTATACCATTCTCCAGCGGCGCGGGCGCTCGCGTCACAACAACGCTTCAGGCCTAGCGGGAAGCGGACAAAACTGGGGAAAGATCATGAAGAAGTATCTGTTAGCTACAGTTGCTCTCATTGCGTTCGCTGCACCCGCGGCGGCGGCCGACCTCGCTGCGCGTCCTTACACCAAGGCGCCGCCAGCCCCGATCGCCGCTGTGTACGACTGGAGCGGCTTCTACATCGGCGCCAACGGCGGCTGGGGTACGAGCCAGAAGTGCTGGGACCTCGTGACGGTGGGCGGCGCGTTCATCGCGGACGAGGGTTGCCATGACGCAGACGGCGCCACCGCCGGCGGTCAGATCGGTTATCGCTGGCAGGCCGGCACCTGGGTGTTCGGTCTTGAAGGCCAGGGCAACTGGGCCGACTTCCGGGGCAGCAATGTGAGCCTGATCGATCCGACGCTCCGCAACGAATCGCGCATCGATGCGTTCGGCCTGATCACAGGCCAGATCGGCTACGCCGCCAACAACGTTCTGTTCTATGTCAAAGGTGGTGCGGCCGTTACGGCGGATCGTTTCCGCCAGTTTGATGTTCCCACCGGCGTCCTAGTTGCCGCCACCGGGGATGACACCCGTTGGGGCGCCAGCGTCGGCGCGGGCATCGAATTCGGCTTCGCTCCCAACTGGTCGGCCGGCGTTGAGTACAATCACCTGTTCATGCAGGACCGCACCCACGACTTCGTCACACCGGCCGGCGTCCTCTTCGGCACCGACCGCATCAGCCAGGATGTCGATCTCGTGACCGTTCGCGTCAACTATCGTTGGGGTGGCCCGGTCATCGCGAGGTACTGATCGCAACGCCAGCGCGGAACTACGGAAAGGCCGGCTTCACGCCGGCCTTTTTGTTTGGCTGCTGATACGATCAGGACGTCGACATAATCACCGCGCGCATCAGCTGTAAGGTCGGCGGCCCGGTGATCGCCAGGTACTGATCGTGGACGTTTTCGACCCGACGCTGAAAAGGCCGGCCCCGCGCCGGCCCTTTAGTTTTGGTTGTAGCTCGGTACAGTTGCCGCCCGCTGCGGTTGTGCCGCCCACGATTTTGACCCACATGTGGTATTCCGGCGACAGCATTTTTCGGGAACTTCGCGCTATATCGCCAGGCAACCTCAAATTGACGGCTGAGGAAAGTTGCGTTGGAGCCGCGAAAGGAAAAAGAAAGTGAAAAAGATTCTGCTGACCACCACTGGCCTGATCGCGCTTGGTATGGCGCCCGCGATGGCCGCCGATCTCGCTGCCAGGCCCTACACCAAGGCTCCGCCGATGGCGGTTGCGGTGTACAACTGGAGCGGCTTCTACGCCGGCGTTAACGGCGGCTGGGGATCGAGCCGACAGCGTTGGGACGAGACCAGCCTCGGCGTCGCTCCGATGGGCAGCCATGACGCAACCGGCGGCACCGTCGGTGGTCAGATCGGCTACCGCTGGCAGGCCGCTTCGTGGGTGTTCGGCGTGGAAGCGCAGGGCAACTGGGCTGACTTCCATGGCAGCAATGCGATCCCGCTTCTTCCGGCGTTCACCAACGACACTCGTGTCGACGCCTTCGGGTTGTTCACCGGTCAGGTCGGCTACGCAGCGAACAACGTCCTGTTCTACCTCAAGGGCGGCGCCGCCGTGACCTCCGATCGCTACCGTTTGCTTACGACCGGCACTGGTGTCTCGCTCGCCAACAGCGTCGATGACACCCGTTGGGGTGGTGTCGTCGGCGTTGGCCTGGAATATGGCTTCGCCCCGAACTGGTCGGCCGGCATCGAATACAATCACATGTTCATGCAGGACAAGACCTATAACTTCGTGAGCAACGGCGTCGTTTTCCCGGCTGGCACACTGGTGGCCCAGACCCGCATCCGTCAGGACGTTGATGTCATCACCGCTCGCATCAACTACAAGTTCGGCGGGTACTGATCTCCGCGTCACCTGAGTTCCCAAGATTGAGAAAAGGCCGGCCTTGCGCCGGCCTTTTTTAATGTGCGGCACTGCCACCTGCTGCCATTACAACTGCTCTTCGAATTTCGATGCGTGTTCTTCAGGCGAACCGGTCCCACTTCGCTTGAAAACGCTACGAGCGCAAACAATCCGTTGATGATTCGCGCGCGGCACTGGAAATTCCCTCCCGTTCTTCCTATGTTCCGACTTTCAATCAACGGCGCCTGGCGGCCCTTGGCCGGCAATGCGCGCCCAACGTGGCGCGCGCCTCGCGCCTGGAAATGCCGATATGGATGAAGTGCTAAGGGCGAAGCGCCAACAGAACGCCGGCTCCGCATCGCGTGCGATTACCATCCGCGGTGCGCGCGAGCACAATCTCAAGAATGTCGATCTCGAGATTCCCCGCGACAAGCTCGTCGTGTTCACCGGCCTCTCCGGCTCCGGCAAATCCTCGCTCGCCTTCGATACCATCTATGCCGAGGGCCAGCGCCGCTACGTCGAATCGCTCTCCGCTTACGCGCGCCAATTCCTGGAGATGATGCAGAAGCCGGATGTCGATCAGATCGACGGCCTGTCTCCTGCGATCTCGATCGAGCAGAAGACGACGTCGAAGAATCCGCGCTCCACGGTCGGCACCGTTACCGAGATCTACGACTACATGCGCTTGCTGTGGGCGCGTGTCGGCGTGCCCTACTCGCCCGCCACAGGGCTGCCGATTGAAAGCCAGGTCGTCTCGCAGATGGTCGATCGCGTGCTGGCGCTGCCGGAGGGCACCCGGCTCTATCTGCTGGCGCCGGTCGTGCGCGGCCGCAAGGGCGAGTACAAGAAAGAGCTCGCCGAATGGCTCAAGAAGGGCTTTCAGCGCGTCAAGATTGACGGCACTTTCTATGAGCTGTCGGAGGCGCCGACGCTCGACAAGAAATTCCCGCACGACATCGACGTCGTGGTCGATCGCATCGTGGTCCGTTCCGATCTCGGCCAGCGGCTCGCCGAAAGCTTTGAGACCGCGTTGAAGCTCGCCGAGGGGCTTGCGGTGATCGAATATGCTGACGCGCCGGCAGGCGCGCCTGCGGCCGAGGACAAGAAGAAAACCGCAAAGATTCACGACAAGAGCGGGCCGGAACGGATTCTGTTCTCGGAGAAATTCGCCTGCCCGGTCTCCGGATTCACGATTCCCGAAATCGAGCCGCGGTTGTTCTCATTCAACAATCCCTATGGCGCCTGCCCCGCCTGCGGCGGCCTCGGCATCGAGCAGCACATCGACGAGGACCTCGTCATTCCCGACAAGGAATTGACCTTGCGCAAGGGTGCGATTGCACCCTGGGCCAAGTCGTCCTCGCCCTATTACATCCAGACGCTGACCGCGCTCGGAAAGTTCTACAAGTTCACGCTCGACACCAAGTGGAAGGACCTGCCGAAGAAGACGCAAGGAGCCCTGCTGCACGGCTCCGGCGACGACGAGATAAAATTCTCCTACGAGGATGGCGTCCGCTCCTACGATACCAAAAAGCCGTTCGAGGGCGTCATCACCAACCTCGAGCGCCGCTACCGCGAGACCGAGAGCGAATGGGCGCGCGAGGAGCTGGCAAAGTATTTCTCCGATATCCCCTGCGAGGCCTGCAAGGGCCATCGGCTCAAGCCGGAGGCGCTCTGCGTCAAGATCGGCGGCAAGCATATCGGCGAGATCTCGGAAATGTCGGTGAAGCGCGCCGGCGAATGGTTTGAAAGCGTACCGAAGGCGCTCAACGACCAGCAGAATGAGATTGCCGCGCGCGTGCTGAAGGAGATCCGCGAGCGGCTGTCCTTCCTGCTCGACGTCGGCCTGAATTACCTCACGCTCTCGCGCTCTTCCGGCACGCTCTCCGGCGGCGAAAGCCAGCGCATCCGCCTCGCTTCGCAGATCGGCTCGGGGCTGACTGGCGTGCTCTATGTGTTGGACGAGCCCTCGATCGGCCTGCACCAGCGCGACAATGCGCGCCTGCTGGAGACGCTGAAGCGGCTGCGCGACCTCGGCAATACCGTGATCGTGGTCGAGCATGACGAGGACGCGATACGTCTGGCGGACTACGTGCTCGACATCGGCCCCGGTGCCGGCATGCATGGTGGCCATATCGTGGCGCAGGGCACGCCCGCCGACATCATGCGGAATCCGAAATCGCTGACTGGCAAATATCTCACCGGCGAATTGTCGGTGCCGATCCCCGAGCGCCGGCCGCCGAACCATCGCCGCACCATCAAGGTCGTCAACGCCCGCGGCAACAATCTGAAAAACGTCTCGGCGGAAATTCCGCTGGGACTATTCACCTGCGTCACCGGCGTTTCCGGCGGCGGCAAGTCGACGCTGCTGATCGACACGCTCTACCGTGCCATCGCGCGCAAACTCAACAACGCCAGCGAAGGCGCCGCCCCCCATGACCGCATCGAGGGGCTGGAGCATATCGACAAGATCATCGATATCGATCAGTCGCCGATCGGCCGCACCCCGCGCTCCAACCCTGCGACCTATACCGGCGCCTTCACCCCGATCCGCGAATGGTTTGCCGGCCTGCCCGAAGCCAAGGCGCGCGGCTACGAGCCCGGCCGCTTCTCCTTCAACGTCAAGGGCGGCCGCTGCGAGGCCTGCCAGGGCGACGGCGTCATCAAGATCGAGATGCACTTTTTGCCCGACGTCTACGTCACCTGCGACACCTGCAAGGGCAAGCGCTACAACCGCGAGACGTTAGAGGTCCTGTTCAAGGGCAAGTCGATCTCGGATGTGCTCGACATGACGGTGGAGGAAGCCGCCGAATTCTTCAAGGCGGTGCCGCGCGTGCGCGAGACGTTCAAGACGCTGCACCGCGTCGGCCTCGACTATATCCACGTCGGCCAGCAGGCGACGACCTTGTCCGGCGGCGAAGCCCAGCGCGTCAAGCTCGCCAAAGAGCTCTCAAAGCGCGCCACCGGGCGCACGCTCTACATCCTGGACGAGCCGACCACAGGGCTGCACTTTCACGACGTCGCAAAGCTTCTGGAAGTGCTCCACGAGCTGGTCGCGCAGGGCAACACGGTGGTCGTCATCGAGCACAATCTCGAAGTCATCAAGACCGCCGATTGGGTCATCGACCTCGGCCCCGAAGGCGGCGACGGCGGCGGCGAAATCGTCGCTTGGGGCCCGCCGGAGGATATTGTGAAGGCGCCGCGGAGCTATACGGGCAAGTTTCTGGCACCGGTGCTGAAGAAGGCGGAAGGCAAGCCGCGGAAGAGTGCGGGCGCGAGCGAGGCGGCGGAGTAAGGCTCCTAGGGAAGAATCATGTCAGCAATTCCCGTTGAGGCTTGGGACCTTTTCATTTCTCACGCATCAGAGGACAAAGATGCGTTCGTCAGGCCGTTGGCTTTGGCACTGGAACGTTTCGGTTTGCGGGTTTGGTATGATGAGCATACTCTCAGCTTGGGCGATAGCTTGAGCAGAAGTATCGACAAAGGTCTCGCAAATTCCGATTTCGGCGTTGTTGTTCTGTCTCCTGATTTCATCGCCAAGAGGTGGCCGGAATATGAGCTGCGCGGGTTGACCGCGCGAGAACTGACTGGCGCAAAAGTTATACTTCCTGTCTGGCATAATATCATTCATGAACAGCTTCTTCGGTTTAGTCCGCCGCTTGCCGACAAGCTAGCAGTCCGCTCCGATCAATCGACGCCGTTACAAATCGCGGTCAAGATAATCAAAGCGGTACGCCCCGATCTGTTTACTAGAATCCTGCGACGTGTTGCGCACTATCAGGCGATTGACGCGGCAACCACAGTCGAAAAGACCGTATCAGAACTCAAGCTGGGCCCGATTCAACACGAGGTGCTTTCACCGGAGTTGATAAGTCGGATACGCCTAATCCGCTCTGCCCTTTGGGACGTGTATCCGCATTCCATGGCCTTCTGGATGGACAGTTTCAAACGCGACTCTCATCCTTCTAGCGAGGTAGCACACTGGGAACACGTTGCTTCTGTTTATCTGGAATATCTTGCGGTCGCTAAACCCACCTCTGACGAGAAAAAGCGATCTATATTTGACTTCATTTCGACCCTGTGGATGGGTACGAGAGCACTTGAGATTGGGCCTCCGCCCGAAGGCGCCGAGACGATCATTGAAATCTATGGATACAATCAACCCCTATATGATTTTCAAGAAGATGCCTTTCCTTCCGAACTCAAGACGGGCGTCGCAGCAAGGCGACCGGACGCATCATACGACAAGGAACATTTTCCGAAGGATCTTCCCGAAGATCTCATACGAGAACTTATGAGATCGGCTAAAATCGAACGGCCGAAATTTTCACCCGCGTAAGGGTTCAGCGCAGCGAAACCCGTCGCCTTGGCAGGCGCTCAATGCGCTATCCTTAGCATTCGGCCAACATCCCTCACTTCCCCACAAACTCGATAATTGCTTCCCTACGTTTGATTGCGGATTGAATCTGCGGCAATGACCGCAACAGCCGAGCAATTAATGTTCGATTGTCGATATTGCCGACTCGAATCCACAGAATTACCGGGCCATCGTCCCTTGCAGCCCGCAGAAGTGCGAAGTCTCGATCCTTGGTAACCAGAATGGCGGAGCGAGCTACGGCCTCTTCCCAAATCTGGCCGTCGGTTGCCGTGGCCAGACCGAGATCGACGACATGCGACGCTTCGCAGCCCGCCTGACGGAACGCTACGGCGAGCGCGGCTGGCAACTGGGCGTCGATCAGAAACAGCAAGCCTATTCCGCCGCAATGATGGGATGATCCGCCTGGCGAGCCGCGAATGCCAGGACCGCATCGATATCGGCGCTCTCGAGGTAGGGGTAATCCTCAAGGATCGACGCGCGCGACTGTCCGGCCGCGAGCAGACCCAGGATATCCGCGACAGTGATGCGCAAATTTCGAACGCAGGGACGGCCATGCATCCGCTCGGGATCGATGGTAATTCTGGTCAAAAGGTCTGACATCGGGTTACTCTTTGCCTCAACTATAGCAGCAGAAACGGGCCTTGTCAGTCCAGTCGCCTAGGATCGGTGGAGCGACTTGTCCGTTGCTACCGACGGGCAAGGGCGGAAGCGATACCATCACCTTGACCGTGCGCAAGCAGCTCCCGCGGCGGGACCGTATCTCCCGCGGCGGGACCGTATTCTGTCTCCTCCAAAGCTAGAATGCCGTGTTTGACGACGTGCCGCCCTACACCCCCCAATAATGCGGATGCGGTCGCGAGCGGTCGCCCCAGTCGAAGGCGTCGTCATCGAGCTCGGACGGGCCCGCGCGCAGATCTTCCAGTGTTACGTCGGATTGGTAGACCTGACGCGCGGGATCAAATCGGAGCGCGTCCCACCGGATCGGACAATGATGGTGGCTGCCGAGCAGCCCGCCGGTTTTGATGACGGCGTAGGCAACCGTTCCGCTCACCTTGTCGAGCATCAGCCGCTCGATCGAGCCGAGTTTTGTGCCGTCGCGTCCGTAGACGTTTACGCGCTCGACGCGATCACTGGGCACCAGGGTATGAGGCATGGCGTCCTCCCTGTTTTCCCTTGTTCGGTCGATATAATAGCACAAACGAGCCCGGAGTAGATGATCCAGCCTGCGACAAAATCTGCGGTACGTACTGGATGGGTGGAGCGACTTGTCCGCCGAAGCTCAACGAGCGTAGGCGGAAGCGATACCCATCAAAGTCGTCGTACGATGCAACATGGTGGGTTTCGCTTGCGCTCTACCCACCCTACAAACCTTCACTCCTCGATCGCGGCCTGCACGAATCCGTCCGGATCGTCGCAAAACTCGCGCAGGACCTTGTAGTGGTCGGTGTCCTTCAGCATCACCGGCTCCAGCCCGTACTTCGTCAGTCGCAACAGGGTCGCATTCGGATAGGCCATCAGCATCGGCGAATGCGTGGCCATGATGATCTGGCAATGCCCGATATTCTCCATCCGTCGCATCAGCTTCAAAAACTCGATCTGGCGCGCGGGCGACAGCGCGGATTCTGGTTCGTCGAAAATGAAGATGCCTTGCCGCTGGCAGCGCTCCTCGAAGAAGCGCAAGAAGCCCTCGCCGTGGGAATGGGACAGGAAGTCAGGCGGAGGACCTCCTCCCATTGGATATTTCTGGGCCATCTCGTCTAAGTAGCGGGCAACCGAGAAAAAGCTTTCGGCGCGGAAAAACCAGCCATTGGTGATTTTGGGTAGCCAACTCGCCCGCAACGCGTTGGACAATTGCCCCCCCATTTTTTCCAACGCCCATGAGTGGTCGACCGTCATGTACCCCTTGCCGCCGCCGGCTTCGTCATAGCCGGCGAGCACGGCGATGCCCTCGAGCAAGGTGGATTTGCCGGTGCCATTCTCGCCGACGATGATCGTGATCGCCTTATCAAAGCTCAGCTCGAAATCATCGCGCAGCAGCGGCAGGCAGAACGGATAGGCCTCGCGGTTGGTGATCCGCGCCGGCTCCAGCCAGATGCGCTTGAGGTACGGCGCCGGCAGATTGATCGCACGATTGCGTTTGTAAGCCATGGTTCGCAGCCCCGCGGAACAAAGTCATTCGTAACGGTTATACAGACAATGCCGCACAATCCTAGATGGTACCCTGCCGATGCCGAGCGCTGCCTACACCCTCTTCCGCAACGCCATCCTCGGCGAGCAGCAGGTCGTCTGCGTCTATGACGGCCGCGTCCGCGAACTATGCCCGCACATCATCGGCACCAACAAGAGCGGTGAAGAAGTCGTGCTGGCCTGGCAGTTTGCCGGCGAAAGCAGTGGCCCGCTGCCGCAATGGCGCTGCCTGAAGCTCGCGAATGTCAGAGATGCGCGCACGCGCCCGGGCCGCTGGCACGAGGGCCGCTCGCATCGCACGACGCAGACCTGCGTCAACGAGATCGATCTCGACATCAACGTTCACGTTCGAAAGCGGCGCTGACGCGAGGCCTGCCTGCCCACCATCCTACAAGGCGCGCGTCTCTCTCTCTCGCAGATCGCGAACGTGTTTTACGCCACACGTCGCCGCACTGCTGTCGAAATAGCAACCTGTCCGCGCCAATGAGCGAACGCGCTTCGGTCCAATTTTTGCCGGCATACATGACGTATGGTTAACCTGCGAACGACGTTCTCACATCCGCACGAACGTTGCTTGCAGACGGCTCTTTGGGGGCGCGTTCGCGCCCGCTTTCCGAAAACGATACGTCACCATGCCGGTGCAATCGGTCCGTTATGGGGCCTGCAGGGGGTTATACGAGTGTTCAACTTCAGGGGACAAAATATGAAACGACTACTTTTAGCTGGTGCGGCTCTTTCGGTCGCGACCGCGGCCTCGGCCGCCGACCTGCGGGCGCGGCCCTACGCCAAGGCGGCTCCCCCGGCGGCGGTGGTTGCGGCGTATAACTGGTCCGGCTTCTACATCGGCGCAATGGGTGGCTATGGTTGGGAGACCGATGCGGGCAGCGGCGGCTTCGGCGGCGGCACGATCGGCTACAACTGGCAGGCCCCCGGCAGCCAGTTCGTCTTCGGTGTCGAAGTCGACGCCGCCGGCGCCAGCATCAAGGACAGCGTCACCGAGGATGACGGCGCCGGCCTCGTGGCCACGCTGGAAACCAAGATCAATTCATTCGGCAGCGTGACGGGCCGTGCCGGCTTCGCGATCGATGCGGCGCTGCTCTATGCCAAGGGCGGTTTTGCCTGGGCCAACAACAAGGCCACGCTCTCGGCGGTTGGCTTTCCCGAGACGTTTTCCGACAGCCACACGCACACGGGCTTCACCATCGGCGGCGGCCTCGAATACATGTTTGCTCCGAACTGGTCGGCCAAGGGCGAATACATGTACACTAGCCTCGGCAGCGAGACCTACAATATCGGCGGTCTCCCGCTGGATTCCGGCAACTTCGACTTCCACACCATCAAGGTCGGCGTGAACTATCACTTCCGGTGAAGACCAGAACTGTAGGGTGGGCAAAGCGCAAGCGTGCCCACCATCGGCAGATCGTGATGACGCTGGATGGTGGGCACGGCACTGCGTGCCTTTGCCCACCCTACGGCAGTCATAACGAGCTCACAGCACCTCCAGCACCAGCTCCATCGTCATCAGCACCGGATTGTCGCCGCGCATCAGCCGTCCCTCGGCGATGCCGCCGAGATAATCGACCAGCGCGACATCGAGCTCAGCCTGCAGTATGCCGTCGGCGCCGGGCGCGATCATGCCGGCCTTGATCGCAAGCTCGGTCGCAAACGGCACCACGGTTCGGCCATCCGTGAAATGCGCGCCGATGGTGGAGCCGACGCCGCCGTGAATCCGCGCGCGCAGGATTCCGTGCTGCCGGCAGAAGATCTCCAGCGCTGCAGCGAAATCCTGATTCGGCCGCAGCCGCAGCGCGAAGGCGCGACTATCGGCTTTGACATCCGTACCGGCGCATGCCACCGGCCCGAACAATTTGAAATTGGTCTCGGGATCGGGCTCGGCCACAAACATCGCGCCGTCGATGCCGAATGCTTCCACCGCGAACGATTCGGCGACGATGCTTTCCTCGGGGAGAATGTGGCCGCCGTGCAGATGGCCGTCGGTCTCGGTCCACAGCCCGTGGCAATGGAAGAACGGCGCGCTGTCGCGCTCGCCGAGCGTCATCGCGCCGAGCTTCAGCCGCGTGATGCCGGCGGGCCGGAACGTGTCGCTGTAGAACGCGGCATTGGCGCCGGTCTTCGACAGCGCCGGCATCACATAGGCAAACGGCCCGAGTGCCCCTCCCCGCATGCTCAACACACCGCCGGAAAATCCGGCTTCGGCAAAGCCGCGGCGCGTAGCCTCGAGCAGCGGCAGGCCGGCGGCAAGCGTGAACGAGAATGCCCGCCCCTGCGCCTCGACCCATTGGATACGCTCGGGCGCGGGCGGCCCGGGCTGCGCGATGCTGCGCATCGGCTCAGCTACCCGTTTTGGCAACAAGCTCAAGCAGTCCCCTCGCCTCCAGCTCATCGCGAACCAGCCGCTTCGGAATCTTGCCATAGCCGGATTTCGGCAGCGCCTCCCAGAAGAAGAAGCGCTTCGGCATTTTGTAGCGTGGCACCTTGGGCGCCAGGAATGCGGCAAGCTCCGCTTCGCTCACGGCAGTAGCGCCCTCGCGCGCGACGCAGACGGCGACCCCTACCTCGCCCCAGAACGGGTCGGGCACGCCGAGCACCGCCACCTCGCCGATCGCGGGATGGGTGAGAATCTTCTCCTCGACCTCGCGCGGATAGATGTTGGAGCCGCCGGAGATGTACATGTCCGAGGCGCGGCCGGTGATGTAGACGAATCCCTCCTCGTCCATGTGGCCGAGATCGCCGGTGCGAAACCAGCCGTCGCGAAACGCCTTCGCGTTGGCCTCGGGGTTGTCGTAATAGCCGGCGAACACGGCGGGGCCGATCACGCAGATCTCGCCGGTCTCGAACGGCTTGAGCTCGCGCCCGTCGTCGCCCTGGATCGACACCTGCATGCCGGTGCGCTCGAAACCGCAGGTGCCGATGCGGGCCTGCGGGCCGTCCTCCGTGTCGTGCAGACTGGCCGGCATCACCGTGATGTTGCCGGTGACCTCGCCGAGGCCGAAATACTGCACGAGCACCTTGCCGAGTTTGTTCAGCGCGGCCTTCTGGTCCTCGCGATACATCGGCGCGCCGGCATAGATCACGAAGCGCAGCGAGGAATGATCATATTTGTCGACCGCCGGATGCTCGACCATCATCTTCAAAATGGTCGGCACGGTAAAAATGTTGCTGACGCGATGGGCCTCAATCAGCCGGAACGCCTCGGCGATGTCGAATTTTTCCGACGGCAGCAGAATAGTCGGTACACCGCGCGCCGCCTGTACGAGCTGGTGGACGCCGGCGCCGTGCGACAGCGGCGCGACCACCAGCGAGGCATCCGTCTCCGTCGTGCCCGGCATCAAATCGGCGAGATGATTTGTCACCACAAAGGCCATCTGCCCATGGGTAAGAACCGCAGCCTTGGAACGCCCGGTCGTGCCGGAAGTAAAGAAGAACCAGCAGGGATCGTCGTAGTCGACCGCCGCATTCTCTGTCTTGGCGCCGGCATGCTCGGCGATCACGTCACTGACCGTCTTCTCGCCGAGGGCGCCCTCGCCGATCCGCCAGATGAATTCGAGCGCCGGATTGGCTGCCGCGGTAGCGTGATCGGGGAAATCGCCATGGCACAAAAAGGCCTTCGCACCGGAGGCGCTGGCGAGATAGGCGACCTCGTCCGGCATCAGGCGGAAATTGGTCGGCACCCAAACTGCGCCGAGCCGAAACGCCGCGAACATCGACCAGAACATCTCGTCGCAATTTTTGGAATGGACGAGAATGCGGTCGCCCTTGGCGATACCGCGCGCGGCGAGGCCTGCGGCCAGAGCCGACACGGCACCATCGATCTCCCGCCAGGTCCAGGATTTGTCACCCCAAATGAAGCCAATGCGGTCGCCATGACGGCGGGCATTCTGGGTCAGCATATGCGCCAGATTCATCACCCGGCGCGACATCCGCGCGAGACCGCCGCGCGGAATAGGAATGGTCACCGTTTCAGTCACAGGGAATCAACCATCACGCTTCGGAAAACAGAACATCTCATGGCAACGATAGCAGAAAGGCCGCTGTGAGCTCAAATCCGCCGTCGCGGCTTACCGGCCATGATAGTCTCCCCGCCAGCGGGCCGACGTTACCATGATCCAGCCACGCGTTCGCGTCCACAAGCTCGCGCAAATGATTTTCGTCGGCCAATGGAAGATCGACCGACATCAAGGGTGCCGTCCGCGCCCCGCTTATCGTCTCATTCAAGTATTAGAATTGAATCGAGAGCCCGCCAGCCATGTGTGGAGCCGACGGGCTCTCCAGAATTTACTGCGGATGGTTGGCCAGTTCCTGCTCGCTCAAGCGCCAGTCCTGCCAGAGCTGAAGCGCGCCCAGCAGGACGACGATCCCACCGAGGGCGACGTGCCAGGCCCGAAGCATGTCGTCACCGGCATAGCCGAAGATGAAGGGCGAAGCGGCCAGCCAGAGGCCGAGCGCGATCTCGCCTACCTCCTCCCAGCGCTGCAGTGCGACATATTCGAGCTGGGCCAGACCGAAGACCAGCATACCGATCACGAACGTATTGAGGATCATGGTGCTACGTTCGGCGTCCATCACGTCGTGGCTGGAGAACGGAAACCACGGCGATACCACGATCAGCACGCCAAGCAGCATGCCGAACCAATCTTCCCACGTGCGATGCTTGCTGATGAAACCAAAGCCCGACATTGTAGACCTCCCCTTGAAAAGAGGCATACGTCGGCGGCCGCGATCACAACATTTCCGATATCGAACCCAGACCCGGCCGCCTCAGCAGCGTATGTCATCCCAAAGACGTAGGAACCTCACCCACGGTTGCAAGGCCTCGCCGGCAAAGTTCCCATGCGTGTGCGCGTTCTTATTGCGCTGCACCGAGCCGCTGCGCGCTCTCGCGCTTGCGCCAGCACGCTCGTTGAGGTGGTCGGTTGCGACGATATCGCCGCGGTGCCCAGCAATGCAGGGGTCAAGGCTCAAGACAGCATATCAGCAAGGCAGTTGTCCGTTCGTCGCCGGTTTGCATCGGCGGGTTCATGTCTCTAAATCAAACGGCGAATCATCCGGGAATCGTTGCATGGCCGCCGTCCGCGACAACAAGGCTCAAAACCGCTTCGAACTCGATATCGATGGCGCCGTGGCATTTGCGAATTATCGCGTCACGCCGGCGGCGGTCATCATCACCCATACCGAAACGCCACGCGCCCTGCGCGGCCGCGGCGTCGCTTCCAAGCTGATCAGAGGCGCGCTCGAACTGATCCGCGCCGATGGACGCAAGGTCATCGCCGGCTGCGGCTTTGTCGTGGATTATCTGCGCAGAAATCCGGAATTCGCCGATCTGACGGGGTGAGCCAACGCAGCTTCGCAAACCACCGTCGTCCCTGCGAAACGCAGGGGCGACGGCGATAGGTGGCACTCTCACGTAATCCGGATCGACATATCCGGCAGGCCCTCGAGCTTGCACAGGATAACGTCGCCCTTCACGACGGGACCGACATTTTCCGGCGTGCCCGAATAGATGATGTCACCCGCCTTGAGTTCGAAAGCTTCCGAAAGCTTGGCGATTTGCTCCGCCACGTTCCAGATCATATTCCGCAGATCGGAGTTTTGCTTGACGGTACCATTCACCGCCAGCGAGATCGCGCCCTTGGTAAAATGGCCGATCTTCGTGGCTGGATGAATCGGCCCGAGCACCGCGGAGCGATCAAAACTCTTGCCGATTTCCCATGGCTTCTTCTCGTCGCCCATTGCCCGCTGCAGATCGCGCCGCGTCATGTCGAGGCCTAACGCATAGCCGTAGACATGATCGAGCGCCTGCTCCAGGGGGATCTTGGTGCCGCCCGATTTCAGCGCCGCCACCAGCTCGACCTCGTAATGATAGTTCTTGGTCAGCAACGGATACGGATGGTCGCCAACCGTACCGATGGCGACATTCTGGATCGCGTCGGTCGGCTTTTGAAAGAAGAACGGCGGCTCGCGATTAGGATCCGAGCCCATTTCGCGGGCATGCGCGGCATAGTTACGCCCAATGCAATAGATCCGCCGCACCGGAAAAACATCGGTCTCGCCGACGATGGGTATGGTCGTCGTGCCAACCGGAAAAATCGATTTCGGACCGGCCTGCGCTGCGGCCGTGCCCCCTTGCGCCGCTGTACCCGCCAGCGCCAGCGCGCCCGTGGCCAGAATGGTCCTGCGATCAACATTGCTCATTGGCATCCTCCTTGTTTTATGAGTCTTCTTTTCGCCTGCATCTACAGCGTTTTCTCCGCTAAGTAGATACCGTTTGCGCGTTGCTGCGTTGCAATCGCACCAAAAAAGAAGGCCCGCGTCGGCGCGGACCTTCGCATGTCAGGACCGAGCGAAGCGTCAGTGCTTGATATCAGGCGGCAGCTTGCCACCATTGGCGGCCAGCTTGGCCATGACCTGCTTGTGCAGCCAGATGTTCATGCTGGCGGAATCGTTGCTGTCCCCGGTGTAGCCGAGTTCTTTCGCGAGCTCCTTGCGCGCGGCGAAACTGGAATCGATGTCGAGCGCCTTCATCAGATCGACGATCGAGGTACGCCACTCCAGCTTTTCACCCTTGGCCTTCACCGCCTGATCGAGGATCGGCGCGACGTCGACGGTCGCAGCGGCCGGTGCAGCGGCCGCACTGGATGACTCGGCCCCCGCGGCCGCGCCGCCGCCAGCCGGCGCAGCGTCTGCCTTGGTGCCGAAGATCGCGCTCATGATTTTTCCGAAAATGCTCATCGTTTTGCTCCCAATGACTTGAGGATGGGGTGAGTCTTTGGCGGCACTGTTTGACCGGCAGCACCACGCCGGGATCGGTCGCAAGTCTAGCCACCCAAGGGAAGCTTGCCAATGAAACATTCACCTATGCGTGAGTGCGTTTGTTGCTGTTTGGAAGTATCCTATCTCGACAGTTCGCGACACGGCCAGTTCCACTTCTGTCTTCGCGTCTGGCCTGATCGTGATCGTTTTATGAAACGGCGCTTGTGCGTCTTTCGATTGGCGCACAATGCGACCGCGAGGGAGACAGCGACCATGGCCACCTATCACGGCAATGCCACATCGATGGCGCAGCGCGCACCGGATACCGCTGCCGCGCCAGTCATCCGAACCATCGGCTTCGCCGAACTTGGCCGTGCGCTGCGACGCGGCTGGGAAGATTTCAAGGCGGTACCAAGCCACGCCATCCTCCTGTGCGTGATCTCCCGTTCTCGGATTGGTGCTGGCACGCGCCGTTCTCGGCTATTCTGTCATACCGCTGTTGTTTCCGCTGGCCGCCGGCTTCGCCCTGATTGGCCCATTCGCGGCGCTCGGCCTCTACGAGATGAGCCGCCGTCGCGAACGCCGTGAACCGGCGACCGCTTGGGATGCGCTCGAGGTAGTACGCTCGCCGTCGTTCGGCGCGATGCTCGGACTCGGCGTGCTGCTGCTGGCACTTTTCGTGACCTGGGTGGCGACCGCGCAGGCGATCTACATCGCGGCGTTCGGCTATGAGGGAGCGACCGGCTTTTCCGATTTCGCGACGCGCGTGCTGACGACACCACAAGGCTGGTGGCTAATCGTGGTTGGCTGCGGCGTCGGCTTCCTGTTTGCCCTCGTCGCGCTCTGCATCAGCGTGGTCTCGTTCCCGCTGATGCTGGACCGTCATGCCGGCGCTGCCGATGCGATGGTGACCTCGCTGCGCGCGGTCGCGCACAATCCGGTACCGATGGCTGTCTGGGGCTTGATCGTCGCTGTGCTGCTGGTCGCGGGAACGTTGCCGTTCTTCCTCGGCCTTGCCGTCGTCATCCCGCTGCTCGGGCACGCGACCTGGCATCTCTATCGGGAGACGATCGAGCCGGAACTCAACCCGCAGCCGCTCCCGCCCCGCGCGCACCGCGAACGCAAGCCTGCTGCCGATTTCCCGGCCAATCTGTTCCCCTGGCGGCGCAGGGATAACCTATAGGCCTGCACGGAACCTGATCAATCAAACCGCCAGTCGAACCCGACCGGCGGTTTGATTGTTCACCTCTCACTAACGATGAATTGAGCACGTTCAACGGAATAGCATTCCGCGCACCTACATAAGCCTTGTTTTGGCCGACCTTGCTTCGAACATTCGGCGTGGCGTCGACACTAATCCGAAGACGCATCGATCGTGGAGCGAACGGCACGATGATCTCTCGCCTTTCCCTGCGCGCCCTGACCTTGGGCGCGCTGTTACTGACCTCGGCGGCCGCGCTCGCGGCGCCCTGCGGCACGGGCCCGTTCGAAACATGGCTGGAAGACTTCAAAAAGGAAGCGGCCTCCAAGGGAATATCGGCGTCCGCCATCCAGGCTGGCTTGACCGGCGTCACGCTCGACAAGAGCGTGCTGGCCCGCGACCAATCGCAAAAGGTCTTCAGCCAGAGTTTTGAGGAATTCTCCGGCCGCATGGTCCCGCCCCGGCTGACGCGTGGCTCCAACATGCTCAAGCAATACGGCTCGGTGCTCGGGCGCATCGAACAAGCGTATGGCGTGCCCGGCGAAGTGCTGGTGGCGATCTGGGGCCTGGAAACCGATTACGGCGTAAACATCGGAAAATTCCCGACGCTGCGCTCGCTGGCGACGCTGGCTTATGATTGCCGCCGCACCGACATGTTCAAGGCCGAGTTGATGGACGCACTACGCATCGTTGAACGCGGCGATATCGCGCCGCAGGAAATGCGCGGCGCCTGGGCCGGCGAAATCGGCCAGACCCAGTTCATGCCGTCGTCCTACATCAAGTTCGCGGTCGACTTCGACGGCAACGGCCGCCGCGACCT
Source organism: Bradyrhizobium sp. AZCC 1719 (assembly GCF_036924525.1). Classification (NCBI taxonomy): domain Bacteria; kingdom Pseudomonadati; phylum Pseudomonadota; class Alphaproteobacteria; order Hyphomicrobiales; family Nitrobacteraceae; genus Bradyrhizobium; species Bradyrhizobium sp. AZCC 1719. Next base: position 5,260,805 of record NZ_JAZHRU010000001.1, on the reverse strand, counting down.
CCTGCGCAGCCCGCCCGACGTGCTCGCCTCGACCGCCAATTTCCTCGCCAACCATGGCTGGCAGCGCGGCAAGGACTGGGAACCTGGCGGCGCCAATTTCGCTGCGATCAAGGAGTGGAATAAGAGCGAGGTCTACGCAAAGACCATCGGCTATTTCGCGACACAGCTTTCGCGGGCGCCCTAACACGAACTCAGAGAACCGCCCTTGCGGGTCGGCCTATTCACCAAAGCTGCCATTTGCGGCGACCCTATTATATCTGCCCACCGTAATAGTGAATATATATTCATTTTATTACTCAATCGGCATGCGATTCGCGCATAAGGAAATTTTAGAGGCCTCGCTATTTGCGGCGCGTTTTGCCGGCCCTTGAAAGCCCTCAAACTGGTTTCCAACCTCCTTGGCCGCCAGCTAAGGATTAATCTGACGATTACGAAAAACCCGCAATTCTACGGCATTACTTTACATGTTCGGCGCACGCCCACCGCGCTTCCGCCGGCTAATCCGCCACCACGTCGACTCGTTAAGCGGCCGTTACCGTCGCTATGCATTCTAGGATTAGCTGCATCGCAACATAAGAAGTTCTGCACTGCAAAAAACCGAGCTATATTCATTTCAACGATGAAGCCGTCCTCCAAGCGCTGAATCGTAACTGCAAGGAGACTACCATGTTGCTCTCGCTCATCCGCATGATCCAGGCTTTCCGGGATTATCAGCGCAATGTCAGCGAACTGTCCCAGCTCAGCGATCGGGAACTGGCCGATATCGGCCTTGATCGTTCGGACATTCCGCGCGTTGCCGCCGGAAACTATAACGGCTGATCATTGCTCAGCCGCCTGGATGAACGGATAACGCCCGCCCCGCTGCGGGCGTTGTCGTTTGCACCGGACCAGGCTTCGCTTGGAAGCGCTTCGTAGGTGCGCCAGGCGCGAAAACGCGCTAACCCTGCGCGCATGATTTCCAACACTCCCCAAACTGACACCGTCCATGTGATTGGCGGCGGCCTCGCCGGCTCGGAAGCAGCCTGGCAGATCGCCAATGCGGGCGTTCGCGTGGTCCTGCATGAGATGCGCCCCTCGCGAATGACCGAGGCGCACCGCACCGAGGGCTTGGCCGAACTCGTCTGCTCCAACTCGTTCCGCTCGGACGATGCCGCCAACAACGCCGTGGGCCTGCTGCACGCCGAGATGCGCCGGCTTCGCTCGCTGATCATGCGCTCCGCCGACGCCAACCAGGTGCCCGCGGGCGGGGCGCTGGCGGTCGACCGCGACGGGTTTTCCGCCGCCGTCACCAAAGCCCTGCACGATCACCCCCTGATCGAGATCGACCGCACCGAAATTGCCGGCCTACCACCGGCCGAATGGGGCAACGTGATCGTCGCGACCGGCCCCCTCACCTCCGCGTCGCTGGCGGAGGCCATTCGCGAACTCACCGACGAGAACGCGCTGGCATTCTTCGATGCGATCGCGCCGATCGTGCACAAGGACTCCATCGACATGTCGGTAGCGTGGTTTCAGTCGCGCTACGATAAGGTCGGGCCCGGCGGCACCGGCGCCGATTACATCAACTGCCCGATGACGAAGGAGCAATACGACGCCTTCGTCGCGGCATTGCTCGCTGGCGAGAAGGTGGATTTCAAGGACTGGGAAACCAATACACCCTATTTCGACGGCTGCCTGCCGGTCGAGGTGATGGCCGAGCGCGGCCATGAGACGCTGCGGCACGGACCGATGAAGCCGGTCGGATTGACCAACCCGCACAACCCGACAGTCAAACCCTATGCCATCGTGCAACTACGGCAGGACAACAAGCTCGGCACGCTCTACAACATGGTCGGCTTCCAGACCAAGCTGAACTACGGCGCGCAGCAGCGCGTGTTCCGCACCATTCCGGGGCTCGAGAACGCCGAATTCGCGCGGCTCGGCGGCCTGCATCGCAACACCTTCCTGAACTCGCCAAAGCTCCTGGATGGGCAATTGCGGCTGCGCGCGCAGCCACGCCTGCGCTTTGCCGGACAGATGACCGGCTGCGAGGGCTATGTGGAATCCGCCAGCATCGGCCTGATCGCAGGTCTCTACGCTGCGGCCAATGCGCGAGGACAGTCGCTCGAACCGCCGCCTGCGACCACGGCGCTGGGCTCGCTGCTCGGCCATATCACCGGCGGCCACATCGAAACGATCGAGGCCGGAACACGCTCGTTCCAGCCGATGAACATCAATTTCGGCCTGTTTCCCCCGCTTGCCAACGTGCCGACCAAGAAGGCCGATGGCAGCAGGCTGCGCGGCAATGAGAAGACGGTAGCCAAGAAGCAGGCGCTCAGTGCCCGTGCGCTGACCGATCTCGATCGCTGGATCGCTGATCATCTGCGCGTAGCGGCGGCGGCATAATCCCATGGGCTTGCCGAAGGATGACGCCGCTACGCTGTCGGCGCGATGGATTGAAGGCGTGCTGCTCAAGCGTGACGTGTTTTCCACCGTCGAACGCGGCCGGTTTCGCGAGGATAGCGGCGAGGTCGATGCCGTGCTGCGCCGGCTCGACCAGGTGCCGCTATGGTCCTATCCGCTCGCCCGACATCTGTTCGTCCGCGAGCGCCGCGCGCTGGCACTGGCGCGCGATCTCGACGTCGGCCCGAGACTGCTATGGGCCGGTCGGCAGGCACTGGTGCGCGGCTTCATCGACGGCGTCGCGCTGCATCTGGCAAAGCCCCATGGCGACCTCGCCTATTTCCGTTCCGCCAAACTCGCCCTGCGCAAGCTGCACCGCGCCGGCATCTGCCACAACGATCTCGCCAAGGAGCAGAACTGGCTGGTCGGCCGCGATGGCCGCGCCTACCTCACCGATTTTCAACTCGCGGCGTGCTTCAAGTCCCGCAGCCGATTATTCCGGATCGCGGCCTACGAGGATCTGCGGCATATGCTGAAGCACAAGCGCAGCTATGCGCCGGCGGCGCTGACGCCGATGGAGCGCAAGATCCTGGCACGCAAATCCTTTGTCGCCAGCATCTGGCTCAAGACCGGCAAGAAGGTCTATCAGGCCATCACCCGCGGCCTGTTCAACTTCACCGATCGCGAAGGCGGCGGCCGCCGGCTGGTCAACGACGCGCCGGTGCTGAACGCCCTGATCAGGAAAAATCCTGAGGTGCGCGATACCGCCATCGTAGCGTTCGCCGACCGCCGTACCGGTGTCGGGCTGTATGCCTTCGTCGAGGCCGACGAGGTCGCGCTGGAAAAGCAATTGCGCAGCGAGCTCGCATCAGCCAAGGGCATCAGGCCGCCGGAGCATATCCAGGTGGTGCACGCCTTGCCGCGCGACGCCGCCGGCAAGCCGCGCACCGAGATCCTGCAGCTCGTCGCGATGAATCAGGTCGACCTAATCGAGCCGCTGATCACGAGCGATACCGACCGCGCGTTCCTGAAGGACATTCTGGAGAGCCGCAAGAATCTGCGCGATCGGTTCAATTTTGAGAGTAGCGAGTTGAATTCGCAATCGAACTGATTGCTCGTGTCCCGGGCGCGATGCAGCGCACTTCGCGCTGCATCGCAGAACCGGGACCCACTTTGGCGGCAATGATGGACCCCGGATCAGCAGCGCACCACGTCGCAAGTGCGACGCGCTGCGCAGCGTCCGGGGAACGCCAGGAACGCCCTCTTACCCGCCAAACTCCCGCGAGCGCGAGGCGCGCCAGAGCGTCCACAGCGTCCGGAGTCGTGACGTTGCATGCGGCACGAACGGATCGGCGTCGGCTCGCGACATTCTCTTCAGATCGCGGCGGACCAGCGCCAGCGGCAGGAATACCAGTCGCACCTGCGGCGGCACATGCGCGAGCAGTTCGAACGCCGTCCCGAGATGGTTTCGGGCTTCCCCGATCAACTGATCGATCGCGGCACGCGCCTGCGGCGTCTGCTTGCCCGAAAAGACCTGCTCCATCCCGCTGCCATGTTGCTGCAGCAGTTGCAGTGGCACGAACAACTGCCGCCGTGCGGCATCGAGCGGCAGCGCTGCGATCACCTGCGCCATGCCCTGGGCGAGACCCGCATGGCGGGAGAGATGGTCGATGGCCACCGACGGCTGTGCCGCAGTCCACGCAGCCAGCGAGAACAGCGCCGACGAGGTGTCGGTGACATAGCCTTCCAGCGCCGCCATCGACGGCATCGGATCGTTGTAGAGATCGAACTGATGCTCCTCGATCAGCCGCGACAGCGGCTCGATCGGCAGGCGGAATTCGCCGATCGTCTGCAGGAGTTCGGCTGCGACCGGATTGCCCTCGACGCCGCCGTGGCCGGCGCCTTCCAGCATGTCGGTCCACCATTGCAGCCGGATTTCGCCCGGCAACGGCTGACTGACCTGCTCGCGCACGCGAAAAATCTCGACGTTGAAGGCATAGATCGACAGCAGTGCGCGGCGCTGGACCTGAGGCAGGAACAGCGTCGAGGCATAGCGGACAAAATCGTGCGTGCGCACCAGATCGGCGCAGAACGCAGCGGAGTCTTTTGACGTCACCGCGGCGCTCATGGCACGGCGATCAGCGCCGCTGCGACGCGCCGCCGTTCGCCCAGCATGATGTTGTAGGTGCGGATCGCCGGCCCCGTCTGCATCGGGTCCAGCACCACCCTGACCGCACGCAGCGCCTCGCGCAGCCCGCGCGGGGGCAGCCAGATTTCGGCGCCGGTGCCGACGATCAGCGTATCGATGGAATTGGCCGCCTTGAACACGCGGTCCAGCGAATATTGATCGATCTCGGTAGGCTTCGTCACTGGCCAGGCCCAGATGCCGTCAGGCAGGCACAGCAGCGAGCCGCGATGCGACATGTCGGCGAAAGCGAAGCCGCCCTTGCCGTAGGCTTCGATCGGTGCCGGCCTCGGAAGATGCGGAGCGTCCGAGGATGTTGCCATGACTATTTCTTTGCCGGCGTATCCGGTTTCTTCGCAGGTGTATCCGGCGCCTCGCGGTGCTCACCAACGCCGAGATAGATCAGGATCGGCGCGGCAATGAAGATCGAGGTATAGGTGCCGACCAGCAGCGCGCCGAACACCATGACGGCCGTAAAGCTGTGGATCGCGTGACCTCCGAACAACAACAGCGCCAGCAACGCCAGCGTCACCGTGACGTGGGTGATGATCGAGCGCGACAGTGTCGAATTGATGGATTCGTTCAAAAGCTGCGGCATCGGCATTTTCTTGTAGCGCCGCAGCATTTCCCGGATGCGGTCATAGATCACGACGGTGTCGTTCAGGGAGTAGCCGAGGATCGTCAATAGCGCTGCGATACTGGTGAGGTCGAAATCGACCTGCGAGATCGACATGAAGCCGATCGTCAGCACGATATCGTGGACGTTGGCGATCATGGCGCCGAGCGCGAACTGCCACTCGAACCGGAACCAGAGATAGATCAGGATGCCGACAATCGCGAGCATCAGGCCAAGCATGCCATAAGCCAGCAGTTCGCCGGAAACGCGCGGTCCCACCACTTCGACGCGGCGGTATTCGACGCTATCGCCGAGCGCGCCGCGAACCTTCTGCACGGCAGCCTGCTGCGCGGCGTCGCCGCCCGGTTGCTCGGCCACGCGGATCAGCACATCGGCCGGACCGCCGAATTGCTGCAACTGGACCTCGCCGAGCCCGAGCGCGCTCAAAGTCGCACGCATCGCGCCGATGTCGGCGGGACCAGACTTGTTCTGCACTTCAAGGAGCGTACCGCCACGGAAGTCGATGCCGAAATTCAGCCCGTGGGTGAAGAACAGCACGATCGCGAGAATCGAAAGCGCGGCCGAAATGGGAAAGCTGATGCGGCGAAAGCGCGTGAAATCGAAGTGCGTATCGTCAGGGACGATGCGCAGCGGCGGCAACAGATCGAAGATGGCGACGATGGTCAGTACGACGACCAGAACGCCCAGCGCAATGAGAACGTATTGAGTCACGGTGGGGTTCCTAGATCGGCACAGTCTTCGGCCGCTTCCACCATACCCAGCCGGCAACGATCAGGCTGGTGAGCGTAAACGCTGTAAAGACCGTGGTGATAATGCCGATGCCGAGCGTGACGGCGAAGCCGCGAACCGGGCCGGTGCCGATGTAGAACAGCACCGCAGCGGCGATGAAGGTAGTGATGTTGGAGTCCAGAATTGTCGCCAATGCGCGTCGGAATCCCGCGTCGATCGCCGAAATCGCGTTGCGCCCGCCGCGCAATTCCTCGCGGATGCGCTCATAAATCAGAACGTTGGAGTCGACCGCAATACCGACTGTCAACACGACACCGGCAATGCCGGGCAGTGTCAGGGTGGCGTTGAGCAGCGACAGGATGCCGAAGATCATCACAACATTGATGGCGACCGCGATATTGGCGAACACGCCGAACAGCCGATAGGTCACCAGCATGAACGCGATGACCATGATGGAGCCGATATAGGCCGCCAGTTTACCCTTCTCGATCGAGTCCTGGCCGAGGCCCGGGCCCACCGTACGCTCTTCAACGACAGTGAGCGGCGCCGGCAACGCGCCTGCACGCAACAGAACCGCCAAATCGTTGGCGGCCTGCACGGTGAAGCTGCCGGAAATCTGGCCGGAACCACCGGTGATCGGCTCACGAATCACAGGTGCCGAGATCACCTCGTTGTCGAGCACGATCGCAAACGGCAAGCCGACATTTTCCGTGGTCGCCTGGGCGAATTTGCGTGCACCTGACGTGTTGAAGCGGAAGCTTACGATCGGCTCGTTGGTGCGCTGGTCAAATCCGGGCTGCGCGTCGGTGAGATCGCCGCCCGACACCAGCACCTGTCGCTTGATGACGTAAGGGGTTTTTGGCGACGATGCGCTCATCAGCACTTCTGATTCCGGAGGCACGCGACCCTGGTCTGGCGACACAGTCGTATCGACCATGCGGAATTCCATCTTGGCGGTCTTGCCCAGCAGTTCCTTCAGGCGCGTCGGGTCCTGCAGGCCGGGTACTTGCACCAGAATTCGGTCGGTGCCCTGACGTTGGATAAGCGGCTCGACCGTGCCGAGCTCGTTGACGCGCCGCTCCACGATCTGAATCGATTGCTCGATGGTCCGGCGGAGAAGATCGGTGATCGCGGCCTGCGGCACCGTAAGCCGCAGCAGCCCGCCGCCGGCATCGGCCACTTCGAGGCTGCGCTGGCCGCTGGATCCGAGCAGCCCCCCGAGCGGCTGCGACAACTCGCGCAGCTTGGACAGCGCCGTAGGCAGGTCAGTGTCCTTCGTGATGCGGATCTCGACGGCATCATTGCGAACGTTTAGACCGGTGTAGTTTATCTTGGCGTCGCGCAGCACCCGCCGAGCGTCGTCGCGGACCTGGTCGAGTCTCTGCTTCTTCACGTAATTGGCGTCGACTTCAAGCAGCAGGTACGAACCGCCCTGCAGATCGAGACCGAGCACGATGTGACGCTGCGCCCACACCGGCCAGGTCTTCACCCGCTCCTGGGAAAAAAAGTTCGGAACCGCGAACAGGCAGACGATCAGCGCGGTCAGAATGATCGCCAGCGCCTTCCACCGCGAGAAATACAGCATCGAGTAGACCCGTCACATCCAGGAAAATGCGCCGCGACGAGCGGCGCGCAAAACTCAGCTCGCGGACGACTCGTCCTTGGCCTCACTCTTTTCCTTGGCCGGTTCGCCCTTGGCGCGGACGCCCGAAATCATCTGCCGCATCTGCCGCACGCGGACGCCGTCCGAAATTTCGAACTCGATCTGGTCGTCGTCCACCACCTTGGTCACCTTGCCGACCAGGCCGCCCGAGGTGACAACGGTGTCGCCGCGGCGGATGTTTTTGACCAGTTCCTGGTGATCCTTGATCTTCTTCTGCTGCGGTCGCAGAATCAGGAAGTACATGATCACGAAGATCAGTGCGAACGGCAGCAGCGACATCAACATGCTGTTGGCATCGCCACCGGCTGCAGCCTGGGCGTACGCAGGGGTAATCAGCATTCGAACAATCCTCGTGAGACGGAAAAGAACCGGCCATGCCTGGGCACAGCATCCTGGGCATGTCGCCGGTCCGGGTAAATTTGCGCGGACTATAGCGGCGGCGGGCCCAATTGCAACGTTGGCCGCCCCCTCATTTAGGCCGCTTGCGAGAGCTTCCAAGGCCCGTTAAGGCTGCGCCGTCAGGAACTCGGGAAATGTCGAAAAAAGCCAAGAAAACTGCGGCCAAAACTGCGGCGCAAACAGCGTCCCGCGCCGCCCCCAAGGCCGCCTCGCGAGGGCATGGGAAAACCGCGACAAAAGGTCCGGCAAACACGCTTAACGGCGCCGCCGCCGAGCGGATCGCCATCGCGCTGGAGGCGATCGCCGGCCATCTTTCCGCGGCCTCTCCGGCGGCGGGAGGCCCCGAGGCGTTCGGCTCGGCCGATGCCTTTGTCTGGCATCCGGAAGGGCGCCTTTCGCCGGTACCGCGCGTCAGCCGCGTCGACCTCGGCCTGCTCAAGGGCATCGACCGGATGCGCGACATCCTGATCGAAAATACCGAGCGTTTTGCCGACGGCCTGCCCGCCAACAATGCACTGCTGTGGGGCGCGCGCGGCATGGGCAAGTCGTCGCTGGTGAAGGCAACTCATGCCAGCATCAACATCGACCGCAAGCCGGCCGACCGGCTGAAGCTGATCGAGATTCACCGCGAGGACATCGAGAGCCTGCCCGGCCTGATGGATCTCCTACGCAGCTCCGATTTCCGCTTCATCGTGTTCTGCGACGACCTCTCCTTCGACGGCAACGACGCCTCCTACAAATCTCTGAAGGCGGTGCTGGAGGGCGGCATCGAGGGACGCCCCGACAACGTCATCCTCTACGCCACCTCGAACCGGCGGCATCTCCTGGCGCGCGAGATGATCGAGAACGAACGCTCGACCGCGATCAATCCTGGCGAAGCCGTCGAGGAGAAGGTGTCACTGTCGGACCGGTTTGGTCTGTGGCTCGGCTTTCACCGCTGTAGCCAGGACGAATATCTGGCGATGGTCCGCGGCTATTGCGGCCATTTCGGCATCAAGATTGCCGACGAAGAGCTGGAGCGCGAGGCGCTGGAATGGTCGACCACCCGCGGCTCCCGCTCGGGCCGCGTGGCCTGGCAGTTCACGCAGGAATTGGCAGGAAGGCTCGGCGTGAGGCTGGCCGGGAAGGCGTGAAGGACTGCGTTCCTCGGGCGCTGCGCAGCGCCATCAGCGCGTTTACGCGCGTCTTCGACGCGCTATGGCGGTGCGCTGCAGAACCGGGGTCCAACTTCACGGCACGCTCTGCGATGGGTCCCGGCTCTGCGGCGCAGCGTTCCGCTGCACCGCGTCCGGGACACGAAGACCTCACGCCCCGTTCAGGAATTGAAGCGGGTCAACCGGTGAAGATCCCTTGCGGATCTCGAAGTGGAGCTGCGGCGACCCCACCTCGCCCGATTGACCCGATTTGGCAATGATCTGGCCGCGCTTGATCGTATCGCCGCGCTTCACCAGCAGTTCACTCGCATGGGCATATGCGGTGACGTAACCGTTGGAGTGCCGCACCAGAACCAGATTGCCGTAACCCTTGAGCTCGTTGCCGGAATAGGCGACCACGCCATCTTCCGCGGCTTTCACCGGCGTTCCTTCCGGCACCGCCAGGTTGATGCCGTCATTCGACTTGCCGTTGGTCTTGGCGCCATAGCTCGTGATCACCTTGCCGCGCACCGGCCAGCGGAAGGTCGGCAGCGCGCCGGTGGCTTCGCTGGGCTTGACCGAGGCTTGCTCGACGACGGGCTTCTCCTCGGTGACGTTGGTGGTCGCCTGTGCCAGCCGCGCACTCTGCGGCGGACCACCGGCCGAGGCAACCTTGGTGGCCGGTGCAGCAACTGCTGCGACCGGCTGGGCGGGAGCTGCGGCAACAGGCTGGGCCGCCGGCGCTGCGGCCGCGGATTTCGAACCGGGCACGGTCAGCTTCATGCCGAGGCTGAGCTTGGCGGACTGATCGAGATTGTTGGCCTTGGCGAGTTCGCTGACCGAAACCTGATTGCGCCGGGCGATGCTCATCAGCGTATCGCCGCGATTGACGACATGGACGGTCGGCGCTGCCGCCGCGGCAACCGGCTTGCTGGCAGCAGGTGCGAGTGCCGGCGCGGGCGCTGCCGTCGCCGTCTGGCGCGGAATGATCAGTTGCTGGCCGGGCGACAGCACGCGCGGGCCCTTGTAGCCATTGGCCTGCAGGATCGCAGCGGCTGAAACGTTGTAGCGCTTGGCCAGAATGTCGAGCGTGTCGCTGGTGCCGACGATGATCGTAGTGCCGCCCGGCGCGGATGGGCGCGCGGCGGCCACCGAGCGCGGCGGCACCGTGGCGGTGGTCTCGATGGGCGGACGGGATGGCGGCGCATAGGACGAAACCCCGCGCCCTCCTCCGGACACCCCGCCCGAGCTGGGGGGATAGGCCTGCGGCGCAGCAACGGCGGGCGGCGGCAGGTCTTGGGACTGATATTGCGGGGTCGAGGCCTGCGGCCGGGCATATTGCGGCAGCTCGCGGCGTTCGGCAGCGGGGCCGCGCACCGAGCCGGTCGCTTCGGGCTGAGAGGCAAAGGGATTGGAGAACGAGCTATCGGAAAAGCGCGTCTGCATATCGGCGCTGCAGCCGGCAAAGCCGACCGACATCAGCGCCAGCACCGCGGCCTGCGGCACCCGACGCGAGCGAAGCAACTCGGCGACACGGGACATGGTTACTCACTCGTACGCAACAAAATACTGTTTTGAGTAAACACGTCCCGAGTAAATAACCGCTTAACCCTTGGAATAAGATGTTGGCGGGAACCGCCAATCCGGGATTCTACAGTTCGCGCGCAATTCCCGGCAGGGCCGGGACGAAGCGGACATCGACCAATTCCTTGCGCTCAAAACCGCTATCCGTCCTGGTCACCCTGACCAGCGTCTGGCTGCCATGATGGGGCCCGACCGGCGCGATCAGGATGCCGCCCGGCAGCAGCCGCTCCAGCAGCTTTTCGGGGATTTGCTCCATCGCAGCCGTCACGATGATGCGGTCGAAGTCGCCGGCGCCGGTCGGAATCTGGAAGCCGTCACCCAACATCACTTCGATATTGAAATAGCCCAGCGCTTCGAGCCGGTCGCGCGCAGTGTCCGCCAGCGTCCGGTAGCGCTCGATGGTCAGGACATGCGCGCATAGCCGCGACAGCACCGCGGCCTGGTAGCCGGAGCCAGTGCCGATCTCGAGTACCTTGTGGTGCTTCTGCAGTTGTAGCTGCTCGGTCATGTAGGCGACCACGAAGGGCTGGCTGATGGTCTGCCCGCAGGCGATGCCGAGCGCGCTGTCACGATAGGCATGGCCGCGATCGCCAGCCGCCACGAAATGCTCGCGGGGCACCTCTTCCATGGTCCGCAGCACCGCCTGGTCGCTGATCCCCCGCCGCCGCAGAGTGAGCTGAAACATCATCTTTTCGAGCGGTTCTTGGGACATAGCGGTCTCGTGGCGGGAGCCTGCCGCCAATCCAATGCTTCGGCCTCGCCGAGATGTAATATAGCGTCCGCGCACTTAAGGAATGATTTTCCTTAAGATTGTGGTTCCTAGTCCGGAACTGGGACCGCGTCCCGACGTTAGGGGCCCGGGAGAATCCTTCGCGAAGAGTCTTTACACACCGCCTACCCGCCCATACCGACATTGCACCCGGGTCCGTTTTTTGCGAACCTCGACACTCGGAAGGGCAAGGAATCCATCATGGTAGCGACACGGCCGGCGGGCTGTTCAGTTTTCCTCGTTGAAGACGAGGTCATGATCCGCATGATGGTCGCTGACATGCTGGAAGAGCTGGGCCACAGCGTAGCCGCCGAGGCCGGCGAAATCGGTGAAGCGGTCAAGCTGGTGCAATCCACCGAATTCGATCTCGCCATTCTCGACGTCAACGTCAACGGCAAGGTGATCACGCCGGTGGCTGAACTGATAACAGCGCGCAACCGTCCGTTCATCTTTGCGACCGGCTACGGCTCCTCCGGCCTGCCGCAGGAATATCGCGACCGCCCCGCGCTGCAGAAGCCATTCCAACTGGAAACGCTGGCCCAGGTGATCGCCTCTACGTTGAAGAGCGCGCCGGTTTAGGGCGTCCATCCGCACATCCAACCGTCATCATCCGCGAAAGCGGATGATCCAGTATCCCAGAGACCTGTGAAAGAATCGAGAAGCCGCGGCATACTGGATACCCGCATTCGCGGGTACGACGAGTTTTGCCGCTGGACGACTACTTCAACGTCGCCGTCAGCTCTTCCGAGAACGCTTCATCGGTACGATCCAGCCGCAGCGGTGTGACCGAGACGTAGCGCGCTGCCAACGCTGCGAGGTCGGTGCCATCGGCCGGTGTATCCATCGTCGCGGCGCGTTCGAAACCGATCCAGTAATACGGATTGCCGCGGCCATCGTGGCGCTTGTCGATTTTCAGGAAGCCGAGGTTGCGTTTGCCCTGCCGCGTCACCCGGACGCCCTTGACCTGATCGGGCGTGCAGGCGGGAAAGTTGACGTTGATGACGGTATTTTTCGGCACGCCGGCATCGATCACCTTGCGCAGGATGCCGGGGCCGAATTTCAGCGCGGTATCCCACAATGGCGCGTGACGGGTCTCGATGGAAAATTCCTGGCTCAGCGCAAACGACGGGATTCCCAGAATCGTGCCCTCGAGCGCGCCCGCGATCGTGCCGGAATAGACGACGTCCTCGGCGACGTTGCGGCCCTTGTTGACGCCGGACAGCACGAGATCGGGCATCTTCTCGCCGAGGATGTGGCGCGAGCCCATGATCACGCAATCCGTCGGCGTGCCCCGCACCGCGAAATGGCGCGGGCCGATTTCGCGTAAGCGCAAGGGGTCGTTCAGCGACAGTGAATGCGAGACGCCGGACTGATCGAGCTCCGGCGCCACGATCCAGACATCGTCGGACAGCGCACGGGCGATCTCCTCGACGATCTTCAGACCCGGCGCATGGATGCCGTCGTCGTTGGTGCAGAGAATTCGCATCCGTCAAAATGCCTTCAGGTTCAGGTCGAGGCGGGTTGTTGCCCTTGGGCGTCGTCTTATCCGGCTATCACGGCTGAGGCAAACCGGCCGATTTCCTCATGTTTTCTTCATCCAGACACGCCAGGGGCGGGCAAATCTGGCGCCGCCATCGATTTTCATCTGCAGGTCTGGCGATGCAGTTTGCGCCGATTCGACGGGCAGAGAGGACGGGCTCGCGTCCGCCGGCTTGGGCGAAGGTGCCGCGACGGGCTCGCTCGCGGGAAGCGCCGCAGCTACCGGCGCCGATCCCGCCTCCGGCTGCTTGTGCCGCGTCCGCGCAACCGCCAGCCCCTTGTTGAAATCGGCGACGTTGAGCCACTCCTTGGCATGCATGCGTTCGATCAGATCGCCGTCCCACAAGCGGGCCACCTCGATATCGAAGGCGCCCATCAGCCGCTGGTCGATCAATTGCATCCCGTGGCCGGTGACAGCCCATTGCCTCCCGATCCAAAGGATGTCGCGATGCAATGCCATTTTTGCCTTGCGCTATTTGTCCCGCTCGATGGTTTTGAGCCCGCCCATATAGGGCTGCAGCACCGCAGGCACCGCGATGGAGCCGTCTTCCTGCTGATAGGTTTCCATGACTGCAATCAGCGCGCGACCGACCGCCGTGCCGGATCCGTTCAGTGTGTGCACGAAACGCGGCTTGCCGTCGGGCCCGCGGGAGCGCGCATCCATGCGCCGCGCCTGAAAATCGCCGCAGACCGAGCAACTCGAGATTTCCCTGAAGGCGCCGCCATCGCCCTGACTTGAAGATTGTCCTGGCATCCAGACCTCGATGTCGTAGGTCTTCTGCGCGGAGAAGCCCATGTCACCGGAGCACAGCGTCATCACGCGGTAATGCAGGTCGAGCCGGCGCAGCACTTCCTCGGCGCAGGACAGCATGCGCTCGTGCTCGTCACGGCTGGTCTCGGGCGTCGCGATCGAGACCAGTTCGACTTTTGTAAATTGATGCTGCCGGATCATGCCGCGGGTATCGCGCCCGGCGGCGCCCGCTTCGGCGCGGAAGCACGGCGTCAGCGCGGTCAGCCGCATCGGCAGCTCTTTCTCGTCGACAATGGACTCGCGAACGAGATTGGTCAGCGAAACTTCCGCGGTCGGAATGAGACCCAGACGTTCGGTCTTCAATCGCTCGTCGGGAGCCGCAAGCAATTCGCCCTTGATCGCCCAGAACTGGTCGTCCTCAAATTTCGGCAATTGGCCAGTGCCGAACATCACGTCGTTGCGCACCAAGAGCGGCGGATTGACTTCGGTGTAGCCGTGTTCGTTGGTGTGCAGATCGAGCATGAACTGCCCGATCGCGCGCTCCAGCCGCGCCAAGCCCTTCTTCAGCACCACGAAGCGCGCGCCGGAGAGCTTCGCCGCGGCCTCGAAATCCATGTAGCCGAGCGCGCCGCCGAGATCGTCATGCGGCTTCGGCGTGAAGGGGTAGTTGCGGATTTTTCCGAAGACATGGCGCTGCACATTGCCATGCTCGTCTGCGCCTTCGGGCACGTCGTCGAGCGGCAGGTTCGGAATCGCAGCGAGTTCTTTCGCCAGTTCCTCGTCCGCCGTCTTCGCAGCAAGCTCGAGCTCCGGCATCGTGGTCTTGAGCTCGGCGACTTCGGCCATCAGCTTGTTGGCGCGCGCGTCATCCTTGGCCTTCTTCGCCTCACCGATTTCCTTCGAAGCCGCATTGCGCCGCGCCTGCGCCTGCTCGGACGCCAGGATCGCCGCCCGGCGCTTCTCGTCGATCGCCAGCAGCGAGGCCGACAACGGCGCCAGCCCCCGGCGCTTCAGTCCGGCGTCAAAGGCTTGCGGGTTGTCGCGGATCGATTTGATGTCGTGCATGAGTATCTGGTCCTGGGTCGCTGCGTCCAATGGCACGCCTACGGCGCCATCGAACGTTTGCCGCTGCGCATCCCCGTACCACACCCGTCATCACCCGCGAAAGCGGGTGATCCAGTATTCCAGAGCAGTAGCGATAGAATCGAGATGCCGCGGCGTACTGGATTCCCCGCTTTCGCGGGGAATGACAGCCGATTGCGGAGTACGATAGAACCCTACTCGGCCGGATTAGCCTCTGGCGGCGGGCTGGCGGGTGGCGTGCCGGATGCGGCCCGTGCGGCGGCGGCCTTCTTTTCCACCATGCGGACCGCGACGATCGCGCCCTCGTAAAGCGCCATCAAGGGAATCGCGAGCGAGGCCTGGCTGATGACGTCGGGCGGCGTCAGCACGGCCGCAATCACGAAGGCGATCACGATGAAATAGCGCCGCTTCTCGCGCAGCATCTGGGAGGTGACGATGCCGATCCGGCCCAGCAGCGTCAGGATCACCGGCAACTGGAACGCGACGCCAAAGGCGAAGATCAATGACATCATCAGCGACAGATATTCGCCGACCTTGGGCAGCAACTGAATCTGCGCACTCTCGTCGCCGCCCATCTGCTGCATACCGAGCGAGAACCGCACCAGCATCGGCAGCACCACGAAATAGACCAGGAGCGAGCCGAGCACGAAGAAGAACGGAGTTGCGATCAGGTACGGCAGGAACGCGCCGCGCTCGTGCTTGTAGAGGCCGGGCGCCACGAATTTATAAATCTGCGTCGCCACGATCGGGAACGAGATGAAGGCGGCGCCGAACAGCGCGAGCTTCAATTGCGTGAGGAAATATTCCAAGAGCGCGGTGTAGATGAATTTCGAATTCTCGGCGCCCGCCACCCAGACGAACGGCCAGACCAGCACGTTGTAGATCTGCTTGGCGAAGAAGAAGCAGAAGATGAACGCAATGCCAAAGCCGAGCAGCGCCTTGATCAGCCGCGAGCGCAGCTCGATCAAATGGTCCATCAACGGCGCCTTGCTGGCCTCGATGTCTTCGATGGTCATGACGCTTTGGCGTCCTTGAGAATGTCGGGCGCCGCCGGCGCGATATCCTGCGGCGCGGCCTGAACTTCACGCGTGATCGCCAGCGGCTCGGAGGCCGCCACATGCGCCTCGGCCTCGACGAAGGTTTCTGGTGTGGGCAGGGCTGGGGTAGTCGGCGTGACTGGCTCGCCGGTCGCGGAGGCAACTTGCGCATCCACCGGCTTGTCGGCAGGCTTGTCGATATCCCCAATCTGCAGGGCGTCGTTGACGTCTTTTTGCAGCGAAGTCATGACGTTGGCCGGCGAAAGGCCCGTAGCCACGTCCTTGACCTCGTCAAAGCTCTTCTTGAGGTCGGCCATTTCCGCCTCGCGCATGGCTTCCTGGAACTGGCCCTGGAATTCGGCGGCCATCTTGCGCGCCTTGCCCATCCATTGCCCGACCATGCGCAGCACACCGGGAAGCTCTTTCGGGCCGATGGCGATCAGCGCGACGACCGCGATGACGACCAATTCACTCCACCCGATGTCGAACATGAATTCTTCCGCTCACGCGAGACGTCCGCGCCCCAATCCCTTTAGCAAAGATTTGGAGCCGCCCGCGTCTTTTCTCAACCGGCGTCTTTCCCGGGTGCCTGGTTCAAGATGTCTGGTTGGTTCAGACAGCCTTGCTGCCGACATCCGTCCGCGCTGTCGGCGCCGGCGTCGCATTGTGATCGATGGTCTTCACCGGTTCGGCGGGCTTTTCGGGCGCCTTCTCATCGTCCTGCATGCCCTTCTTGAAGGCCTTGATGCCATTTGCGACATCGCCCATCAGGTCAGAAATCTTGCCGCGGCCGAACAACAGCAGGACCACTGCGATCACGACGATCCAGTGCCAAATGCTAAGCGAACCCATCCTGCAACCCTCCAAAAGAGACGGCCGGCTTCCGGCCAAGCTTTCGCGGAAGGTAGGCCCGCGGGGTGTCAAAAACAAGGACCCCTGCCGCGGCAAATCGCTGTCGCGGCTACGTATTATGGCTATTATTAACCCCGCCTGAGTGGATAATCGGCGGAGCCATCGGAACTAGCTTTCGCTGCCGCCTTCAGGCTCGGCGGCCGGCGCCAGCAGCAGTTCCAGGTTGTCGCCAGCGTCCAGCGGATCCTCGTCCTCGCGCAGCGCCACGTCATCCGACGGCGTCGGAACGCTGAAGCCAGAAGGCAGCCGCGAATCCAGGAGCCCCGTACCCTTCAGCTCTTCCAGGCCGGGCAGGTCGCTCAGCGCCTCCAGGCTGAACTGCGAAAGGAACGCTTCCGTTGTGCCGAACGTGAGCGGTCGCCCCGGCGTCTTGCGGCGGCCGCGGGGCCGAATCCAGCCGGTTTCGAGCAGCACATCCAGCGTTCCCTTTGACGTGATCACGCCGCGGATCTCCTCGATCTCGGCGCGCGTCACGGGCTGGTGATAGGCAATGATCGCGAGCACCTCGATCGCCGCCCGCGACAGCCGCCGCGTCTCTGTGCTTTCGCGCGTCATCAGCCACGACAGATCGCCCGCAGTGCGGAATGTCCATTTGTTGGCGACGCGCACCAGATTGACGCCGCGCGGCGCATACTCCGCCTGCAACTGCGCCAGCGCTGCCTTGACGTCGACGCCGTCGGGCATGCGCTTGGCAAGTGTCGCCTGGTCGATCGGCTCCGCGGAGGCAAACAGCAACGCTTCGAGCAGCCGCAATTCCTCGGGCCGCGCGGCCTGATCGGTATGTTGGTCGATGGGATGATCCTCGGCATCTTCCATGCGTTTTTCCGCCAGGCTTGCCATGGCTAGGTCTCCTTCCACTTACTCGACCGTCATATCCGGTGCAGGCATTGCGGCCTGCGGCGGACGCTTACGAAAATAGAGCGGCGCGAACGCCTCTTTCTGGTTCAATTCCATCTCGCCTTCGCGCACCAGTTCGAGTGCCGCGGCAAAGCTCGAGGCGAACACCGTCGCCCGCTGCGAGGGATCAACCACGTAGTTGAGCAGGTAATCGTCGAGACAGTTCCACTCCTCGGACTCGGCCATGCCGACCAGCCGCTCCAGTGAGGCGCGCGCTTCGGCCAGCGACCACACCGTGCGCTTGGCCAAATGCACCGTCGCCAGCACGCGCTGCTGGCGCTGCGTGGCATAGGCGGTCAGCAGGTCGAACAGCGTCGCCGTGAATTTGGGATGCTTGATTTCGGCGATCGTTTCCGGATTGCCGCGCGGAAAAATATCGCGCTGGAACTGCGGCCGGTTCATCAACCGGTTGGCGGCTTCGCGGATGGCTTCGAGCCGGCGCAGCCGGTTGGCCAGCGCTGTCGCCATTTCCTCGGCGCTCGGCCCGTCGGGCGTGGCCGGTTCGGGCAGCAATAGCCGCGACTTCAGGAACGCCAGCCAGGCGGCCATCACGAGGTAATCGGCGGCGAGTTCGAGGCGGATCTTTCGCGCCGCCTCGATGAAGGTCAGATACTGGTCCGCCAGCGCCAGGATCGAAATCTTGGCGAGATCGACCTTCTGCTGTCGCGCCAGCGTGAGCAGCAGGTCGAGCGGGCCCTCATAGCCCTCGACGTCGACGACCAGCGCCGGCTCGCCCTCGGTGATTTCGGCGGGCCGTCCGGTTTCAAACGATAGAATCTCAGCCGTCATGCCGTTCCTACCCGATCCATCAACGCTTCAAGTTCAGCCCGCGCCGCCTGCCGGTCGAACGGCTCAGGCTGTTTTCGCGAGGCCAGCGCCCGTGTGGCGCGGCTCAAGGCCTCGCCCGCCAGTTCCGGCGTCTCGCGCGCCACATCCCGCATCTCGTCGAGCTTGCCGTTGCAATGCAGGACCATGTCGCAGCCGGCTTTGACGATGGCGCGGGTCCGATCCGAGATCGATCCCGCCAACGCATTCATCGACACGTCATCACTCATCAACAAACCCTGGAACCCAATTACGCCGCGAATCACCTGCCGGATGATTGTCGCAGAAGTCGTCGCCGGTTGGACGGGGTCTAACGCGCTAAACACAACATGCGCGGTCATGGCCATAGGCAGGTCCGCCAGCGGTTGAAAGGCGGCGAAATCGGTCCGTTCCAGCTCTTCCCGCGCTGTATCAACAGTCGGGAGCCGGAAATGGCTATCCGCATTTGCCCGGCCATGGCCGGGAATATGCTTCAGTACGGGCAGCACGCCGCCCTGCTCCAGCCCCCCGGTGACGGCCCGGGCAATCGCTGCGACCTTGCCCGGCTCGGTTCCATAGGCGCGGTTGCCGATCACGGCGTCAGCGCCGGCCACCGGCACGTCCGCCAGCGGCAGGCAGTCGACGGTGATGCCGAGGTCTATCAGGTCGACCGCGATCAGGCGCGAGCTCAAGCGCGCGGCCTGCAGGCCCAGCACCGGCTCGATGTCGTAGAGCGCACCGAAGGTGGCGCCGGGCGGATAGACCGGCCAATGCGGCGGCCCGAGCCTGGCCACCCGCCCGCCTTCCTGATCGATCAGGACCGGCGCATCCGCCTCGCCTACAAGATTCCGGAATTCATCAACAAGCGCAGATACTTGATCCGGCGTCTCGACGTTGCGTTTGAACAGGATGAGACCCCATGGCCGCTCGCCACGGATGAATTCGCGCTCCGCGGCGCTCAGCTCCAGTCCCGATACGCCCGTGATGAATGCGCGGCTTGTCATGGGGGCCGATTAGGCCCCTCATGGCCCCGCGGTCAAGGAAACCGCCGTTAATTCCTTTGGACGAAGCACTGTCCGCCGGCAGATTTCAGGCTGCTGCAGACCTGTGCTGCCTCTTCGGACGAGCCGAACGGGCCGGCGAACGCGCGGTAATAGACGCCCTTTTCGCCGAGATCGACGCGTTTCACCAACGACGAGTGCGGTCCCAGCACGCTCGGGAACTTGCTCTGCAGTGCCCGGTAGGAGGCCTGCGCGTCGGCCTCGTTCTTCTGCGAGGAGACCTGGACGAGGTAACCACCGCCGGCCGGGGCAGCCGGCTGTGTCGGATTGGTTGCCGCCATCCTGGTCGGTGGCGCCGCCGGATCAGCCCCACCCTGCGGCGCGATCGACATCGGCGTGTTGGCGCTGGCGTTCGCCGACGCGGGGTTACGCGCCGGCGGCTGGCCAGCAGGAGCCGGCGGCGAGGCCGCAGCGCTGCGGGTCGTCGGTGTTGGCCTCGGTGGCGGCGCGCTGGCACCAGCCGGAATGCCGCCATTGTCGGCGGGGTCGCCCTTGACGGCGAGCGTCCTGATCCTGCGCGGCTCGTTGTTCGGCATCGTACCGTTCACGCCCGTCTGGGGCGGCGGGCCGGACGGCGAAACGCTCGCGACCGGCGGCGGATTGCTATTCGGATTCAGCGGCGGAAACACCACGCGCGGCGCGCCGGACCTTGCATTGACGTCGACCGGCGTCTCTTCGCGCGACACCAGCTTCTCGCCGCCGTCGCCCGGCAGCATGCGGTCTGGGGCCTTGGCGGCGCCCACGTCGGACGGTGCCGGCATTACCTTGGTCGGGCTGTTGTCGGCCCTGATGATCGGCGGCTCGCCCGAGCGGGGCGAACCGATGTAAGTGCGATAGGCAAAGGCAGCGCCCGTCCCGACCACAGCCAACGCCAGCACCGCAGCGACCGTCATCAGGCCGCTCGAGCGCTTCTTCGGCGCGGGCTCCTCCTCCTCGTATTCGCCCTGGTACGCATAGGGATCGTCCGGATAGGCCGGATCGCGCTGATAGTCGTGCTCGCCATTTTCGAGCCGTCCATACAGCGCTTCGTCGTAGCGCGACGGGTCCTGCTGCGGCTCGTCGGCATCTTGCTGCGGAGCCTCGTAATAGTCCTGCGAGTCCTGCGCGGGCGCCTGATGTTGGGCCGCGTAGCGGTGCAAGGGATGCACCGGCGCCGGCTGGTAGTCCGGCTCGTCGTCGTAAGCCTGATCCTGCGGCAAAGGCGATGGAAGTGGTGGCGGCGGGGTTTCCTGTCGCGTTTCCTGCCGCGTTTCTTGGCGCGCGCGCTGCATCCATGCCGGCGGGGCCGGAGGCGCATCGAGATCTTCCGGTGGATCATACTGCTGTGGGCGCACATTCGCCCGCGACTGCAGCGGACGCGGTGCCGGTTTGGCGGCAGCCCCGTACGGGTCGTTCTGTCCGATCAGCCTTGCGAGTTCGGCAAGCGGATCGCTCTCGCCGCGATCTTGGTCGGCGGAGGGAAAATGTCGGTCCTGATATCGATCAGCCATCGTGATGATGCATCCCCTACGGGACAGCGCCAACCCGCCATGTCAAACAAACCATGACGAGCGTGGCCCCTGCCAGATACCCTCACGAACCCCCATTCGTGAAGGGCCTTCGCCCCTGCCTACCGCATCTCGGTCGGAGCGTGGACGCCGAGAACGGCTAAGCCCGATGCCAGAACCGAGACGACGCCCTGGACCATAGCCAGTCGCGCCCTCGTGATCTCTGCATCATTAGTTATAATGAAGCGTAAATAGGGCAAATCCCGCCCCTTCGTCCACAACGCATGAAATTCACTGGCCAAATCATATAGATAAAAAGCGATTCGGTGCGGTTCATGTGCGACCGCCGCCGCCTCGATTATCCGGGGATAGAGCGCCAGCCGCTTCAAAAGGTCCAATTCGGCCGGATCGGTCAGCAGGCCCACCGGGGAATCCCCCAAATAGGCCGTCCGGGCCGCGTCATCCTCGGGGAGGTCTGGAACTACCTCGCGGGCATTCTTGAAAATTGAGTGGCCGCGGGCGTGCCCGTATTGGACGTAGAAGACCGGATTGTCCTTCGATTGCTCGAGCACTTTGGCGAGGTCGAAATCGAGCACGGCGTCGTTCTTGCGGAACAGCATCATGAAGCGCACCGCATCGGAGCCGACCTCGTCGACCACTTCGCGCAGCGTGACGAAATCGCCGGAGCGTTTCGACATCCGCACCGGCTCGCCGGCACGCAGCAGGCGAACGAGCTGCACCACCTTGACGTCGAGCGCGGCCTTGCCGTCGCTGACGCCCTTCACCGCCGCCTGCATGCGCTTGATGTAGCCGCCATGGTCGGCGCCGAACACGTCGATCATGTCGAGGAAGCCGCGATCGACCTTGTTCTTGTGATAGGCGATGTCGGAAGCGAAGTAGGTGTAAGAGCCATCCGACTTGATCAGCGGACGATCGACGTCGTCGCCATAGGCGGTGGCGCGGAACAGCGTCTGGATCCGGTCCTCGTAATCCTCGACCGGCTTACCCTTCGGCGGCGGTAGCCGCCCTTCGTAGATGTCGCCCTTGGCGCGCAGGAAGTCGATGGTCTCGGTGACCCTGTTGTTGCCGGTCTCGATCAGCGACCGCTCCGAGAAGAACACGTCATGCTTGATGTTGAGCGCAGCGAGATCGCCCTTGATCATGTCCATCATCATGGCGATGGCCTTGGCGCGCACGATCGGCAGCCAGGCTGCTTCAGCCATCGCCTTCAGCTTGTCTCCGTGCTCGGCTGCGAGCGCCTGCCCGACCGGCACGAGATAGTCGCCAGGATAGAGCCCTTCCGGGATTTCGCCGATGATTTCGCCAAGTGCTTCCAGATAGCGCAGGTATGCCGAGCGCGCGAGCACGTCGACCTGCGCGCCGGCGTCATTGATGTAATATTCGCGCGTGACGTCATAGCCCGCAAAATCCAGCAAGCCGCACAGCGCGTCGCCGAACACCGCGCCGCGGCAATGGCCGACATGCATCGGCCCGGTCGGGTTGGCGGAGACATATTCGACATTGACCTTGGCGCCCGCGCCGACTGCGCTTTTGCCGTAGGATGCGCCCTCGCGCAGCACGGTGCGCAATTCGTCGGCCCAGACTTGCGGCTTCAAGGTGAGATTGATGAAGCCGGGCCCGGCGACCTCGACGGCGGCAACCAGATCGTCGGCGCGCAATTTTTCCGCGATCTTGTCGGCGAGTTCGCGCGGCTTTGCCTTGGCGTCCTTGGCCAGCACCATCGCGGCGTTGGTCGCCATGTCGCCATGGCTCGCATCGCGCGGCGGTTCGACCACGACGCGGGAGAAATCGGTGCCGGCGGGCCATTGGCCCTCGACTGCGAGCGCGGCGCAGATCGCCTGCACGCGGGCCAGCGCGTCGGCGAACAGATGTTGTGTGGCTGGCTGATCGGACATGGCCGCCGCCTAACGCAAATCCGGGGTCGAGTCAAAAAGCCGTTGGTGCTCCATCAGGGCGTAGCGGTCGGTCATCCCGGCGATGAAATTGCCAATTCGGCGCGCCCGTTCGCCGTCCGTTACGCGCTCGGTACCCTCCACCCATTCGGCCGGCAGGTCCCCCGGCGAATTCTGGTAGCGTGCGAACAGGTCGAACAGGATGCCTTCCGCCTCGCCCATCACCCGCATCACCCGGTGGTGGCGATACATGTGCTGCTTCAGGAACGCCTTGATGGCGGCCTCCTCCTCGGCGACGTCAGGCGGAAAGGCGATCAGCGACTGGTGATGGTGGCGGACGTCATAAGCCGATTGCGGTTTCGCTTCTGTCAAGCGCCTGCCCGCCTCCGACATGACCGCCACGATCATGTAGGAAATCAATTCGCGTACCAGTTCCGCGCCGCGCCTGGCGTCGTCAAGATTGGGATAGTGTCGGTCGATTTCGGCGATGATCGCTTCGGTGAGCGGCATCACCTTGAGGTCGTCGACGGCAAACAGGCCGGCGCGCAGGCCGTCGTCGATGTCGTGGGCATCATAGGCTATGTCGTCGGCAAACGCTGCGGCCTGCGCCTCCAGCGAGGCGTAGCTCCACAGCTCCAGATCGAATTTTTGATTGAAATCGGAGATGCCGACTGCAATGCCGCCGTCGCGGTAAGGCCCGGCGGGGGCCCCGTCCCGCTCGGTCAGCGGGCCGTTGTGCTTGACGATGCCCTCCAGCGACTCCCAGGTCAGGTTCAGCCCGTCGAACTCGGGATAGCGATGCTCCAACGAGGTCACGACCCGCAGCGCCTGCGCGTTGTGGTCGAAGCCGCCGTGATCCTTGAGGCATTTGTCGAGTGCCCGCTCGCCGGCATGGCCGAACGGGGGATGGCCGAGGTCATGGGCCAGCGCCAGCGTTTCGGTGAGATCCTCGTCGAGGCCGAGCTGGCGGGCCAGCGCGCGGGCGATCTGCGCCACCTCCAGCGAATGGGTCAACCGGGTGCGGTAGTGGTCCCCCTCGTGGAACACGAAAACTTGTGTCTTGTGCTTCAGCCGCCGGAACGCGGTGGAATGGATCACCCGGTCGCAATCGCGCCGGAACGGGCTGCGGGTACGGCTCGGCGGCTCCGAAAACAGCCGCCCGCGGCTCCGGTCAGGGTCGCAGCCATAAAGCGCGCGGGGGGCAGCCATTCCGACCGACACGGTTTTTTAGTCCTTATCCATTTGATTCCGCGAGATTGCGCACTTAACTATGTCTGACGCACCATACCAAATGAATTGGGTATGACGCGGCCGGAGACCATGCCATGACCACTGCCATCACCGTCAGCGAGCGGGCCGCCCGCCGCATCGGCGAAATCCTCAAGAGCGAAGGCGATGGCGCCATGCTGCGCATTTCCGTCGAGGGCGGCGGTTGCTCCGGCTTCCAGTACAAGTTCGACGTCGACCGCGCCAAGGCCGAGGACGACCTGGTGATCGCGCGCGAGGGCGCGGTGGTGCTGGTCGATCCGGCCTCGGTGCCGTTCCTCGCCGGCTCCGAAGTCGATTTCGTCGACGACCTGATCGGCGCGTCGTTCCGTGTGGTCAACCCGAATGCCACGGCATCGTGCGGCTGCGGGACCAGCTTTTCGGTTTGAGAAGAGACGCGAAGGCGTCTCATCACGTTAACCGTCATACCCCGCGAAGGCGGGGTATCTAGTACGCCGCGGCTTATCGGTTCAATCACTCCGGCCTCTGGAATACTGGATCGTCCGCCTTCGCGGACGATGACGGGAGCGGCTACGCCTCGCGCGCGTAGCGCGGCAAATCGGCTTTCAGCATTTCCAGAACGTCGTCCCTGACCGGATCACGCGTGCCGCGGGTCCAGGCGGCGGCAAGCGGCAGCTTGTTCATGTCGGAGGCGGCAAGGCGGATGAAGCGGACGCCGCGCGTCGCCATGCGCGATGTCCAGCGCGGGACGATGGCGAGGCCGAGACCAGTGGAGACCAGGTTGACGATGGTCTGCTTCTCGTCGGCGATCTGGGCGACGCGCGCCTCAAACCCCGCTTCGGCGAACAGTTTCATGGTGAGATCGTGGCTGTGCGGACGCGAGCGGCGTTCGGGTACGATCAACGGTTCGTTTTCGAGATCGGCGATGGTCACGCGCTTGCGCGACGCCAGCGGATGCCGGTCGGCGACCGCAACGACGGCGGTCTCGTGCAGCAGGAAGGCAAACTCCAGCCGCTTGTCGGGCCGCTCCGGCGGGCGCACCAAGGCAAGATCGAGCCGGCCGGACAACAGGCGCGGCAGCAGGCGGACCGTCTTGTCCTCGACCAGTTGCACGCTGACGTCGGGCCGGCGCTGCCGGAAGTCATGAAGCAGTTTTGGCAACAGCCCCGCAGCGGCACTGTCGATGGCGCCGACGCGAATGATCGCCGCGCGCTTGCGGCCGCGCGTACGGAACTTGCCGGCGAGCGCATCGGCCTGCGCCAACAAGGCACGCGCGTCCTTGAGCAGCACCGCGCCATCGTCGGTCAGCGCGACGCTCCGCGTCGTGCGCGTCATCAACCGGGTGCCGAGATCCTCTTCAAGCAACCGGATGAAACGGCCGAGCGCCGACGGCAGCATGTCGAGCCGCTGCGCTGCCCGGCCAAAATGCAGTTCCTCGGCGGCAGCCACGAAGCAACGCAAGTGATGCAGATCCATCGGCCCTCCGCCTCGCATTATATCAATTTTTTGTATAAACGCGAGGCAATTGCCTGACCTTTGCCCAAGCCGCAAGCTGCAGTCTACGAACTACGGAGATTTCGATGCGTGAATATTCAATCGCCGCCATTCCGGCCGACGGGATCGGTCCGGAAGTCATCGCCGCTGGCGTCACTGCGCTCGAAAACCTCGCGAGGCGGCTCGGCGATGTGAAATTCAACGTCGAAACATTCGATTGGGGCTCGGCCTATTACCGCAAGCACGGCGTGATGATGCCCGCCGACGGCCTCGCCACGCTGAAAAAATTCGACGCGATCTATTTCGGCGCGGTCGGCGCGCCCGACGTGCCCGATCACATCACGCTGTGGGGCCTGCGCCTGCCGATCTGCCAGGGCTTTGACCAATACGCCAATGTCCGGCCGACCCGGATCCTGCCCGGCATCACCTCGCCGCTTCGCCATGCCGAGGTGGGTGACCTCGACTGGGTGATCGTGCGCGAAAACTCCGAAGGCGAATATGCCGGCTGCGGCGGACGGGTGCATCGCGGCCTGCCGGAGGAAGTCGGCACTGAAGTGGCTGTGTTCACCCGGGTCGGGGTCCAGCGCATCATGCGCTACGCATTCAAGCTGGCGCAGTCGCGGCCTCGCAAGCTGCTCACGGTGGTGACAAAATCGAATGCGCAGCGGCATGGCATGGTGATGTGGGACGAGATCGCCGAGCAGGTCTCGAAAGAGTTTCCCGACGTCACCTGGGACAAGATGCTGGTCGATGCGATGACGGTGCGGATGACGCTGAAGCCGCAGAGCCTCGACACCATCGTCGCCACCAACCTTCACGCCGATATCCTGTCCGATCTCGCCGGCGCGCTCGCCGGCAGCCTCGGTGTGGCGCCGACGGCGAACATCGATCCGGAGCGGCGCTTTCCCTCGATGTTCGAACCGATCCATGGCTCGGCGTTCGACATCACCGGCAAGGGCATCGCCAACCCGGTCGCGAGTTTCTGGACGGCATCGCAGATGCTCGATCATCTCGGCGAGGCCGAAGCCTCGGCACGGCTGATGCGCGCCGTGGAGAAGGTCACTGGCGCCGGCATCACGACGCCCGATGTCGGCGGCACAGCGACGACCAAGGATGTCACCGCGGCTGTTGTGGAGGCGATCCATAGCTCCAACGTGTGACGGTCCGTCACTGGCGTGACGGTCCGGTCGCGAGGAAAAAAGCCCGCGAGATAAATCAGAACAAGAATTCAGGGAGGCGCAAATGCAAATGAAGAAGACAGCCGTCATCGCGCTGGCGTTCGCCATCGTCAGCTCTGCGGCCTTCGCACAGAACTATCCGAGCCGACCCATCACTTTGCTGGTGCCTTTCGCCGCCGGCGGCGCCACCGACACCGTCGCGCGGGTGACGGCGCAGTCGATGTCAAAACTGCTTGGCCAGACCATCGTCATCGAAAACGCCACGGGAGCCGGCGGCACCATCGCGGCCACGCGCGCCTCACGCGCGGATCCGGACGGCTACACCCTCCTGATCCACCATATCGGCATCTCCACCGCCGCCACGCTGTATCGCAAGCTGCCTTACGACACCAAGACGGCGTTCGCGCCGATCGGCCTCGTCACCAATGCGCCGATGACGATCATCGGGCGCCCCGATCTGCCGCCGAACACGCTCGCCGAACTCGTTACCTACATCAAGGCCAACGGCGACAAGATGACCTTTGGCAATGCGGGCTTAGGCGCCGCGTCGCACCTCTGCGGCATGCTGTTCATGACGGCGGTCGGCAAGCAGATCCTGACGGTGCCCTACAAGGGCAATGCGCCCGTCATGAACGACCTGATCGCCAAGCAGATCGACCTCTCCTGCGACCAGACCACCAACACCACGAGCCCGATAGCGTCGAAGCTGGTCAAGGCCTACGCCATCACGACGAAGACACGGCTGGCGTCGATGCCCGATCTTCCGAGCGCGGATGAGGCCGGGTTGAAGGGCTTCGAAGTCGGCGCCTGGCACGGCATCTACGCGCCGAAGGGCACGCCCGACGAGATCGTTCAAAAACTGTCCAAGACGCTGCAGGAGGCGCTGCGCGATCCCGATTTGGTGAAGCGCTTCAACGACATCAACACGGAACCTGTCCCGCAAAGTGAAGCGACGCCGGAAGCGCTGAAGGCAAAGTTGGTCAGCGAGGTCGATCGCTGGGCGCCGATTATCCGCGCCGCCAATCAATACGCGGATTGAGAAAGCGCCTGAAAAAGCTTCAGCGCTCGCCGCCGAACAGCGTGGCGTTGCGCAGCGTGAACTGCGGCGCATGAGCAAAGCCGCGCCTCACGGCACGAGAGTGGCGGAGGCGCGTCTGTGTGTAAGACCTCTTACGTACCGGGCGTTCTGACGACCAGCTTTATGTTCAAGAGGTTGACGCCCTTGAACGGGTTCGGCGCGCTTTCGATGGTGCCCGTGCCCGTAGCGTTTGCATAGGCACCCGTGCCCGAGAGGATCGTATATTCGCCGCTTGACCGGCCGTCTTTGACCGCGCCGGTGTAACGCGCCGTGATCGAGCCCTCCTCGAACGTGTAGGTGCTGTAGCCGTAGAAGGTTCCCGTGCCCTTGAGCAAGTCTGCGGAATTGACGAACTCTTTCACGCCCATGCGGCCGTCCTTGAAGACCGCGACGCCGAACAGTTTGCCGGACGCGATCGTCTGGCCTTCGATGTTTGCTGCCTCTGTTATTTTGTAGTCGATCGGCTTGGTGACGAGCTTGAATTCGAGTACCTGCTCTCCGGCTTGAGCGGTCGACGCCGCAATGGCCAGAGCCACGCCAGAAAGGAAAACGGCGAGAGAGTTGCGCATGTGCTCCTCCTTGCGTTTTGCTGGAACTGAGATGTGGAATGCTTGCCGTGCCTCGCCAGCGGCTGACGTTCCCCGGGATTGTCCAGCATGCAGGCTCGGACACAACTATGGGTCTTAGCGAGGGAAGAAAGGTTCAGCGCTTTTCGACGATGAAATCCGCCTTCACAGTAGGAACCGCCGCGCCCGTCGGCCGTCAGACCTCGGAATTTCGCTTCGACGACATCGCCGGATGCGAACCTTTTTGGCTGCAGCCTGCGAGTTTGCGGATTTAGACGTCCCTCACCGCTCGCCGCCGAACAGTGCCCGCGCATTGCCATGGGCAATCTGCGCTGCGACCTTTGGCGGTAGCTGCGCAAGCCAGGCACGGTACTCCGCGATGATCTCGCCGTAGCTTTCCCAGCGCTGATTGATCCAGGTGTCGGAGCCTAGCAGGAATCGATCAGGATAGCGCTCGAACAGGGCGCGCCATTCGTCCGTCAGTTTTCCGCCGCCGCCAACGATGCCGCTGCGATAGGACAGTTCGCCCCACAATTTTGGATATTTCGACAGCATCTCCGCGACGCGGTCGGTCGAAAGCCCAAAACCGGTATGGGCCCAGAGGATGCGGGCGCGCGGATTGTGGCGCATCAGGATTTCGACGGCCACGTCATCAGCATGGGCGTGCAGATAGAGGTCGTGCTCGACCGCGAAATCGACGGTCTTCTTCACCCAATCGGTATCGGCCGCCTTGCCCGAGATGTGGAATTCGCCGATGCCGCGGTAGTAGCCGCGTTTGAACTCGTCCTGCACGAGATCGAAGATGAAGGGGTCGCCGAACCAGGTCTGAATGTCGGCGCG
The DNA here is from genome assembly GCF_036924525.1 of Bradyrhizobium sp. AZCC 1719. Lineage (NCBI taxonomy): Bacteria > Pseudomonadati > Pseudomonadota > Alphaproteobacteria > Hyphomicrobiales > Nitrobacteraceae > Bradyrhizobium > Bradyrhizobium sp. AZCC 1719. The sequence continues at coordinate 5,231,457 of NZ_JAZHRU010000001.1, read as the reverse complement.
CACCCGATAGGGCCGGATGAACGGCACGATCCAAAGGCCCTGCGGCTTGGCATCCATGAGCGCATGCGTGCCGGTGTTCGGACGGCTGGTCGCGAGGATGCCGGTGACGCGGTGTTTTTTAAACAGCGCCAGCACCTCGTCGACGCCAAAATGAGGCTTTGGCTCCCAATTGTAGTGCAGATGGGCGTCGAAGATTTCGATCGGCTCGTCGGCGTTGGCGCGATCGATCGTGCCCGCCATCCATGCGAGCGCGATCAGCAAGGCGATGAGTCGCGATGCCCGCACTAACGTCGTCATTCGGCGGCGACCACGTGCGGCCGCTCGCCCTCGCCCGCTTCCTGCAGTTGCGGTTCGAGCTTGCGCCGCAGGCGACGGTCAATGCGGTCGAGATAGATGTAGACGACCGGCGTGATGTAGAGCGTCAGCAGTTGCGACAGGCAGAGACCGCCGACCACGGCGATGCCGAGCGGCTGCCGCAACTCGGCGCCTGCACCTGCACCGAGCGCGATCGGCAGCGTGCCGAAGATCGCGGCGAACGTCGTCATCATAATCGGACGGAAACGCAACAGCGCCGCTTCCCGGATCGCGTGCTCGGCGCTTAAGCCCACGCGGCGACGCTCCAGGGCGAAGTCGACCATCATGATGGCGTTCTTCTTGACGATGCCGACCAGCATCACGATGCCGATCATCGCAATCACGGACATTTCCATCCCGAACATCATCAGGGTCAGGATCGCGCCGATACCGGCCGACGGTAGGCCGGAGATGATGGTGATCGGATGGATGAAGCTCTCGTAGAGAATGCCGAGGATGACGAAGGCGGCGAACACGGCGGCGAGGATCAGGACGCCCTGCCCGCGCAGCGAATCCTGGAACACCTGCGCGGTGCCGGAGAATCCGGTAGCGATCGTCGCCGGAAGATTCGAAGCCTGCTCCAGCTTGGTGATCTCGTCGACCGCGTAGCCTAGCGAATAGCCCGGCGCGAGGTTGAAGGAGATCGTCACCGCCGGCTGCTGCGCCTGGTGGTTGATCTGCAGCGGACCGACGGTCGGAACCAGTTTTGCCACCGCCGACAGCGGGATGGTCTGGTTGTTCTGGGTCTTCATGTAGAGCTTGGAGAGATCGGACGGATCGACGCGGAACTGCGGCTGCACCTCCAGGATGATTTGGTAGTCGTTCGACGGCATGTAGATGGTGCCGATTTGGCGCGAGCCATAGGCGTTGTAGAGCTGATTGCGTACCTGGTCGACGGTGACGCCGTAGACGGCCGCCTTTTCGCGGTCGATATCGACCGTCATCTGCGGGTTCTTGATGTAGAGGTCGGTGGTGACGTCGAGCAGGCCGGGCAGCTTCTCGATCTTCTCGCGCATCTCCGGCGCCAGCCGGTACAGCGAGTCGGTGTCGCCGCTCTGCATTACGTATTGATACTGGCTCTTCGAAATCCGGCCGCCGATGTTGAGGTTCTGGATCGGCTGGAAGAACGCCTGCATGCCCGGAACCTGCCGCGCATTGGCTCGCAGCCGCCCGATGATCGTGTTGAGGTTGTCGCGCTCCTTTTTCGGCTTCAGGGCGATGAACAGGCGTCCATAATTCGCCGTCGGATTGGGGCCGCCCGAGCCGACGGTGGAGTTGATGTAGTCGATCGCCGGATCAGATTTCAGCACGTCCACCAGCGCCTGCTGCCGCTCCTTCATCGCATCGAAGGAAGTATCGGTGGCGGCTTCGGTCACGCCGATCAGGAAGCCAGTGTCCTCCTGCGGGAAGAAGCCCTTCGGCACGATCATGTAGAGGTAGACGGTGCCGCCCAGCGTCGCCAGCGTCACCATCAGCATCAGGAATTTGCGGGCCAGCACCCAATCGAGCGTCCATTCATAGGCGCGCAGCCAGGATTCGAACATCCTCTCGAAGATGCGGAGCACGATGTTCGGCCGCTTGGTCGCGTCATGCGCCCGCAGCACGCGCGCGCATAGCATCGGCGTCAGTGTCAGCGAGACGAATCCGGACACGATGATCGCGACCGATACCGTCACCGCAAATTCGCGGAATACGCGGCCGACGATGCCACCCATCAGGAGCACCGGAATGAACACCGCGATCAGCGAAAAGGTGATCGAAATGATGGTAAAGCCGATCTCGCGGGCGCCCTTCAGCGCCGCCTCGAACGGCCGCATGCCGTGCTCGATGTGGCGGACGATGTTTTCCAGCATGACGATGGCGTCGTCGACCACGAAACCGACCGAGAGCGTCAGCGCCAAGAGCGTCATGTTGTTGATGGAGTAGTCGAGCGCGTACATCACCGCGCAGGTGCCGAACAGCGAAATCGGCACCGCCAGCGCCGGAATGAAGGTCGCGGACGCCGAGCGCAGGAACAGGAAGATCACCAGGATCACCAGCCCGATCGCGATCAAAAGCGTTTCCTCGACGTCGGCCACCGCCTGGCGGATCGAGACCGAGCGGTCCATCAGCACGTTGATCGAGACCGATGGCGGGATCTGCGCCCGCAGCACCGGCAGTTTGGCCAGGATGGAATCGACCACCGCCACCGTGTTGGCGTCCGGCTGCTTCTGGATGCCGAGCACAATGGAACGGTCGCCGTTCAGCCAGCTCGCGATCCGCTCGTTCTCGACGCTGTCGTAGATCCGCGCCACCTCGTCGAGCTTGACCGGGGAGCCGTTGCGCCAGGCCACCACGATCTGGCGATAGTCCATCGCCTTATCCATCTGGCCCGAGGCCTGCAGCGCCACGTCCTGCTTCGGTCCATTCAGCGTGCCGACCGGGGTCGAGGAATTGGCGGCCGAAACCGCATTGCGAATGTCCTCGAGCGACAGCCCGCGCGCAGCGGCGGCTTCCGGGTCGGCCTGGACGCGAATGGCGAATTTCTGCGCGCCGTAGACGCTGACCTGGGCGACGCCGGGTATCTGCGACAGGGTTTGGCCGATGGTGATCTCGCCGTACTCGTTGACCGCCGACAGCGGCAGCGTCGACGACCCGAGCACCACGAACAGCACCGGGAAATCGGCCGGATTCACTTTGCGGAAACTCGGCGGGATGATCATCTCACGCGGCAACCGGCGCTGCGCGATGGTCAGCGCGGTCTGCACGTCCAGCGCGGCGGCATCAATGTTGCGGTTGAGGTCGAACTGGATGGTGATGGTGCTGGTGCCCTGCGACGAGTTCGACGACATCGACGAGATGCCGGCGATCGTCGAGAGCTGGCGCTCGATGACGCCCGCAACGGAGGACGCCATGGTGTCCGCGCTCGCGCCCGGCAGGGTTGCGGTCACGGCGATGGTCGGGAAATCGACCCGCGGCAGCGCCGAGACCGGCAACAGGCGAAAGCCGAAGATCCCGAACGCGATGATCGACGCCGTGATCAGCGTCGTCATGACCGGCCGGCGGATGCAGAGTTCGGACAAGGTCATCGGCTACGCCCCGGCCTTTTTAGCCCGCGGCTCGACCCGCGTTCCGTCAGACAGCAGCAATTGCCCGTCGACCACCACGTTCTCGTCGCCGGCGAGCCCCTCCGAAATCACCGAGATGCCCTGCGAGGTGCGGTCGACCGTGACCGGCTGGACCTTGGCGACCCCGTCCTTGACCACGAAGACGAAATTGCCGCTCTGGCTGCGCTGCACGGCGACCGTCGGCACCACGATTGCGTCTTCGTTGCGGATGACGAGCTTGGTGGCGACCAGCGTGCCCGGCCACAACGTCTCATTCTCGTTGGCCATAATGCCGCGCACGGTGACCATGCCGGTGGTCGCGTCCACGGTGTTCTCGACCATCGCGATCTTGCCGGTCTCTGAACGCTTATGGCCCGGGATCATCGCAGTGACGGTGGAGATCCCTTTCGCCATCGACTCCCGCAAATCGACCAGCACGCGCTGTGGTACCGCAAATGTCACATAGACCGGCGCCATCTGGTTGATGACCGCAAGCGGGGTGGCATCGGCGGGGCGCACGAAATTGCCGGCCTTCACGTTGGCCGCGCTGATCCTGCCCGAGATAGGCGCGTGGATCATGGTATAGCTTTTCTGGACCTTCAGGTTGTCCAGTGCAGCCTGATTGGCCTTGATGGTACCGGTCAGGATATCGGACTGTGTCCTGGCGTTATCGACGTTGACCTGCGTGGTCGCGCCCTTGGCGACCAGATCGTTGAAGCGGCGAAGGTCACGCTGCGCGCCCTCGAGCTGCGCCTGGTCCCTGGCGAGTACGCCCTCGGCCTGTTCGATCTGGGCGTCGATCTGGCGGCTATCGAGCGTGAACAGCAAGTCGCCCTGGTTGACCTTGGCGCCATCCTCGAAATGCACCGCGATGATGGTGGTTTCCAGCCGCGATTTCAGCGCCACGCTGGAGATCGGCGTCACCGTCCCATTGGCGTCGACATCGACCGGGACGGATTTGCGCTCCGCCTTTGCCATTTCGACCGAAACCGTCCGCGGCCGCTGCGGGGCTTGAGCGTTGCTGCTGCCGCCCATCCATGAGGAGCGGGTAATGAAGCCGGCCGCGGTAGCAATGGCGATGGCGCCGGTAACAAGTATCAAGGTACGCTTTTTCATAATTTTCACGCTCGCCGGTCACAACGGACGGGACGGTTTACTCCTGCCCCTTGACGGCGATGTTTGCGCCTTATTCCTTAAACGGTTATCGCAGCCCGTTATTCCTTAAACGGTTATCACAGCCCGGCTGCACATGGTATGCCACTGCAGCGGAAATTGTGTAGTTACGATCCGGACAGAATTCATGCGTGTTGCAACCTGGAACGTCAATTCGATCCGGCAGCGGCTCGAGCATCTCATGACGTGGCTAAAAGACTGCTCGCCGGACGTCGTCTGTCTGCAGGAAACCAAGTGCGTTGACGGCGCGTTCCCGCGGCTGGAGCTCGAGTCGCTCGGCTATAACGTCGTCACCCACGGCCAGAAGACCTTCAACGGTGTCGCCCTGCTGTCGAAGCTGCCGTTCGACGAGACCAAATCGGGCCTGGCCGGCGACGACGAGGACGCCCATGCCAGATTCCTCGAAGGCGTGGTAACGCTGAAGACCGGCGTGATGCGGATAGCGTGCCTCTATCTGCCCAACGGAAACCCGCCGGAAACGGACAAATATCCCTATAAACTCAAATGGATGTCACGGCTTCTTGAGTACTCGAAAGAGCGGCTTAAGGCAGAAGAACCGCTGGTCCTCGCAGGCGACTTCAACGTCATTCCGGCTGCTGCCGACGTCTATAACCCCGCCGCCTGGGGCAACGACGCGCTGTTCCGGCCGCAAACCCGCGAGGCCTTCCAGTCCCTGCTTGGCCTCGGCCTGACCGATGCGCTGCGCGCGGTGACCGACGAACCGGGCCTCTACACCTTCTGGGACTACCAGGCGGGCGCCTGGCAGAAGAACTGGGGCCTTCGAATCGACCACCTCCTGCTGTCGCCGCAGGCCAGCGACCGCCTGATCGATGTCGGCGTCGACAGCTACGTCCGCGCCTGGGAGAAGCCGTCCGACCACGTGCCGGTCTGGGCGGATTTCGATCTGGAGAAGGCTTGAGCGACAGAATCGTAGGGTGGGCAAAGCGAAGCGTGCCCACCATTCCAATTCGTTGTGCGGAAAGACGGTGGGCACGGCGCTAACGCGCCTTTGCCCACCCTACGGCAGCGCGGCGTCAGTCCCGCTTGCCCTGCACCCAGTGCTCGAGCATCTGCAGGGCCGTGGCGCGGTCGTCGTCGGAGGCCTTGGCGAACGCGCGGTTGTAGCTTTCGCGGATCCAGGTCTCGTCGGGCGCGGCGTTATCGCGCGCCAGCGTCAGCCACATCAATCCGCGGGCGGCCTGCCGCGGCAGCCGGTCGCCGTTGAACAGCATCTGGCCGAGCATCGCCTGCGCCTGATGCTGGCCCTTCTGGGCAGCCAGACCAAGCCAGCGCGCGCCGTAGCGGAAATCATCCCGAGAGGCGTCCGGCGTCTTCAGGTAGAGCCGCGCCAGATCGTATTGCGCGTCGGCATTGCCGAAATAAGACGCAGCATAGGAGAACATCTCCCGCGCGCGCTCGGTGTCGGGCTTGATCTTGGAGTTCGGGATACCGTTGAGGTAGTAGCGCCCCAGCGCCACGAAGGCGTTGGCGACGATCGTCGCCTGCGGTGCCGACGGGCTGTCCTCCGCATGCGCGTTGGCGATGCGGCTGAAATATTCAAAGGCGCGCAGATCGTCCTGAACGACGCCATTACCATCGGCATACATCCGCCCCAGCTTCCACTGCGCGACGGGATGGCCACCCTCGGCGGCGTATTGCAGCGAAGTCAGCGAGGGTGCGTTAACCGCCGTCGCCGCCGCGGTAGCCGCGGGCGCAGCCTTCTTCAGCGCCTGCGCCGTGACGGCCTGCGCGGCAGCGGGCTGGTTCATCATGGGGAGCGTGGCGTCCGGCTTCACCGGTGCGCCATCAAATGCGAATCCGGGAGCAGCCACGGGTGTGGCCCCCAACATCAACGCAAGAATGATACGCCTAGATGTCCGCATAACACTGTTTCTCGTGCGCACCGCCAGGATGGGTCACAGCCCCATCCACCGCCGGCCCAACCTGTTGGGCATATTTCCACAGCGCACCCGACGTATGGTTAGTCTGTCGAGGCAGCCATTTGGTTTTACGTTCGGCGAGTTCGGCGTCGGTCAATTTTACGTTAAGGGTTCCGGCCTCGGCGTCGATCTCGATAATGTCACCATTCTGCAACAGGGCGATCGGGCCGCCCACCGCCGCCTCCGGTCCGACATGGCCGATGCAGAAGCCGCGGGTGGCGCCAGAGAACCGGCCGTCGGTGATCAGGGCGACCTTGCCGCCCATCCCCTGCCCGGTCAGCGCCGCGGTGGTCGAGAGCATCTCCCGCATGCCGGGACCGCCGCGCGGCCCCTCGTAGCGGATCACGATGACCTCGCCCTCTTTGTAGGTCTTTTTCTGAACCGACTCGAAGGCGTCTTCCTCGCGGTCGAAGCAACGGGCAGGACCAGTAAATTTCAACTTCGACATGCCCGCGACCTTCACGATCGCACCCTCCGGCGCGAGATTACCCTTCAACCCGACAACGCCTCCCGTGACGGTGATCGGGTTGTCGGCGGACCGCACCACATCCTGGTGCGGATTCCATTTCACGCTCTTGAGGTTTTCGGCGATCGTACGGCCCGTGACGGTAATGCAATCTCCGTGCAGGTGGCCATTGTCGAGCAGCGTCTTCATCAGAAGCGGAATGCCGCCAACCTCGAACATGTCTTTGGCAACATAACGGCCCCCTGGCTTCAAATCCGCGACATAAGGAGTCTTTTTGAAGATTTCGGCGACGTCGAATAAGTCAAATTTTATCCCGCATTCATGCGCGATCGCCGGCAGGTGCAGCGCGGCATTGGTCGACCCGCCGGAGGCCGCAACGACGGCGGCGGCGTTTTCCAGCGAGCGGCGGGTGACGATGTCGCGCGGGCGGATGTTGGCTGCGATCAGCTCCAGAATCTTCTCGCCGGCGGCGGCGCTAAACGCGTCGCGAATCTCGTAAGGCGCCGGCGCGCCGGCCGAATAGGGCAACGCCAGGCCAATCGCCTCTGACACGGTCGCCATGGTGTTGGCGGTGAATTGTGCGCCGCACGCCCCGGCCGAGGGGCAAGCCACCCGCTCGATTTCATCGAGATCGGCATCCGACATATCACCGACCGAGTGTCGGCCTACCGCCTCGAACATGTCCTGCACGGTGACCTGCTGGCCACGGAAATTGCCCGGCAGAATCGAGCCGCCATAGATGAAGATCGAGGGCACGTTGAGCCGGACCATCGCCATCATCATGCCCGGCAACGACTTGTCGCAGCCGGCGAGCCCGACGAGGGCGTCATAAGCATGGCCGCGGACGGTCAGTTCGACCGAGTCGGCGATGCACTCCCTGGATGGCAGCGACGAGCGCATGCCGTCATGGCCCATGGCGATGCCATCGGTCACGGTGATGGTGCAGAATTCGCGCGGGGTGCCGCCGGCAGCCGCAACGCCCTTCTTGACCGCCTGCGCCTGGCGCATCAGCGAGATATTGCAGGGTGCGGCTTCATTCCAGCAGGACGCGACGCCGACGAAGGGCTGGTGGATCTGCTGGGTGGTCAGCCCCATCGCGTAGAGGTAGGACCGATGAGGGGCACGCTCCGGCCCCTCCGTCACGTGACGGCTCGGTAACCTCTTCTTGATGTCGGTCTTGTTGATGTCGGTCTTGGCGTCCATCAGCGGAACCTGTTCTCCCAGCCATCTCCTGGTCGGTCTCGGGAGCAATTTCCCGTCGCCTTTGCCCGCTGTGGCCAATCAGCTATGAAAGAAATGGTTTCATGGAGGGGTGTGGCCAAATAGCGGCGCAAGCAAGAGGCGGGCGCGCCGGTTAACCAAATGTTCCCTTGTTGTTGCAGTCTCGCAACAATCGTGGCCCGGCGGCAACCATTATTTTGGCTTATCAAGTCTGCGGAACCCGTCGAAGGGCCTTGTCCGAGGGAACCAGGCTCCAACCGGTCACAACCTGAGGGCGACGACGAATAGAAGTCCAACGCGAGAATAGCCGACGCGTCCAGACCGCCTCCGGCCTCGCCGCGAATCGGACAAGGCAGCTTGCGCGATATCCACGGCGCCTATCGCCGGTTGCGCTATTGCGCACGCCGAAAATTGCAATCCTGTGCCATGCCTGGCGTTCGAAAGGGATCGCGTCATTTTTGTGCGGCCGGCACTCTTTGCGCCAGTTTTCGTCACGCAATGATGCGGCCCGCGACATGCGCATCGTCGGCGCTTGTCGTTCATATGCGAGAGAGAACAACGCGGTACGCAACTTGTCGCAGATGTTTTGATCGCTGGCTGGAATTGAGGCGTGTGCCAAAGGATCGGCGCACGAGCGCCTTTCGCGTCACCATATTGCCCTTGCGCAGCGCAAATCCGCCGCGCACACGTCCAGCCACGGGCCCGTTTTGCTGTTTCTTCTTCGATGCGGGTGAGGGATCCTGCCTCACGTCCTTCCCGCGCGCATCACGCGAGGCTTTCCCAAAGTCCGTGGTCGTTTCTAGTCCGTGAGGCCTCTGAGTAAGAGGTTCGACTAATGGCACGCTTCAATCTGAACAGGTTCTTCGACGACGGCCGTCTCGATGATTTTTTAGCCCGGTTTACGGGCGGCAGCGCCGACCATGATCATCTGAACGGCACGACGGGCAACAACGTCTTGTACTCCGGTGCCAAGGCGGACTCGGTCGCCGGCATGGCCGGTAACGACACGCTCAACGCCGGCTCCGGCGACGACAAGGTGTGGGGCGGCTCGGGCAACGACAATCTCTCGGGCGGCTCCGGCGCCGACCTTCTCGTCGGCGGCTTCGGTGCCGACCGGATGAATGGCGGGACCGGCAACGACACGTTGCTCAGCCGGTCGGACGCCGGTGAGATGGTCGCGGCCCAGGACGGCACGACCCAGATCTTCGCGGAAGAAACCGCGGCGTTCAAGGCAGTCAACGACACCCTCACCGGCGGCGCCGGCGGCGACACCTTCCGCTTCGAAGGCATGGTGAACGCCAAGGACGAGATCGTCGCCAAGCATGTCAACGACGACGGCACCATCGACTGGGTCGGCGTCACCGGCGAGAACGGCGCCACGCATGATCACTGGGTCGACGGCTTCGGCAATGACGTGATCCGGGACTTCAACCGCGCCCAGGGCGACAAAATCGAAATCTCGGCGCACACCGCCGAGGTCAAGTCGATCGAGCACAAGGACAGCAACGGCGACGGCAGGAACGACTACAGCGTGATCACCGTCATCAGCCAGCAGGGCAATGCCGGCGCGCATGACGAGGATCTGCTCGGCACCATCACCGTCTACGGCAACCTGGTGAAGCAGAGCGATATCGCCGTTACCCAAACCGTGTATGGCGCCTACGAGAAGGTTGGCGAACTCGGCGGCGCGCACTTCGATATCGAAGACGATGGCGTGCTGGCCGGTGGCGGCACCGACGGCGGCCACCACAATGAAATGACGGCGATGGCAAACGTGGCTACCTACGCCTAAGCAGCGATCAAGGACAAGGACCACCGCCTCCTCCCGGCCCTTGTTCTGCAGCGTCCGGCGCCGATTAAATCGGAGCCGGGCGCTGGACTGCGTCGGCGTCACAGCAAGCAGCCCGCATGAGCGCAGCGATATGCGGAACGAAGAGCGAGCCTGGAGTGCGATTGCGAATGCATGAGCCTGACGGGCCGAAAATCGATCGCGGAATGCTGGGTACCAAAGCTTGAGACCAAGTTGATTACAGCCCTCACCCTCGAAGATATGAGGCTGAGGGGCGATGGCGTTCAGGTCGATCACCTGAGTTATGAGGGCAAACCCGGATCGCATCTGGCAACTGCGTAGTCGCTAGCGGTGCCTAACACCATCCAGCGTGCCAAGATCAACGCCATATGATCCGGTCAGCGACTTCCCGGTGGTCGTCCCTGAGAGATCCTCGGCGGCCGACGGGGTCTGATCTCACACCGTCGATCCCGGTATTCCGCTCGGTCCGGGATTACTGGGAACATGCGCGATGTTCTCCCATGCAAGGGCGGCAATCATCAGAATGATTACTGCAGCGATAACGGCGAACGTTCGAAAGCTGATCAAGCCGAGAGCTTGATTGTCCCTCATACCCGGGCTCCGGGCATCGGTTCCATTGTGAGTCTGTGACAAGGCACTACATATGTGCTGCGGCGATGATGCGGTACCGGTGCGGCTGCTCGGCCGGGAAGAAGGCTAAATCGTGTTATACCTAGACCTCGGGATCGTCGCGATCCTGATTGTTCTCAACGGCCTACTCGCAATGTCGGAGTTGGCCATTGTATCGTCGCGTCCGTCGAGGCTGGCCGGCCTCGTCCAGAAGCGTGTCAAAGGGGCCCGCCGCGCCCTTGCGCTGGCGTCTGATCCCGGCAAATTTCTGTCGACGGTTCAAATCGGCATTACGCTGATTGGCGTGTTGTCCGGCGCTTTCTCAGGCGCGACGTTAGGGTTGCGTCTTGGATACTGGCTGATGGAGGCCGGCCTGTCGCCCGGCATCGCAGAGCCGGTCGGCGTTGGCGTTGTCGTGGCCGTCATCACCTATGCGTCACTGATTGTCGGCGAGCTTGTTCCGAAGCAGATTGCGCTTCGCGATCCCGAGGCTGTGGCAGCCAAGGTTGCGCCTGCGATGATGTTGCTGGCCAAGGTTTCGCATCCGCTGGTGTGGCTCCTTAATCGGTCCGGCAAGAGCCTGCTTTGGCTGCTGGGTCATCGAGAACAAGCAGACGACAGAGTCAGCGAGGATGAAATTCGAACGCTTGTCGCCGAGGCAGAAAATGCCGGAGTGCTAGAACCGGGCGAGAAGGAATGGATCGCCGGGGTGATGCGGCTCGGCGATCTGGCCGTAGGGGCGGTAATGACCCCACGTCACGAAGTAGACTCTATCAACTTGGAAGATAGTAACGACCAAATTTTCGCTGACCTCTTGGAGAGCGAACACTCCCATCTCGTCGTCTTTGATGGCAATCACGAAGGCGCGGTAGGCATCGTGAGTGCAAAAGATTTGCTTGACGTGTACCTGGCGGGCAATATCCCCAAAGTCCGAGATCTGGTTCGCGAAGCACCCATAATGCCGGAAGCGCTCGATGCTCGAGATGTGGTTACGCTCTTGCGCGGTGCACCTGTTCACGTGGGACTGGTGCATGACGAATATGGCGTTTTCCAAGGTGTCGTGACCAGCGCTGACATCCTCGAAGCGATTGTCGGCTCCTTCAATACCAAAGACGGGCCGGCCGAGCCTGCTGCCGTAAGGCGTGACGACGGATCGTATTTAATCTCCGGTTGGATGTCGGCGGTTGAGGCTGCACATTTGCTCGGGATTACCCTTCCTGCATCGCGGCCCTATCAGACGTTTGCCGGCTTTCTGCTTCAGGAGTTTGGCAAGATTCCCAACGTGGGTGATAGAATTGAAGATGAGGGATGGCGATTTGAGGTCGCCGATCTGGACGGCAGGCGGATTGACAAGGTGTTGGCCAGTCGACTTGAACCGGCATAAATGTCGACTCAAGGAGAAGGAACAGGACGCAAAGTGTCCGATCACCAACCTCGATGCGTCTCCCTACCGAGTTAACGAGTACATATCCTAATCCACCTCGACGTTGGCGGCCTTGATCATCGGCCACCATTTTGCGATCTCGGCCTTTTGCCAGGCGCCGAGTGCTTCCGGCATGAGCTTGTCCTTGGGCGGCACCTGCAGGCCGAGATTTTCAAGCTGTTTGCGTACAGCAGGATCGTTCAGTCTCTTGATGCAAGAATCTTGCTAATCCGCCGACCGTCCATATCAACGATCCGGAATCGCCATCCCTCCCAAGCGAACTGGTCGCCAATGGCGGGTATTCTGCCGAGTAAAGCAATCGCAAATCCTGCAAGCGTGTGAAAGTCGCCTTCCGGCCTGCGACCGATATTGAGGCGAATCAGAACTTCGTCCGCTGCCACTTTGCCATCTAAGATGAATGTGCCGTCCTGTTGCTCCACCACCTCAGAGTCCTCACCGACATCGGGCAGATCGCCCGCAATTGCCTCAAGGAGGTCGGTCCGCGTCACGATGCCCTGAAGCGTTCCATATTCGTCGACGATCACGCCGACGCGAGCGGGCTGCGCCTTGAACCTCTCGATAGCGTGAAGCACGGGAGTCGATTCGGGGAGAACCAAAGGCTGCTGAATTGCGGCTAGGGGATCGAGTGGTTCGCCATCGAGAGCCTGATCAAGCAGATCTTGCTTGCGTATGACGCCGACGATCTCATCAAGGCTACCACGGCTCACGACGACGTGCTCGTGCCGGCACTCTCGCACGGCGCGCAGGACTTCGTCCCGGCTGTCGTTAGCATCAGTCCAATCGATATCCGTCCGCGGGGTCATGATGTCGCTCACCTCGCGACTGGTGATGTTGATGATCCGCTCGACGACATTGCGCTGCGCGCGCGCGAGCAAGCCTGCTTCCTCGGTTTCGGCTACCAGGAGCTTTATTTCCGCAGGGGAGTGGATTGTTTCCTGTTCGCTCGCCGGCCTCAATCCGGCCAAGCGGAGAACGCTGTTGCCCAGCCCGTTCAAGCACACGATGGCTGGCTTGAACAGGAATCCGAACAGCACGAGCGGTCGCACGATCAGGAGCGCGGTTATCTCTGTCCGCTGCAGCGCGAGGCTCTTGGGCGCAAGTTCGCCAAGCACGATGTGAAGCATCGTAAGGATGACGAATGCAATCGCGATGGCAATCGCGTGAGCGCCGAACGTCGAGCCGGATCCAAGAGGCCCAACCAATAGTGGCTCGATCAGGTGCGCCAGGGCCGGCTCGCCGATCCAGCCCAGCGCCAGCGACGAAATCGTGATGCCAAGCTGGCACGCCGCAAGATTGTAGTCGAGCCGAGCAATGGCCCGTTGCAGCGCCCGAGCATTCATGCGGCCGCCGGCGACCAACTGGCCTACCCGGCTTCGGCGTATCGCAACGAGGGAAAATTCGGACGCAACGAAGAAGCCATTAGCAACGACGAGTACGATGATCGAGAGGATTCCAAGTATGTTGACCAAGCTGCCATCGTCCGTGGGCATAGTCACCTCCCGTGGGCGTCGACCGTTCCCGTCCGTTCGACGCGGACCCTCTCTATGTGATGTGCCGACCCTCGCAAGACTCGCGCAAGTATTGATGCCGCGAGGCAGGTTTCGCTGCTCGTCGATTTCAGGGAATGTGTGCTTGGAGGTTCGTCGCTCATGGCCGGCACCGACAAAAATAGCCCGCTACCGGCGATTAATGATGCGGCATTTGGACACTCGCGACGAAGCATCGTAGTGCCCAGCCGGGAACTCCGAAGAAACCGCGGGCCAGCGCGGCGCAAGCCGACGACGTCTCGATCAACGAGCGCCTGTAATCGGGCACAGCGAGAGCGACAACGGCAAGCTCGGTCAAAACATGCCATTGATCAGGATCAAAACGATGACGGTGCTCAGCCGAAATGGATCCGATCAGTATAGAGGACGGCCCTGCCGCTGCACTCCGAAGAAATCGGACAAATCAGCACACTTACCAACGCATTTTCGCACTATTTCTTTCCGGGCGCGACCGGCGGAAGGTCAGCATCGCTGGTCACCTCTTTAGTCCCGCCCAATTCACCGCCGGTGAGAATGAATGCCGCAGCAGCCAATGCGATGACTCCGCCGAGGATGAGTCCGATTGTGCCCTTGGACCGGTTGTCGTTTTCAGCCATCGTACGCTCCGTATAAGAGCGTTAAACGTCCGCACTCCCCGTAGGTTCCCTGCCCGGAGCTAATCCACCTTGACGTTGGCGGCCTTGATCATCGGCCACCATTTTGCGATCTCGGCCTTTTGCCAGGCGCCGAGCGCTTCGGGCGTGAGCTTGTCCTTGGGCGGCATTTGCAGGCCGAGGTTTTCAAGCTGCTTGCGCACCGCCGGGTCGTTCAGCGCCTCCACCGCCGCCGCATTCAGCTTTGCGATCACGTCCTTCGGCGTGCCCTTTGGAACCCAGAGGCCGGACCACAGCGTCATGTGAAATCCAGGCAGCCCCGCCTCATCCACGGTCGGGATGTCGGACGCGGATTCCACGCGCTTGCTATCGGTAATGGCATAGGCGCGGATGTTGCCGGCACGAACCTGCCCGATCGAGTTCGAGGTCTGGTCGACGATCATGTCGATCTGGCCGGCAACGAGATCGTTCATCGCGGGGCCGGTGCCGCGATAGGGCACATATTGCAGCTTGATGCCGGTGACGTTCTCGAAATAGACCCCGGCGATATGGCTGCCGGAGCCAGCGCCTGCCGTGCCCGCGGTCGCCGGCGTCGGCTGCGTCTTCAGCCACGCCACAAATTCCTTCAGTGAGGTTGCGGGCACCGCCTTCTTGCTGACGATGATCATCGGATTGCTCGGCAGCAGCGCGACCGGTTCAAGGTCGGTTGTGAGGTCGTAGCCGAGCTTGTAGATCGCGCCATTGGCGACGTGGGTGCCGAGATGGCCGAAGCTGATCGTGTAGCCGTCAGGCGGCGAACGCACCGCCCGGCCGACGCCGACCGTACCGGCCGCTCCCGTCACGTTCTCGACCAGCACCTGCTCGCCGAGCGTAACCTTCATGCGCTCGGCGAGAATCCGCGCCATCGCATCCGACGGACCGCCGGCGGAGAACGGCACGATGATGGTGAGGGGACGCGAGGGAAAGCTCTGCGCTGCGGCGGGACTGACGAGAGCGAGCGTTGCAAGTACCGCAAGAACCAACCTTCGCATAACTACCTCCCTATTGCCCACTCCGTCATTGCGAGGAGCGAAGCGATGAAGCAATCCATACTTCCGTCGGAGCGAGATGGATTCGCTGCGCTCGCAATGACGGCCGCTACAGCTTGGCGTAGTCGATCGGCTGGTGGCGATCGAGCGTGCGCGTGACCGGCGGCAGCGGATATTTAAGCCCTGTCGCGCAATTGAACAGCATGACGCGATCGTTCTTCGTCACGCGGCCGTCGGCAAGGCTTTGCTGATAGGCAGCATACGTCGCCGCCCCTTCCGGACACAACAGCAGGCCCTCCTCGCGCGCCACTTCGTTGAGCGCAGCGGAAATCTTCTCGTCCGGGACCGCGATCGCAAATCCCTTGCTCTCGCGGACCGCGCGCAGGATCAGAAAATCTCCGACCGCCTGCGGCACGCGGATGCCGGAGGCAATGGTATGGGCATCCTCCCACCGCGGAGCATGCTCGGTGCCGTTCTCGAAGGCGCGCACCATCGGCGCGCAGCCGGACGCCTGTACCGCCACCATCCGTGGCCGCTTCGCGCCGATGAAGCCGATGGCTTCCAGTTCGGCGAACGCCTTCCACATCCCGATCAGGCCGGTGCCGCCACCGGTCGGATAGAAGATCACGTCGGGCATCTCCCAGCCGAGCTGTTCGGCGAGCTCGAGGCCCATCGTCTTCTTGCCTTCGATCCGGTAAGGCTCCTTCAGCGTCGAGGTATCGAACCAGCCGGCTTTTGCCTTCCCCTCGCCGACGATCTTGCCGCAATCGTCGATCAGACCGTTGACGCGATAGACGGTGGCGCCCTGCAGCTCGATCTCGCTGACGTTCACCTCCGGCGTGTCGGCCGGGCAGAAGATCGTGGTCTTGATGCCGCAGGAGGTCGCGTAGGCCGCGAGCGCCGCGCCCGCATTGCCGTTGGTCGGCATCGCCATGTGCTTGATGCCGAGCGCCTTGCCCATCGACACCGCCATGACCAGGCCTCTAGCCTTGAACGAGCCGGTCGGCAAACGGCCCTCGTCCTTCACGATGATCTCGCCACCGCCGAGTTTTTTCGCAAGCTTCGGCAGCCGGATCAGCGGCGTCGTCACTTCGCCGAGGCTGACGATGTCCGTGACCTTACGCACCGGCAGCAACTCGCGATAGCGCCACATGTCGGCTGGGCGCTGCGCGAGGGCTTCCTTGGTCAGCGCCTTCTTCACGCCAGCGAGGTCGTAGCGCACCAGTAGCGGCTTGCCGGCCTTGGAGAGGTTGTGGATCTGGTCGGCCTCGTACCGATCGCCTTCCATCGCGCATTCGAGATGGGTCACAAACGTCGGGCGTTCAATGGTCAGATTGTCGTTGTCTTTCACGCTTCGTTTCTTTCTTATTGAGCGATCTCGTTGTCCGTCATTGCGAGGAGCTCTTGCGACGAAGCAATCCATAGCGCCGCAAGCGGATAGATGGATTGCTTCGCTTCGCTCGCAATGACGGCGGCATCAGATATTCAGTACGCGGCCGTAGGCATCCAGCACGGCCTCCTTCATCATCTCGGACAGCGTCGGATGCGGGAATATGGTGTGCATCAATTCCTCTTCCGTGGTCTCCAGATTCATGGCGACCACGTAACCCTGGATCAACTCGGTCACCTCCGCGCCGATCATATGGGCGCCGAGCAGTTGCCCCGTCTTCTTGTCGAAGATCACCTTGACGAGGCCCTGGTCCTCGCCGAGCGCGATCGCCTTGCCGTTGCCGACGAAGGGGAAGCGGCCGACGCGGATCTCGCGGCCGTTTTCTTTGGCCTTGGCCTCGGTCAGACCGACGGAGGCAATCTGCGGGTGGCAATAGGTGCAGCCGGGAATGAGGTTCTTGTCCATCGCGTGCGGGTGCAGGCCCTTGATGGCCTCGATGCAGACCACGCCTTCGTGCTCGGCCTTGTGGGCGAGCATCGGGGGACCTGCGACGTCGCCGATGGCGTAGATGCCGGGGACATTGGTCTTGCCGTAGCCGTCGATCACGACGACACCGCGGTCGGTCTTGACGCCGAGTTTTTCGAGGCCGAGACCTTCGACATTGCCGACCACGCCGACCGCCGAGATCACCCGCTCGAACTCGACGGTCTGCGGCTTCTTGCCGTCGTCGATGGTGGCGACCACGCTGTCGGCCTTCTTCTCGAGCTTCGTGACTTTGGTGTTTGAGAGAATCTTGATGCCCTGCTTCTCGAACCGTTTTCGCGCGAGGCCAGCGATTTCCGCGTCCTCGACCGGGAGGATCTGCGGCAGCACCTCTACCACGGTGACGTCGGCGCCCATGGTGTGGAAGAAGGAAGCGAACTCGATGCCGATCGCGCCGGAACCGACCACCAGCAGCGATTTCGGCATGCGCTCCGGCACCATCGCCTCGAAATAGGTCCAGACCAGTTTCTTGTCGGGCTCGAGCCCCGGCAGCACGCGCGGCCGCGCGCCGGTGGCGAGGATGATGTGCTTGGCCTGATAGGCCCCCTCGCCCAGCGCGCCCTTCGGCGCTTCGACGGCGGATTTCTTCACTGTGACCTTACCCGGGGCGTCGATCGAGGCGTCACCCCAGATCACCGTCACCTTGTTCTTCTTCATCAGGAAGCCGACGCCGTCGTTCAGCCGCTTCGAGACGCCGCGCGAGCGTTGCACCACCGCCTTCGGATCGAACGATATTTTCTCCGCGGAAAGGCCGTAATCCTTGGCGTGCTGCATGTAGTGAAAGATCTCGGCCGAGCGTAACAGCGCCTTGGTCGGGATGCAGCCCCAGTTCAGGCAGATGCCGCCGAGATAGGATTTTTCGATGATCGCGGTCTTGAATCCGAGCTGGGCCGAGCGGATCGCGGTGACGTAGCCGCCGGGGCCGGAGCCGATGATGATGACGTCGAAGGAATTGTCGGCCATGGCTATGTGCTCGTTATCGTCGTGCGACCATCACAGTTCTCCGTCATTGCGAGGAGCCCTTGCGACGAAGCAATCCACCTTGTCGCCGATGAGATGGATTGCTTCGCTGCGCTCGCAATGACGGTACGGCTACCCTCGCCTCACACCATCATCATGACGGGGTTCTCGATCAACTGCTTGAAGGCGCCGATCAGCTCGGCGCCGAGCGCGCCGTCGATCGCCCGGTGATCACAGGACAGCGTCACGCTCATCATCTGCGCGATCTCGATCTTGCCGGCGCGCACCACGGGACGCTCCTCGCTGGTACCGACCGCAAGGATCGTCGCGTGCGGCGGATTGATCACGGCAGTGAAGTGGTTGATGCCGTACATGCCGAGGTTGGATACCGCCGTGGTGCCGCCCTGGTATTCTTCCGGCTTCAGCTTGCGCGCCCGCGCGCGCGTGGCAAAGTCTTTCATTTCGGACGAAATCGTGGAGAGTGTCTTGGTCTCGGCTTTGCGGATGATCGGCGTGATCAGGCCGCCGGGCATGGCCACGGCCACGCCGATGTCGGAATGCTTGTGCTTGAGCATGCCGCCTTCGGTCCAGCTCACGTTGCAGTTCGGAATCTTCTGCAGCGCGACCGCCATCGCCTTGATGACGAAGTCGTTGACCGAGAGCTTGTAGAGCGGCTTCTTCTCCTTGTCCTTGGGAGCTGCGGCGTTGATTTCCTCGCGCGCGACCAGCAGCTTGCCGATGTCGCAGTCCATCGTCAGGTAGAACACCGGCACGGTCTGCACCGAGGCGGTGAGCCGTTGCGCGATGGTGCGGCGCATGCCGTCATGCGGCACGATCTCGTAGGAGCCCTCCTCGAACAGCGCCAAAATCTGCTTGTCGGACATCGACGGCGCGATGCTCGGGCCCGCCGCGGGTGCTGCGGCCGGGGCTTTCAGGCCCTTGCCGGATTTCGCATCCTCGACGTCGCGCGCAACAACACGGCCATGCGGGCCCGAGCCGTTGATGCGCGAAAGATCAATACCCGCATCCTTGGCCAGACGGCGCGCGAGCGGCGACGAGAAGATGCGGGCCTGGCCGTTACCCTTGGCAGCCGCCGCCTGAGGCGCGGGAGCTGGCGCCGGTGCCGCGGCAGCAGGCTTCGGCGCTTCCTTGGACGCTTCTTTGGGTGCCTCCTTGGGCGCTTCAGCAGGCTTCGGCGCGGGCGCGGCGCCTGCCGTCTTCACATCCTCGTCGTCGCCGGCCAACACCGCGATCACGTCGTTGACGGGGACGTCCTGCGTACCCTCCGGCACCAGAATCCTGGCAATCGTGCCCTCGTCGACCGCCTCGACTTCCATCGTCGCCTTGTCGGTCTCGATCTCGGCGATCACGTCGCCGGACTTGACCTTGTCGCCCTCTTTCTTGAGCCACTTGGCAAGGTTGCCCTTTTCCATCGTGGGCGACAGTGCGGGCATCAAAATGTTGATCGGCATCGTCAGTGACCCTGTTGCGACCGGGGCGTGGTAGAGCCCATGTCGGTCGGCCGGTTGATTTCGGCTTCGAACATCTCGACGATGCGCGCGAGCGCCTCGTCCTCGGTGTAGCCGCTCTCGCGCGCATAGGCGCGGGCGGCGTGGCGGGCGATATCGACCAGCAAGAGGCCCCACATGTCAGGCTCCTCGAAGGCGCGCTGGAACGCGATCGAGAGCCCACCATCGACGACGAAGGCGCGCAGGACTTCAACGGCGTCCTCGCGGCCGATCACGTCCGGCGGCAGCGGTTGTTCGTTAGGACCGGCCATGGGCTTACCGATAAGAAACGGCTTTGGCGGCCGCGACCACCTCGGCCACGGAAGGCAATGCGAGCTTTTCGAGGTTCGCGGCATAAGGCATCGGCACGTCCTTGCCGGATACGCGCGCGACCGGCGCATCGAGATAATCGAAGGCGTGCTCCATGATGCGGGCGGCGATCTCTGCGCCGACGCCGGACTGCTGCCAGCCCTCTTCCACCGTCACCGCGCGGCCGGTCTTCTTTACCGAGTTGACGATCGTCTCGGTGTCCATCGGGCGCAGCGTGCGCAGGTCGATCACCTCGGCCTCGATGCCTCCCTTCGCGAGCTCGTCGGCCGCCTTCAGCGCGTAGGTCATGCCATTCGACCACGAGATCAGCGTGACATCCTTGCCCGAGCGAACGATACGCGCCTTGCCGATCGGGATCACGTAGTCGTCGAGCTTTGGCACTTCGCCGGTGTGGCCGTACAGGACTTCGTTTTCGAGGAAGATGACGGGGTTGGCATCGCGGATCGCGGCCTTGAGCAGCCCCTTGTAGTCGGCCGCCGAGAACGGCGCGATCACCTTTAGCCCGGGAATTTGCGAGTACCAGGCCGAGTAATCCTGGCTGTGCTGGGCGGCGACGCGGGCGGCGGCGCCGTTCGGGCCGCGGAAGACGATCGAGCAGCCCATCTGGCCGCCCGACATGTACAGCGTCTTGGCCGCGGAGTTGATGATCTGGTCGATCGCCTGCATGGCGAAATTGAACGTCATGAATTCGACGACCGGCTTCAGCCCCGACATCGCAGCACCAACGCCGACGCCGGCAAAGCCATGCTCGGTGATCGGGGTATCGATCACGCGCCGCGCGCCGAATTCCTGCAAGAGCCCCTGGGTCACCTTGTAGGCGCCCTGATATTCCGCGACCTCTTCGCCCATGATGAACACGTCGGGGTCGCGCCGCATCTCTTCCGCCATCGCATCGCGCAGTGCCTCGCGAATGGTCTGGGTGATCATCTCGGTGCCGGCGGGGACTTCCGGATCGGGCTCGGCGACCGCGGCCGGCGGCGCGGCAGGTGCCTTCTCGGCCTTGGGCTGCGGCGCCTCCGCTTTGGCTTCGGAGGGGGGCGCGGATTCCGCGGCCTTCGCCGCTTGCGCCGGCGCGCTCGCCTTGCCGAGGTCGGCCGCGCTCTCGCCGTCGGCCAGAATGGTCGCGATCGGCGTGTTGACGGCGACGTCGGCGGTGCCTTCCGGGATCAATATCTTGCCGAGCGTGCCCTCATCGGTCGCCTCGACTTCCATCGTCGCCTTGTCGGTCTCGATCTCGGCGATGACATCGCCCGACTTGATCGTCTCGCCTTCCTTCTTCAGCCACTTCGCAAGATTGCCCTTCTCCATGGTGGGCGACAGCGCAGGCATCAGCACTTGAATGGGCATATCGGCTCCCGAAAATAACTCATCAGTTGGTTCTGCGCTCGTTTGATCTGCAGGTCGCGAGAGCAGCAAACCAGGTCCCACGTTTTACGAACTATGCGTTGAATTACCTGTAGACGTCGGTCCAGAGCTCGGACGGATCGGGCTCGGGATCGCGCTGGGCGAAATCGGCGGATGCGTTGACGATCTCGCGGACCTCGGCGTCGATCGCCTTCAGCTCCTGCTCGCTGACCTTGGCGGCCAGCAGGCGATTGCGCACCTGCTCGATCGGGTCCTGGTCGGTGCGGATCTTCTCGACCTCTTCGCGGGTCCGGTATTTGGCCGGGTCGGACATCGAGTGGCCGCGGTAGCGGTAGGTCTGCATTTCCAGGATGAACGGCCCCTTGCCGGCGCGGCACCAGGCCACCGCCTCGTCCCCGGCGGCCTTCACGGCGCGTACATCCATGCCGTCGATCTGCTGGCCCGGAATGTTGAAGGAGGCGCCGCGCTTGGAAAAATCGGTCAGGGCCGAGGAGCGCGTCACCGATGTGCCCATGGCGTAGCGGTTATTCTCGATCACATAGATCACCGGGAGCTTCCACAGCTCCGCCATATTAAAGCTCTCGTAGACCTGGCCCTGATTGGACGCGCCGTCGCCGAAATAGGCGACGCTGACGAAATCATTGCCGCGATAGCGATTGGCGAAAGCAAGGCCGGTCCCGAGCGAAACCTGGGCGCCGACGATACCGTGGCCGCCGTAGAAATTCTTCTCCATGCTGAACATGTGCATGGAGCCGCCTTTGCCCTTGGAGTAGCCGCCGCGGCGGCCGGTGAGTTCGGCCATGACGCCGTTGGCGTCCATCCCGCAGGCCAGCATGTGGCCGTGGTCACGGTATCCGGTTATGACCTGATCGCCCTTCTTCAGGGCCATCTGCATTCCGACCACCACAGCTTCCTGGCCGATATAGAGATGGCAGAAGCCGCCGATCGCACCCATGCCGTAGAGCTGGCCGGCCTTTTCCTCGAAGCGGCGGATCAGGAGCATGTCCCGCAGCGCGGCCAGTTCCTGCGCCTTGGTGAATTCCGGTGGGGACCCGTTTGCCTTCTCCTGCCCTGATTCTTTCGTGACGCTTTTCTTGGGTGCAGCCATGGCAATTCCGGGTGAAAGAGAGACGGATCAGCCCTCTCTATCCCAACTCAAACCGCCGTGAAAGGATTGCGTGCGCTGGAGAAAATATTGCTATACCGCAGTGCAATGTGGGCTGCGACATTTTCGAAATTGATTTCGCGATTTTTTGAAATTTGCGGACCGGTCACGCCAGCATCGCCCCCATGACGGCCGTGTTCGTGACGCAGGTTTGAAAATCAGTTCGACTTGATGGTCCGGACCAGATCGCGCGGATTGGCGTAGTCGAGCTGGAAGCGCGCGCGCTCATCCAGCATGTCGGGATCGACCCGGTCGGACCGCAGCAGCGATACCCGCTGCTCGCCCTCTGCCCGCTCCCGCTTCAGCCGCGCCAATTCCGAAGTCAGGGCAATGATTTCCTGATCGAGCTCCTGGCGCGCATTCAAACCGTATTTGCCGGTGTAAGCGTTGACGCCGAAATAGCCGACCATCATCGCCGCCACCGTATAGAGGGCGAGCCCGGTCAGGATGGATTTCAATCGGGTACGGGAGACCATGCCGTCAAGATGCGACGGCTGGGTTAATGGAATGCTAAGAACGCGGCCTGACTGGCCCTCCCGTCATTGCGAGCCACCCGGTCGGCGCAAAGCGCCGCCGGATGACAGGCTCCGCGAAGCAATCCATCTCTCCGCGCGTGGGGACAGATGGATTGCTTCGTCGCTTGCGCTCCCTTGCGCAAACGCTTCGCGTTTGTCGCAGGCAATGACGGGGTGAGAGCATGCTCCTCGCGACTACGGGGGAGAAGCCGTTTACCCGTTCTGCTTCTCGATGAAAGCCGCAAACGCGTTGATGTATTGCTGCAGCACCTTCTGCACCGCTTCCTTCACGAGCTCGCCCTTTTCGTTAAAAGCGTCGCCGATGCCGTTGAGGTAGATTTCGGGCTGGCCGAGGATCGGACCGGAAATACCCGGCAGGATGTTCTGCAAATGCTTGGCGGCGTTGACGCCGCCGAGCGCGCCGGGCGAGTTGCTGACGATGCCGGTCGGCTTGCCGAGGAACGAGCTCTTGCCATAGGGGCGCGACCCGACGTCGATCGCGTTCTTCAGGACGCCTGGGATCGAGCGGTTATATTCGGGCGTCACGAACAGCACGCCGTTCGATTTCTGCAGCTTTTCGCGAAACGCCAGCCAGTCAGCCGGCGGTGCAGCTTCCAGATCCTGGTTGAAGAAGGAAATTTCATGCAGCGTGGTCACGTCGAGCTTGAGCGAAGCCGGCGCCAGTTTGGCGAGCGCATTGGCGACCTTGAGCGAAAAGCTCTCCTTGCGGAGAGAGCCGACGATCGTGACGATGGTATGGGTGGCCATTGGATTTCCCTTTTGAAGCAAAAGCGCCAGCGCTCCCTTACGCCAGATCAGCAGAAAGATGCAAGTGCATTAACTTATCTTTACGGCTGCCTCGGCATGCAAAACAGGCCGCCTGAAAGGCAGCCTGTTCGCGGCGATAGAAGCGCGCGCTCACCCCTTGTTCGGATTGATCAGGAATTTCTCGCCGGTGGAGCGCTTGTTGTAGACGGCGATGTTGGAAAGCTGCAGCGTCTCCTGCAGCGACACTTCCTGCGTGTAGTGGCTGGCAAAGGTGGTCTTGAGCTCGGACGCGACACGCTGGCGCAGCCGGCCGATTTCGGCGGGGCCGATCTTCTGCAGGAACGGCGTCAAGAGCCAGCCGCCGACGCCCCAGGTCAGGCCGAAGGTACGGCTGAGCTCGGTCGGACGATTGTCGAGGCTGCCGTAGATATAGACCTGCTTGTACACGTTCGAGCCGTAGCGGCTGTATTCCTTGGCGGTCTTGTTGGCCGCGATTTCCATGCAGGTAAGGATCTGGCTCGCCAGCTTGCCGCCGCCGATGGCGTCGAACGCAATGGTGGCGCCGGTTTCCACCAGGGCATTGGTCAGATCGTCCATGAACGTGTCTGCGGTGGAATCGACGACATATTTGGCGCCGATCTTGTGCAGGATGTCGGCCTGCTCCTTGCTGCGGACGATATTGACGAGGCCGATGCCGTCCTTGATGCAGATCTTGTTGAGCATCTGCCCGAGATTGGAGGCGGCCGCGGTGTGCACCAGCGCCTTGTGGTTCTCGCGCCGCATCGTTTCGGTCATCCCGAGCGCGGTCAAGGGATTGACGAACCATGATGCACCGTCGGCCGGCGTTGTGCCTGACGGCAGCTCCATGACGTCCCTGACCTTGATGGTGCGATACTGCGTGTACATCGCGCCGCCGATCATCGAGACCGCCTTGCCCATCAGCGCTTTCGCGGCGTCCGAAGATCCGGTCCTGATCACCACGCCGGCACCTTCATTGCCGACGGGGAGCGACTGGTCGAGCCGCGCCGCCATCATCCGCATCGCGGCTTCCGGCATCTTCGCCGTGACCATGGGCGCATCCTTGGTGCCGGACTCCTTCGCCGTCGACATGTCGGCGGGACCGATCAGCAGCCCAAGGTCGGACGGATTGATCGGGGTCGCCTCGACACGGACCACGACTTCGTCGTCGGCCGGCTCGGGCGTCGGGACATCGACCAGCGACAATTCGAGTTCGCCGCTCTTCTTGAGCAGCGAACGCAGTTGAAGCCCGCTCTTGCCGTCGCTCATCGCCATCCTCCCCCTGGTGTCCGTCCTATCTGGTTGCGCCGATGCGTTACGCCAAGGCCTTCAGCGCCGATTTGCCGGCATATTTCGCCTGATTGCCGAGTTGCTGCTCGATGCGCAGAAGCTGGTTGTACTTGGCGGTGCGGTCGGAGCGGGCCAATGATCCGGTTTTGATCTGGCCGCAATTGGTGGCGACCGCGAGATCGGCGATGGTGGAATCTTCGGTCTCGCCGGAACGGTGCGACATCACGGACGTGTAGCCGCATTTGTGCGCCAGCTCAACGGCGGCGAGCGTCTCCGTCAGTGTGCCGATCTGGTTGACCTTGATCAGGATCGAATTGGCGCGGCCGTTCTTGATGCCGTCGGCAAGGCGGGTGACGTTGGTGACGAACAGGTCGTCGCCGACGAGCTGGCACTTCTTGCCGATCAGGTCGGTCAATTCCTTCCAGCCGTCCATGTCATCCTCTGACATGCCGTCCTCGATCGTGACGATCGGATAACGAGAGACGAGATCGGCGAGATATTTTGCCTGCTCGGAACGCGAGCGGGTCTTGTTCTCGCCGCCGTAGACGTAATTGCCGTCCTTGAAGAACTCGGTGGCGGCGCAGTCGAGGCCGAGCATGACGTCGCTGCCCGCCTTGTAGCCGGCCTTGCCGATCGCGCTCACCACGAATTCGAGGGCTGCGTCCGCCGACGGCAGGTTCGGCGCAAAGCCGCCCTCGTCGCCGACATTGGTGTTGTGGCCGGCCTTCTTCAGTTCGCTGCGCAGCGTGTGGAAGATTTCCGAGCCGCAGCGCAGCGCCTCGGCGAAGCTCGCGGCGCCCACGGGAAGGATCATGAATTCCTGGAAGTCGATCGGGTTGTCGGCATGCACGCCGCCGTTGATGATGTTCATCATCG
Source organism: Bradyrhizobium sp. AZCC 1719 (assembly GCF_036924525.1). Classification (NCBI taxonomy): domain Bacteria; kingdom Pseudomonadati; phylum Pseudomonadota; class Alphaproteobacteria; order Hyphomicrobiales; family Nitrobacteraceae; genus Bradyrhizobium; species Bradyrhizobium sp. AZCC 1719. The sequence continues at coordinate 5,205,458 of NZ_JAZHRU010000001.1, read as the reverse complement.
GCACCGGCAGCGTCCGCGCCGAGGTGCCGCCGACGTAACGATAGAGCGGCATGTCGAAGGATTCGGCCGCCGCCTTGGCGCAGGCCAGCGAAACGCCGAGGATGGCGTTGGCCCCGAGCCGGCTCTTGTTCGGCGTGCCGTCGAGATCGATCATGATCTGGTCGATGTGGACCTGGTCCTCGACCGCCTGATCGCTGAGTGCCTCGAAGATCTCGCCGTTGACGGCTTCCACCGCCTTCTGCACGCCCTTGCCGAGATAGCGCTGCTTGTCGCCGTCCCGCAGTTCGACCGCCTCATGGGCGCCGGTGGACGCGCCGGAGGGAACAGCCGCGCGGCCGATCGAGCCGTCTTCCAGCACCACATCGACTTCAACGGTGGGGTTGCCACGGCTATCGAGAATTTCACGGCCAATGATGTCGACGATGGCAGTCATGTCTTAAACTTTCCTGGGAATGGGTGGTCCGGTTTCGGGGGCGGTCTTACACGGGGAGCAAGCAAATGTGAACGCTTGAGGAATGGCCTTTTCCGGACGGCACCGCCTGGTCAGGATAAACTGCTCCAGGGTTGATATCGGCGTCCAAACCTTCACGTTCACAAGCCGGGGTAACGCAATGAACCGCCGCCAGTTTCTTAAAAACACGACTGCTGGAATTTTCGCCGCCCCCACCCTGCTGCGCGCGGCCGCCGCGCAGGAAGGCCCGTTCCGGGTCAAATATTATCCGATCGATGGCGGCGTCGGCCTGCACGATGTCACGCCCGCGCGCGATGGCGCGATCTGGTTCACCGGTCAGCGCAATGGAACGCTGGGGCGATTAGACCCACGGGACGGCGCGTTCAAATTGATCAATCTCGGCAAGGGCGCATCGCCGCACGGCGTCGTGATCGGCCCCGACGGCGCGCCGTGGGTGACCGAGGGCGGACAGAACGCGATAGCGCGCGTCGACCCCGGCGACCACAAGGTGACGCTGTTCCGCCTGCCCGAAAAGGAGGCCTACGCCAACCTCAACACCGGTGTGTTCGACAAGAGTGGCATCTACTGGTTCACCGGCCAGTCCGGCATCTATGGCCGGCTCGATCCGAAATCGGGCGAAATGACCGTGTTCAAGGCGCCGCGCGGCGTCGGTCCTTACGGGATCACGGTCACCCCGAAGGGCGAGATCTGGTACGCCTCGCTCGCCGGCAATCACATTGCAAAGATCGATCTGGCGAGCGGCCAGGCGACCATCGTCGAACCGTCAACGCCAAAGCAGGGCGCGCGGCGGGTGTGGTCGGACTCCAAGAGCCGGATCTGGGTCAGCGAATGGAACAGCGGCCAAGTGTCGGTGCACGATCCCGCCGACGGCTCCTGGAAGGCCTGGAAGTTGCCCGGGAGCAATCCGCGGGCGTATGCCGTCTATGTCGACGACAAGGACAAAGTCTGGCTCACCGATTTCGGAGCAAACGCCATCGTGCGCTTTGATCCCGTAACCGAAAAATTCAACGCGTTCCCGAGCGACAAATCGGGTGCGAATGTGCGCCAGCTCGACGGCCGGCCCGGCGAGACCTGGGGCGCTGAATCCGGCAATGGCCGGCTGGTCGTGATACAGACGGCCGCGTGAGGCTCTTCGTCGTCCTGTCGCTGTTATCCCTTCTTCTGCCCGCTCCCGCCAATGCGGCGGAAGACGGCGCGCGGGCATTCACGCCCTGCCGCGCCTGCCATAGCCTCGATCCCGCGGAGCGTGGCATGCCCGGCCCCAACCTGTCAGGCGTGATCGGACGCGGCGTGGCGGGTAACGCTGATTTCGATTACTCCCCTGTGCTGCGCAAAGCGCGCGACGACGGGCTGCGCTGGGACCCACAACGCCTCGAGACCTTCCTTGCTGATCCGGAGGGTATGTTTCCAGGATTATGGATGTCGATGCGCGGAATCGAGGACGCCGCGGAACGACAGGCGCTGGTGCGGTTTCTTGGCGACCCAGCCTCACGCTAGCGGTTGACGATTACCCCCGCAGCGTTCATGTCAGCCATCGCAAAGGACGATCACGATGGCCAAGAAATCAGTACAGAAATCATTGCCCAAATCATTGCAGCTCGGCCGCGCCGTGGAATGGCCTGATAGCCCGGAAAAGGCGCAACTCGACCGCGTGCCCAATCCGCAAGCAGGCACCAATTATCTGGTTCGCTTCACCGCACCGGAATTCACCTCGATTTGCCCCGTGACTGGCCAGCCGGATTTCGCGCATCTCGTGATCGACTACGTGCCGGGGCAATGGCTGCTGGAATCCAAATCGCTAAAACTCTATGTCGCGAGCTTTCGCAATCACGGCGCCTTCCACGAGGACTGCACGGTTATGATCGGCAAGCGGATCGCCGCCGAGATCAAGCCGAAATTCTTACGCATCGGCGGCTACTGGTATCCGCGCGGCGGCATCCCGATCGACGTGTTCTGGCAGACGGGCAAGATGCCCAAGGACGTGTGGGTGCCCGATCAGGGCGTCGCGCCCTATCGCGGGCGCGGCTAGGCGCTCAGAAGGTGGAACGCAGCGGACCTCCGAGAACGTTTGAGCTCAAGGGCCGAAAGGTCAATTGCGCTGCCATGATCCACATATCCGTTCAAGCCTAGGCACGAAAGTGTATAGTGCATCTATTCTTTTTCCAGATGCGTCAAAGGGAGGAAGGCCATGCGGAAGTCCCTCCTCGGGGTTACCGTCGCAGCTCTTAGCCTATCGGCATCCCAGCCGCTGCTTGCGCAAGACGATGCGGATCAGCAGCTCGGTCAAGTGCATTTTGAAACCTCTTGCAACGAGGTGGCGCAGCGTCGCTTCGATCGTGCGATGCGCTATCAGCACTCCTATTGGTATGCCAACGCCAAAGAGATCTTTGAGGAGGTCATCAAGGCTGACCCCACATGTGCCATGGGATATTGGGGCATTGCGCTCACGCTGATGGACAACCCGCATGCCGCAATCCCGCGGCCGAATCTCGCGCCCGGCCTTGCCGCTATCACGAAGGCCAAGGAAATCGGGGCCAAGACCGAGCGCGAACGCGACTACATCGATGCCCTTATGGTGATGTACGCGGACTACGACAAAATTCCCCACGTCCAGCGCATGCGCGCCTTGCGGGATGCGCAAGCTAAAGTCGCAGCGAAATATCCTGATGACGACGAGGCTCAGATCGCCTACGCCATCACGCTCAACACGTCGGCGGACCTGAACGACAAGACATACGCCCAGCAGGCCAAGGGCGCCGCAATTCTTGAGCCAATGTCCGTGCGGCTGCCGCAGCATCCGGGCGTAACGCACTACCTGATCCATCTCTACGACTATCCGGCGACCGCACAAAAAGGTCTCGACGCCGCCAACCGGTACGCCAAGATCGCGCCGGCAGCGCCGCACGCCCAGCACATGCCGTCGCACATCTACACCCGCGTCGGCTACTGGAAGGAATCGATCGCCTCCAACGTCGCCTCCGTAAAGGCGGCCAAGGCCGAGAAGTCGGTCGGCAATTATCTGCACGCGCAGGACTATATGGTTTACGCCCACCTTCAACTTGCCCAAGATCAGCAGGCGCGCGCCGTCATGAACGACATGGCAAGAGAGACCGACTTCAAGGCCACGGTCGCGGCGGCCGACTACGCGCTGGCGGCGTCGCCAGCTCGTTATGCGATCGAGCGCGGGGACTGGGACGCCGCCTCGCAACTGTCTGTCAGGCCGAGCGGCTTGAACTTCGCGATGGCCATCTCGCACTTCGCCCGCGCGCTCGGCGCCGCGCGCTCTGGCAAGCCGGAGGCCGCGAGGGCCGACGTCCAAAAGCTCGCAGAATTGCGCGACAAGTTGCGCGAAGCCAAGGATAATTATTGGTCGGGGATCGTCGATATCCAGCATCAGGTGGCTGTTGCCTGGGTGCTTCACTCCGAGGGCAAATACGACGAAGCGCTCAAGGCCATGAGCGCTGCAGCCGAGGCCGAGGACAAGACCGAAAAGCATGTGATCACGCCAGGCCCGCTGGCGCCGGCGCGCGAGCTTTACGGCTTCATGCTGCTCGATCGCGGCATGGCCAAGGAGGCGCTTGCGGCCTTCGAGGCCACCAAGGCCAAGGAGCCGAACCGTCTCCAAGGCTACGCTGGCGCCGCCAAGGCCGCCGATACGCTCGGTGACAAGGTTGTGGCGCGAGACAACTATCAGCAACTCGTGGCGCTGACGGCGAATGCCGACACGGAACGGCCAGACGTCGCGGCGGCGAAGAAGTATCTCGCCAGCAACTAGTCCAACCAGCGGTGGTGCCATGAAGGCGGTAGGTCGTGTCGCCATTGTAGCAGTGTCGCTGGGAACTGTGCTGACGGCGATGCTGGCATGGTCTGGTCTGCCACAGAACGCGGCCGCGACTGCGACCGCGCCGGTATGGACCGAGATGGCTTGGCCCTTCCCCAGCGATCCCTTTGGGAAGGGAAAGGCCTTCCGCTGTAAGGTGGCGGATTGCGGTGCCGAGGTGAACATTTATCTGCGTGCCAAGATCGGCTTTTGCAATTGCACGACCGGGGTAGCCGATGACGACGACGTGGATCGCATGGGAGATCTTGTTCTCGTCGGCGACGCCTCCCCGCTCGGCGGCAGCCGTCCAATCAAAATTGCGTGGATGGACGGACGCAGCCGCGCATACGCGCTCAACGCTCGCAATCCGCTTGGCAAGACGGCGATCTCGGTCGTTTTCAGGGAACGCTGCGACATGATCACTGCGACTGCTGTGGTCGGCCACGACCGGCCAACAGCTATCGAACCCAGCGTGATCGAGTTTCTCAATGGCAGCACTGTGATGCGCTGGGCCGAGATTACGCTTGGCCTCTAATCCGACTGCGAGAACTCGTCGGCAGTTCGCAAAGCGGCCGAAAAGATCTCCTACTCAATTACCTCATCAGCGCCGCTGACGAGTGAAGGTGAAAATTCTCGTCCAAGTAACTTGGCGGCCTTAACGTTGATGATGAACTCCACCTTGGTGACAAGCTGGACCGGAAGATCGGAAGGCTTCTCGCCTTTGAGGATGCGCCCGACATACATGCCCGCGCGCCGATGCGATTGCGCAAAGTCTCCTCCATAGCTCATCAAGCCGCCTGCGGCAGGGAAGTCCCGGGATTGGGTAATTGCTGGCACGCGATATTTCATCGCGAGCTCGGCCAGCTCTCTACTGCGAAATGCGAAATAGGGGTCCGAGGTAAAGACGAGGCCACTCGCTTCCTGAGCTGCGGTGGAGAAAATTGGCTCGAACTCCTTTTCAGTAGTTGCGTTCAACACCTGTAGATGCACTCCCAGTGTTTCGGCGGCCGAGCGTAGCTTCTGCAATTGCGAATTGGCGGTTGGACTTGTGGGGTTGGCGACCACCGCCAATTTAGCTGCGGTCGGCAGTAGTTCATGCATCAACTCAAGCCGCTTCGGCGACACGTCGACGCTCAGGCTCGAAACCCCCGTGATATTGACGCCCGGCCGCCGCAAGCTGTCCACGACACCTAACTGAACGGGGTCGCCGCCCATCTCAAAGACGATTGCATTGCTCGCACCGGCAGCCTTCACGGCGAGCGCAACCTGCGCGCCGCCGGGCGCGACGACGACGTCGACATTGCGGGTGACCAGGTTGGCAGCCAAGGCAGGCAATTGTGTGTATTGCCCTCCGGCCCACTGATAGAGAATGGTAACATTACGGCCTTCGACAAAGCCGGCTTCGCCAAGTCCTTGGTGAAAAGCTTTGAGTCGACTGGCAAACAGCTCCGGAGATTCCGCGCAAAGATAGCCGATGACCGGCATCGCCAGTTTTTGCGCGTGTAGCGAGGTCGTCCACGTGGCGGCGCCCGCCATCAACGAGAGAAAGTCTCGCCGACTGACGCATCTGCGCCACGCTGTTGCATTGAAGTTGGCACTCTTCATACCATTCACCCAATGGGCGGTCCGTCGGCCGTTGATCCCAGCATATCCCGCGACGCTGACTTAGTCGCGAACGGATTCAGCCAGGCCGCCGCAGCTTGCCGTCGGCTATGGGTGTATCGAAGGAAATTCCGAATACCGGAATAGCCTCGTCAAATCCCTTGATTTGGCGGTCCCCAAGTTCGACCAGGAATCGCTTGCCCCTAACACATTCGGCGAGTTCGGAGTCTATCAGGATTTCCCGATCTGCGGCAGATGCGCATAGACGGGCCGCTAGATTTACCACACTGCCGATGGCGGTGTAATCGAACCGGTTCGCGTATCCGATCCGTCCAACCGTTGCTGCCCCACTGGCAAGACCAATCCCGAACCCAACCTGGTAGCCTCGCGATCGCCAGCCGGCGATGAGTCGTTGCACACTCTTCTGCATCTCAACGGCCAGATCGACAGCCCTTAGTGCCGGTTCTTCAACGGGCACGGGAGCGTTCACGAGCACCATAAGGCCGTCTCCCGAGAAACTGATGAGTGTCGCCTCAAATTGCGTAATGGCTCTGCCAAGCACCTCATAGTACTCCGACAGCACGTTCATGACTTCCTCGGGTGCAAGTGCTGCGGAAAATGCGGTGAAGCCTCGCAAGTCGCAAAATATAACGACGACCTCTGCGCGGCGCCCGTCCAATACACTGTCGTCGCCCGCTCGATCGACGAGGTCGGCCACCTGCGGTGCGAGAAATCGCTTGAGCTTCGCTATGCGTTCCTGGTGCTCCTGCCCCAGCGCCAACTCGGCAGCCATCTTGTTAAAGCTGTTTGCCAGACGCTGAAACTCGTCGCCGGTCTCGATGGAAATGCGGTGGCCGAAAGACCCAGCCCCGATCTTCTCAGTCCCTTCCTCGAGAACCCTTATTGGTTCGGTCATCCGGTGCGCCAGTGCATAGGCAAGCAACGCGGCCAGCATTGTGCCCCCCGCGAGGAGCGCCACGGTTCGCCACAAGACGGCATAGATCGGTGCGTAGGCTTCAGCCAGCGGCTGTTCGACGACTACAGTCCAATCGGGACCCGCAACGGGAGCCGCGACGGCGGCAACCTCATGGCCGTGGACATCTCGGCTTGTCGCGAAGCCGGTCCCCGCGGGCCCGATTGCGTCGCGTATGGTGCGAAACGGCTTGGAGGTTGCTTCTTCTGCCCCACGGAGGACGAGGCTGATGTCGGGATGAGCAATGAGCCGACCCGGTCGGTCCAAAACGAACGCGAAGCCGGTCTTTCCCACCTTTATCGCTGAAATCACATCCCAGATCAGCTTGAGATTGACTTCAGCGATAACTACTCCGACCGATGGTCGATTACCAGCAACCGCAACCGTCAGGTGTGGTTCGGAGCCTCGATGGTAGCTTACGTCGCTAAACCAGACTTGTCCCGAGCGGGCGCCAATTACCGCGGGATCAGCGGATCGGTCTGTGCGGCTTTCAATTCGATTGAGCCCGATCCGTGAAACATAGAGGCGCTCCAGGCCCCTGTTGTCGAGGAGTGCCAGACTGACGATCGCAGGCGCCTGCCGAAACAAGCGTAACGCCTCGGTCCGCCGCCGCTCGTCGGGCTCGTCGCTCCAGGGAACCTGAACCAACCAGCCGAGCTGGTTTGTGATACCGTAGATGAAATCATGGATTTCGGCTGCGGCAGACGTTGCTTGAACGCCAAGCAACTGATCAAGCCTTGCTCGCTGGTCGCGATAGCCGAACCAGGCTTCGACAACACCGTTAATCGCGAGCGGTATCGCGACGGCCATGAACAGCACGAACAAGTACTTCTGGAAAAGGCCGCGAAAACGTTCTCGGACAATCATCGCTGGTACCAGTATAAAACAAAGTCAACGACTGCACTTGCTTCGGCGGTCCACCGGCAATCTTTATCACAGACTCCCAAGCATACAGCCGGTCCAAAAGATATGGCCGCGGGCGAGTCCCGTTTTTCTTACATTTTAGGGCTTTTCGGATTGTAGCGCTAAACGGACAACCAGCTGCGTATGTTTCACTTGCGTCAAGCTAGTCGGTGGTGCCGCGACCGAAGCCGGATAGAAGTCGAGCATCGTACGGGGTGACGATGGTTCGCGCTGCACGCGGCTGCGCAGGGCAGCATCCTCCCGGCGATCGACCAAAAGGTCGGCCGCCTCTCTCAGTGGCCGCTCAGCACCAGCGTCTTGACCGGCAACATCAGCGCTTGAATGCGCAGCAGCATGGCGTGCACGAGACCGGTGGCATCGACGACGTGCAGCGCAAAGCTCTTGAAGCCGCCGACTTGGCCCGAGGCGATCCGCTCGTGGTTGCTGGTATAGGCATTGGCAACGCAACTGCTGCCCGGCGTCACGCCCTCCAGCCCGCCCTGGAAGATCGGCTCCATGTAGACGAGGATCGTGCCCGGGCGCACGACCTGCTGCGCTTCGACCAATTGCTCGCCGCCCCTGAACTGCCCTGCCGCGATGTAGTCCTGGACGTTGGTCACGACCATCGGAATGATCGCCCACGGCTTGGAAATGCAGGTGGCCTCGGCCACCATTCCGACCTTCATGACCTGCGCTTCGATTTGTCCGAACCCTGCCAGAAGCGCGCGTCGTCCCGCGCCCTCCGGAATCAGGACGCCGGCCGACCGTATCATCGGATTGACGATATCGCCCGGCCTGAGCGCGAACTGCTCGACCCGCCCATCGACACCGGCGCGAATAACGGTCCTGTCGAGATCGACCTGCGCTTCGGCTAGAGCCGCCTCCGCGCTTGCCTTCTCCGCCGGGAGAAGCGCGCTCAACCGCGTCATCGCGGATTGTTTGGAAGCGGTCGCGGCGTCGAGCGTGCCCTGCCGGCCCGCGGCGGCCACCTCGAGCTTTTCGATGTCGCGTTGCGGCACGATGCCGGGGTTGCGCTTCTGCAACTCGCGTTTGGTGTCGAGTTCGTCTGTTGCCTGCTGCAGCGCGCCCTTTGCTTCCTGAAGCTGGCCTTCCGCCTTAAGAATATCGGCCTGCGCCGACAGCATCGCCGCATCCACTTCGGCAATCTTGCGCCGCGCGGTCTGCAGCGACGCTTCCTGCTTGGCGCTGTCGAGCCTGAACAGCACATCGCCCTTCTTGACGGGCGCGCTGACGTCGACCTTCACCTCGGCCACCCGGCCGGTGACTTCGGGAACGATCGGAACGGTCCGGTAGAACAACGTCGCCGAACTCGTCGACGGATGATAGTAGAAGATCATCGTAATCAACGCGACGGTGAGCATCAGACAGGAGATGATGCCCCATCGCAGTTCGAACCACACCGAATAGAGCGTGATCTCGTGACCGAGGCGTTTGCCCTGCCGGTAACGCCGATAGAGATAATCGGGTAAGATGGTCAGCAGCGAGCAGAGGAGCAGCTCAAGCATGGCTGTGCACCTCGCTCTTGGCGCCAGCGGCCTTCTCGATTCGGGCCTTGGCGTCATCGGACGCGGCAGCGTGCGTCGCGTCTCCAATAGGCGGCTCGGTCGGGTTCTGTTCGGGCGGAACGCCAGCCATCTTCTCGACCGATCCCGCAATCCTGCGCAGCGGCGTGCTGAAATCCGGCAGGTCGATCATCGCAAGGATCAAGCCCGCCACCCAGAACAGGTGCATGTGCGTGAAAAGCGCCAGCAAACCCAGGACCGCCACGATCTCGAACTGGAGCTTCTGCGACTTGTGCGCCATTCGCTCCGGCAGCGTGTGCAGACGCAGATAGATGTTACCGACTGCCAGCACGGCGGCAATGAGGATGATACCGACCACAACCATCAGCACATCGGTATCGCCCGGTGCAGTGATGAAGGACGGCAGATGATGCGGCGCGTTAGGGTGAAGCGGCTCGCTCACAGCAGTCCTCCCTTCACAACGAACCAACGGCACGGGTCGGCCGACCATCGCGATCTTGGCACAATGTGGGAACTTGGCAAGTGCTGAACACGCTCGCAACGTGCAGGCGCTGACCCGGCTCCGCGCCTTTGTCGCGCCCAGCGCGATCGGCTACGTAGCCGCCGCATCCGCCGGCCGGGTCTGCCGCAACAGCCGCGCGCAGACAAAGCCCAGCGCGATCATCACGGCCGCCGCGGTGAGCAAGGTCGGGACCTTGCCGGCATGCTGGATGCCGAAGCCATAGGCGATCGGGCCGACGGTCTGCCCCATGAAGAAAAAGAACGCGTGCAACGACAGCGCGGTCGCGCGCGCCTCCGCCGACAATTCGCTGGCGAATACCTGCAGACTGCCGTGGATCATGTAGAAACCCCAGCCCATGAAGATCAGGCTGAGCGTTTGCAACTTCCATTCCGGCCCCATCGCGACCGCGATGAGCTGGACACCGACCAGCGTCGCTCCTCCGATCATCATTCCATTCACACCAATCTTCGGCAGAAGCCGCGACACGGTCATGGTGTAGAACAGGCCGCCGACCGCAAAGCCCGCGATGACGACACCCGCGATCGACAGCGAGGTTTGTCCGAGCTCGAACAGGAACGACGCAATGAACGGAAACAGGCCGAGCACGCAGCAGCCTTCGATGAAGACGGCCGAATAGCAGATGCGCGCGTTCGGGTTGGTGAAAATCGTGCGATAGCCCTGTTTGAGGGCTGACAGGCTGGTCCGGGGCGGATGTGTCAGCGCCGCGCCGCGGAATCCGATCGCAACCACGATCGAGGCCAGCACGACGATCCCACCGAGCACAGCCAGTACGCCGCGCCAGCCGAGGAAATCGCCGATCAGGCCGGACACCGTAGCGCCCAGAAGATTGCCGGTCATGGCGCCAGCCAGCGTACGCCCGATCGCGACCTGACGCTTCTCGGCACCAACGAGATCGCTGGTCAGCCCCAGCGCGATCGGAAACACGCCGCCCGAACCGATGCCGGCCAGAATTCGGCTCGCAAACAACAGCGGGAACGAGGTCGCCATCGCGCCAAGAATGTTGGCGAAGCCGAGCAACGCCAGGCAGACGATCATCAACCTCGCCTTGCCGAAAATGTCGGCAAAGGCGCCAAGCACCGGCTGGATGATGGCAAAGGTGAAGGCGAAGGCGGCGGCGAAACTCGCGGCTGTGGCGATGCTGACCGAAAAATCCTCGGCCACATGCGGCAACACCGGATCGAGCGCGCGGGCAGACAGGGCTGCCGAAAAGGTCGCGAGCGCAATGATGTTGAGCGCCGGCGGCATGCCGCTGGCGGCGGTCACGACGAGGCGTTCTTGGCCAGCGTGTCAAAACCCATCAGCGTCTTCACCAAGGCTTCGAACTCGCGCAGCGGCACCATATTGGGTCCGTCCGACGGCGCGCGGTCCGGATCGGGATGGGTCTCGATGAACACACCGGCGACGCCGACGGCGACCGCGGCGCGCGCCAGCACCGGAACGAATTCCCGCTGGCCGCCGGACGAGCTGCCCTTCCCGCCCGGCTGCTGCACCGAATGGGTGGCGTCGAAAATGACGGGCGCACCCGTCGTCTGCGCCATAATCGGCAGCGCACGCATGTCGGAGACCAGCGTGTTGTATCCAAACGAGGCGCCGCGTTCCGTCAGCAGCACATTTGGATTGCCGCCGCCGGTGATTTTGCCGACGACATTGGCCATGTCCCACGGCGCGAGGAACTGCCCCTTCTTGACATTGACGACCTTGCCAGTCTTGGCCGCCGCAAGCAGCAGGTCGGTCTGCCGGCACAAGAACGCCGGTATCTGCAGCACGTCCACTGCCTGCGCCACCTCGGCGCATTGGGCGGCCTCGTGCACATCGGTCAGTACTGGCAATCCGACCGAAGATCGTATCTCGGCGAAGATCGGCAAGGCCTGCGCCAGGCCAATGCCGCGCGCGGCCGAGCCGCTGGTGCGGTTGGCCTTATCGAAGGAGGTCTTGTAGACAAGGCCAATTCCGAGACGCCCTGCGATCTCCTTCAGCGCCGAAGCCACTTCGAGCGCATGCGTGCGGCTCTCAAGCTGGCAGGGACCGGCAATGATCGAAATCGGCAGGTCGTTGCCGAATTTGACCGGGCCGACCGAAACGACCGGGGCTGCATCGAGTTTGGCGTTCAAGGGATTTTCCTTCTGCTGGCGCGGACCATGCCGGTCCGCGACTTCAGGATCAACCCCGTTTAACCCCTGAATATCAGGGTTGCATGAGCGGCTATTTTACCGCGGAGAACGGCGTCGGCACCAAGAGCTGGCTGACGATGTTGTCGATGATCTGGCCGTCCTCCTCGCTTCTGGCGCGGCCCGCGATCCAATCCGGATCGCTCTGGAATGCCGTCCATTTCTTCTCGCGTTCGGCGAGCGACTCCCAGGCGATGAAGTAGGTCAGTTCCTGATTGGAGGTGCCGATCAGCGTGGTGTAGAAGCCGGCCTGCTTGATGCCGTGCTTGTCCCATAGCTTCAGCGTCAGCGTATCAAAGCGCTTCATCAGCGCCGGCAGGCGGCCGGGCAGACAGCGATAGACGCGCATTTCCATGATCATCGGCTTTGCTCCCAAGGTTATTGTTCTTGCAGGTAACGGGAGCGGTTTGTCGCAATAATTGACGCGTTCGTCAAAGTGTAGGGTGGGCAAAGCGAAGCGTGCCCACCATTTCACGGCGCATATTTGGATAGAATGGTGGGCACGGCGCTTCGCCCCTTTGCCCACCCTACAATTCCGGTGCGAGTCTACACCAACCGGCTCTGCACCACCGCCGCCTGAATGAACGACGCAAACAGGGGATGCGGCTCAAACGGCCGTGACTTCAGTTCGGGATGGAATTGCACGCCGATGAACCAGGGATGGTCCTCGTATTCGACGATTTCAGGCAGCACGCCGTCGGGCGATAGGCCTGAGAAACGCAGGCCGTGCTGTTCGAGGCGGTCTTTGTACGCCGTGTTGACCTCGTAGCGGTGGCGGTGGCGCTCGGAAATCTCGGTGGCGCCGCCATAAACGGCCGAGACGCGGCTGCCGCGCTTGAGCGTCGCGGGGTAAGCGCCCAGCCGCATCGTGCCGCCGAGATCGCCCGACTGCGAGCGCTTCTCCAACTCGTTGCCACGCAGCCATTCCGTCATCAGGCCGACCAGCGGCTCTTTGGTCGGGCCGAACTCGGTGGAGTTGGCTTCCTCGATGCCTACGAGATTGCGGGCGGCTTCGATGACGGCCATCTGCATGCCGAAGCAGATGCCGAAATACGGCACGTCGCGCTCGCGCGCGAACTGTGCGGCGCGGATCTTGCCCTCGGCGCCGCGCTGGCCGAAGCCGCCGGGCACCAAAATGCCGTTGACATGTTCGAGGAACGGCGTTGGGTCTTCGTTCTCGAACACCTCGCTCTCGATCCAGTCGAGATTGACCTTCACCTTGTTGGCGATGCCGCCATGGGAGAGCGCCTCGGTCAGCGATTTGTAGGCGTCCTTCATGCCGGTGTACTTGCCAACGATGGCAATGGTCACCGCGCCTTCCGGGTTACGCACGCGCTCGTTGATGACGTTCCAGCTTTGCAGCGCCGGCGGAATCTTTGGCGCGATGCCGAACGCGGCCAGCACCTCGTCGTCGAGGCCGGCGGCGTGATAGGCCTCAGGGACGGCATAGATGTTGTCGACGTCCCTCGCCTCGATGACGGCGCTTTCGCGCACGTTGCAGAACAGGCCGAGCTTGCGCCGCTCTTCCTTCGGGATTTCGCGGTCGGTACGGCAGAGCAGGATATCCGGCTGGATACCGATCGAACGCAGCTCCTTCACCGAGTGCTGGGTCGGTTTTGTCTTCAACTCGCCGGCGCTCGGAATGTAGGGCAGCAGCGTCAAATGAATGTAGACGGCGTGATCGCGCGGCAGTTCGTTCTTGAGCTGACGGATCGCCTCGAAGAACGGCAAGCCCTCGATGTCGCCGACGGTGCCGCCGATCTCGACCAGCACGAAGTCGTACTCGTCGTTGCCGGAGAGAACGAATTCCTTGATCGCGTTGGTGACGTGCGGGACGACCTGGATGGTGGCGCCGAGATAGTCGCCGCGGCGTTCCTTGGTGATGATGTCCTGGTAGATGCGCCCGGTGGTGATGTTGTCGGCCTTGGTGGCCGGACGCCCGGTAAAGCGCTCGTAGTGGCCGAGATCGAGATCGGTCTCGGCGCCGTCATCGGTCACGAACACTTCGCCGTGCTGATACGGCGACATCGTTCCGGGATCGAGGTTGAGATAGGGGTCGAGTTTGCGGAGACGGACCTTGTACCCGCGAGCCTGCAGCAGGGCACCGAGTGCCGCCGAAGCCAGACCCTTTCCGAGCGAAGAAACCACGCCGCCGGTGATGAATATGTACCGCGCCATGGGATTCTACCTTTAAGGCCACTGCCCCGATTCTCCAAAACGAATCGCATGCGCGGGCAAACATTTTGCCGGGCTGTGGGTGACGTGAATTTTAAAGCGATTTCAGAGCATTAATGGGGATATCTGATGCAGGACGGTAGAGGGCCGCCCTGCATAGCCACCCTGCTTTATTGCGAACGCGGCGCCTGCGGGCCGGACTGGCCCTGCTGCTCATCCACCTTCTTAAGCGTATCGAGCACGCCGCCGGAGGTCGGCGGAGCGACCGGCGTTGCGCCACCCGGTTGGGACTGCGTCGTCGGTGTGCCGAGGATCGAAGCAGGCTTGCGGTCGACGCCGGCGAGCCAGGCCAGCGCCATGCTGGTCACGAAGAAAAGCCCCGCCAGAATGGCGGTCGTCCGCGTCAGGAGATTGGCGGTACCGCGGCTCGACATGAAGCCGGCGCCGCCGCCCATGCCGAGCCCGCCGCCTTCGGATTTCTGCAGCAGCACGGCGCCGATCAGCACGGCGACGATCATGAGGTGAACGACGATAATGACGGTCTGCATCTCAAAACCTTCCGTCACAAGCGAAGAGCGCCGGGCTTCGGCTGCACCAAGAGCTTGCGGGTTTTCCTGAAGTTGCGCGGTGTTACACGATCGGACGGGGCATTGTCACCCCCAACCGCCGCCGTGGAGATAATTGCCGCAGCCGCCATGGCAAGGCTGCCCGCGCCTCCCGCCCGATGCTTGCATCCGGGACTTGAGATCGCAACAATTTCTCCTATAATAGACGAATGGATACTTTAGTAGACGATCTCAGCGCCCGGCTCGCCCACCGCCTGCGACTCGAACGCGATAGCCGTGGCTGGTCGCTGGCGGATCTCGCCGAACGCTCCGGGGTATCAAAAGCCACCATCAGCAAGATCGAACGCGCCGAAGTCAGCCCGACCGCGGTGGTGCTGGTTCGGCTCGCCAGCGCCTTCGACCTCACCCTCGCCGGCCTGATGCTGCGCGCCGAAGGCCAGGGCGGGCGTCTTTCGCGCGCCGCCGAGCAGCCGGTGTGGCGCGATCCCGAGACCGGCTATTTGCGCCGGCAGGTGTTCAACCGGCCCGATCATCCCATTGAGATTATCAAGGTCGAGATGCCGGCGAAGCAGCGCGTAACGCTGCCCGCCTCATCCTACGCCCACATCCGCCAGGTCCTCTGGGTGTTGTCGGGCTCCCTCGTGCTCATCGATGGCGGCGAACGCCACGAACTTGGACCCGGCGACTGCCTCGGATTCGGTCCGCCGGCGGAAGTGACGTTCGCCAACGAGACCACCGCACCCTGCACTTACGTCGTTGCCCTTGCCCGGAGCTGACGCCGATGCTGGAGATCGCTTGCAACAACGCCGCGACCCAGCCTGCAAGCACCAACGACCCGATTCCGGCCGGCCACAATGGCGGGCCGCCGCTCGAGGATGAGCACCGGCCTGAATGGGGCGACGGCGGCATCGGCAATTACTTCTACTGGAAGGCGGCGCACCGCGCGGCCTGGCACAACCCCTCGCCCGGCATTGTCGCGTTCCGCATCCGGAAAGCCGAGCGGCTGGGCCTCACCTACGAAGAATACACGCTGGAAATTCTCGAACGCGGGCGACATCTGCAGGTCGAGGATGTCGAGCGGATTGCAGAGATCAAGCGGGCGCGCTCGCGGCGCGCCGCCAATCCTCGAAGCTGAACCTTGCGGAAATTCATCCTGATGTCGGACATCCTGATCAAAGCCTTGAACCCGTCGCCCGAAATTTGCGCCATGCTCGGTGATTTGCTGATCGAAACCGTGGCGAACGGCGGCTCGGTCAGTTTCATGCATCCGCTGTCACAGAAGGCGGCCGAGGCGTTCTGGTCCAACTCGCTCATCGCGGCTGGTCGCGGCGAGCGGATCATCCTTGGCGCTTTTGACGGGGACGGGCTGATCGGGACGGTCACGCTGTTGCTCGACCTTCCGCCGAACCAGCCGCATCGCGCCGAGATCGCGAAGATGATGACGCGCGTCAGCCACCGCCATCGCGGCGTCGCCACAGCGCTGCTACGCGAGGCCGAGCGACTGGCGATCGCGCGCGGGCGCTGGTTGTTGGTGCTCGACACCGCCGAGGACGAAGGCGCGGCAGGACTCTACGAGCGGATGGGATTCAAGCTAACCGGCGTGATTCCGGACTACGCGTTCAAACCCCATGGCGGGCTGACGGGCACGCTGATCTACTGGAAGCGGTTGCAGGAAGGCGCGCCCGCCTGAGTTAGCACGCCTCCGCAATCGCCAGAAAGTCCACAGCTTTCAGGCTGGCGCCGCCGACCAGTGCTCCATTTACATCGGCAACCGCCATCAGTTCGGCCGCGTTCGAGGGCTTGACCGATCCGCCATAGAGAATCCGGATCTTGCTGCCTTCCGTCTTAAATCGGCTGGTGAGAACATCGCGGATAAAGCGATGAACTTGTTCGACATCTTTTGGTGTCGGCGTCAGACCGGTGCCGATCGCCCAGACCGGCTCATAGGCCACCACCAGATTGGCTGACGTCGCGCCGTCCGGCAACGAACCGGCGAGTTGCCCGCCGCAGACATCCAGCGTCTGGCCGGCATCGCGTTGCTTCTGGGTCTCGCCGATGCAAACGATCGCCACCAGGCCCGCCCGCCAAGCCGCTTCCGCCTTCTGCCGGACCAATGCGTCGGTCTCGGCATGGTCGGCGCGCCGCTCCGAATGCCCAACGATGATGGCACTGGCGCCGGCATCCGCCAGCATTTCCGCCGAGAGATCGCCGGTATGGGCGCCCGATGCCTTGGTATGGCAATCCTGCGCCCCGACGGTGAGTTTTGAACCGAGCGCCCTGTCGGCAAAGCCGCCGATCAGGGTGGCCGGAGGGCAGACCAGCAGATCGGCCTTGCCGGCCAACGCACCGGCACCGGCGATCATGGCTTCGAATTCACCTAAGGAAGATTTCAGGCCGTTCATTTTCCAGTTGCCGGCGATCAGCGGCCGGATGGCATCGGTCATGTCGATTGTCCCGCAAATATCAGCGTTCCAGATGCGCTAGCAGAGCCACGCCGCCAGTTCCAGATACCGGTCGGGCGATCCCCGCGGCCATTAACCGCTTCAAATAGCCCGCATGGGTGAGGTTGCGAGGGGGGCGCGGCCACTTTATGATGCGTTTTCAACTCGGTGACGCCTTGTTGCGGAATTCGGTCCCGGATCGAATTCCCTTGGGCACGACCCGGTTCCCCCTCTCCTTTAAAAACAAGTTGGACCCATGCTTCGAGGAATTCGGAAAGCCTCATCAAACTGGCTCGGCAAGGTTGTCATGGCCGTCGTGATGGGCGTTTTGATTGTCAGTTTCGCAGTTTGGGGTATTGCCGACATCTTCAAGGGATTTGGCCAGTCGTCGCTCGCCACGATTGGCAAGACCGAGATTTCGACGGAGCAATTCCGCCAGATCTACACGGAAAAGCTGCAGCAGCTCGGCCGCAGTTTCGGCCGTCCGCTGACCCCTGAACAGGCCCGCGCCTTCGGGCTCGATCGGCAGGTGTTGCAACAGACCATCGCCGAAGCTGCGCTGGATGAGGAAGCCCGGCGCATGGGGCTTGCCCAGTCGCAGGACGAAGCCATGCGGCAGATCTACAGCGATCCGAATTTTGCGGGATTGGGCGGCAAATTCGATCCCGCTCGCTTCCAGGCCACGATCAGGCAGTTCGGCTATACCGAGCAACGTTATCTGGCGGAACGCCGGCGGGTCGGGCTGCGGCGCCAGATCGTCGGCGCCGTCTCGGCCGGGGCTGAGCCGCCGAAGGTCCTGATCGAGGCGCTCGCCCGCTTCCAGAACGAGCAGCGCTCGATGGAATTCGTCAGGCTCGACGCGGCGCAGGCCGGCACGATCGATCCGCCGTCGCCCGAGGCGCTGGCCGCCTATTTCGAGGATCACAAAACCCAGTTCCGCGCGCCCGAGTATCGCAAACTGTCCTTTGTCGTGATCAGCCCCGAAGAGATCGGCAAGTGGACCGAGGTCTCCGACGAGGATGCGAAGAAGGCCTTCGAGCAGCGCCGCGACCAGCTCGGAACGCCGGAAAAGCGCGAAGTGTCGCAGATGTTTTTTCCGAACGAAGGCGAAGCGCAGGCCGCGCGCAGCCGCATCACGTCGGGAACGTCGTTCGACGACGTCGCCAAGGAGCGCAACCTCAATCTGGCCGACGTCGATCTCGGCCTGATCGCAAAGAACGCGATCATCGACCCGGCGATTGCGGATGCGGCGTTCTCGCTGCAGTCAGGCGAAGTCAGCCAGCCACTGCAGGGCCGCTTCGGCGTGGCGCTGGTCAAGGTCGGCAAGATCGAGCCAGGTGTGACGCCGACCTATGAAAGCATCGCAGCGCAGGTGAAGAAGGAAATCGCGACCGAACGCGCGCGCGCCAAGGTCAACGAAATCCAGAACAAGATGGAAGATGAGCGCAGCGGCGGCGCCAATGTGGTCGAGGCTTCGCAGAAGCTCGGCCTCACCGCTGTCACGATCGAGGCCGTCGATCGCTCCGGCCGCACGCCCGACGGCCAGCCGGTGGCGAATATTCCGCGCGGCCTCGACGTGGTTTCGCAGGCCTTTAACAGCGATATCGGCGTCGACAACGAACCGATCCAGTTTGCC
The DNA here is from genome assembly GCF_036924525.1 of Bradyrhizobium sp. AZCC 1719. Lineage (NCBI taxonomy): Bacteria > Pseudomonadati > Pseudomonadota > Alphaproteobacteria > Hyphomicrobiales > Nitrobacteraceae > Bradyrhizobium > Bradyrhizobium sp. AZCC 1719. The sequence continues at coordinate 5,186,635 of NZ_JAZHRU010000001.1, read as the reverse complement.
GGCGGCTATGTCTGGTACGACGTGCTTGGCATTACGCCATCGCGCGACCGCCCGCTCGACGAGGTGCGCAGCCAGGTCGAGGCAAAATGGCGCGAAGACCAGATTTCGAGCAGGTTGCGCGCGAAGGCAACCGAGATGGTGCAGAAGGTCGAGCAAGGCGGCACGCTCGCCGCCGAAGCGGCCGCAGTCGGAGCGAAGGTCGAGACCGCGACCGGTTTCCGCCGCGACGCCTCGCTTTCAGGCGTGCCCTCCGCCGCCATCACGGCCGCATTCCGGACGCCCAAGGACGGCGTCACGCAGACGCCGGGCACCGGTGGCAGCGAGTGGATCGTGTTGCGCGTCACCGACGTGACGGTGCCGCCGGTCGACATGGCCTCCGATGAGCTGAAGAAGTTGAAGGAGACGTTGCAGCGCGGCCTGACCGACGAACAGATCGCGCAATATGTGACCAAGATCGAATCCCAGATCGGCACCTCCATCAACGCGGCCGCCTTCGCGCAGGTGACGGGCGCGAACAATTGAGCATAATAACTCACCTCATCCTGAGGAGCGGCCACCTGGCCGCGTCTCGAAGGATGAGAGCCGGGCCGATTTTGAAAGCCAAGCGATGGACGACCTCAAATCTATCATCGGAAAAGTAGCCACCGGCGCGACACTGTCGCGTGACGAGGCAGCCTCCGCCTTCGATGCCATGATGTCCGGCGAGGCCACGCCCTCGCAGATGGGCGGGCTGTTGATGGCGCTCAGGGTTCGCGGCGAGACCGTCGACGAGATCACCGGCGCGGTGGCGGCGATGCGCGGCAAGATGCTGCGGGTCAAGGCGCCTGCGGACGCGGTCGACGTGGTCGGCACCGGTGGCGACGGCTCCGGTTCGGTCAACGTCTCGACCTGCGCGGCCTTCATCGTCGCAGGCGCCGGCGTGCCCGTCGCCAAGCATGGCAACCGCGCGCTGTCGTCGCGTTCGGGGGCTGCCGACGTGCTGGCCTCCCTCGGCGTCAAGATCGACCTCACGCCCGACCAGGTCGGCCGCTGTGTGCAGGAGGCCGGCATCGGCTTCATGTTCGCGCCCGCACATCACCCCGCGATGAAGAATGTCGGCCCGACCCGCGTCGAGCTCGCCACCCGCACGATCTTCAACCTGCTCGGGCCGCTCTCCAATCCGGCCGGCGTCAAGCGCCAGATGGTCGGCGTGTTCTCCAGGCACTGGGTGCAGCCACTGGCGCAGGTCTTGAAAAACCTCGGCTCCGAATCCGTCTGGGTCGTCCACGGCTCCGACGGGCTCGATGAAATCACCCTCACTGGCCCGAGCTTTGTCGCCAGCCTCGACAACGGCAAGATCACCACCTTCGAGGTGACGCCGGAGGAGGCGGGCCTCACCTGCTGCAATGTCGACGCGCTTAGGGGTGGTGATGCGGACGCCAATGCGCTGGCGCTGCAAGGCGTGCTCAACGGCAAGCCCAGCCCCTATCGCGACGTCGCGCTCCTCAACGCGGCGGCGGCGCTGATCGTGGCCGGCCGTGCCAGGGATCTGAAGGAAGGCGTCGCGATCGGCGCGAAATCGCTCGATAGCGGCGCGGCGGCGGCACGGCTGAAGCACCTGATCGCGGTTTCGCGCGGCTGAGTCCAAAGGGGTGCCAGAGATGTCCGATATCCTGAGCAAGATCGAGGCCTACAAGCGCGAAGAGATCGCTGCGGCCAAGCGCGCGCATCCGCTTGCCGAGGTCGAGGCTCGCGCCAAAGCGGCCCAGCCACCGCGCGGCTTCGTCCGCGCTGTCAGGGAAAAACTCGCCCGTGGCGACTACGCGCTGATCGCCGAGGTGAAGAAGGCCTCGCCGTCCAAGGGGCTGATCCGCGCCGATTTTGATCCGCCGGCGCTGGCCAAGGCTTACGAGGCCGGCGGCGCGGCGTGCCTATCGGTACTGACGGACGCACCCTCGTTCCAGGGCCATCTCGATTTCATGGTGGCGGCGCGCGCCGCAGCCAATCTGCCGGTGCTGCGCAAGGACTTCCTGTTCGACACCTATCAGGTGGTGGAAGCCCGCGCCTATGGCGCGGATTGCATCCTGATCATCATGGCTGCGCTCGACGATGCCGCCGCGAGGGATATCGAGGACGCGGCGATTGCGCTCGGCATCGACGTGCTGATCGAAATCCACGACCGCACTGAGCTCGACCGCGCGCTAAAGCTTCGTTCGCCGATGATCGGCGTCAACAACCGTAACTTACGGACCTTCGAGACCACGCTTGCGACCAGCGAGGCGCTGGCGCCGCTGATCCCGCGTGATCGCCTGATGGTCGGCGAAAGCGGTATCTTTACGCCTGATGATCTCGCCCGCCTCGAGCGCGTTGGCATGTCGACCTTCCTGGTCGGCGAAAGCCTGATGCGGCAGGCCGATGTGACCGCGGCAACGCGCGCATTGCTGGCGCGTTCTGATACGGCCCGCCCCACCGGGACCGGCTAGCAGATGGCGCGGAAGGCTTCCAAAGGCGGCGCCGCCCTCACCCATATCGATGCCGCCGGCGAAGCGCGGATGGTTGACGTCTCTGCGAAGGCAGCGACCGAGCGCACCGCCATCGCCGAGGGGCGTGTCGTCATGGCCAAGGCGACGCTCGACCTGATTGTCTCCGGCAATGCCAAGAAGGGCGACGTGCTGGGCACGGCCCGCATCGCCGGCATTATGGCGGCAAAGCGCACGTCGGAATTGATCCCGCTGTGCCATCCGCTGGCGCTGTCCAAGGTGACGCTCGACATCACGCCTGACAAAAAATTGCCGGGGTGCATCGTCCGCGCCACCGTCAAGGTCACCGGCCCGACGGGCGTCGAGATGGAAGCGCTGACGGCGGTGTCGGTCGCGTGCCTGACGATCTACGACATGATCAAGGCGGTCGAGCGCGGCGTTCGCATCGAAGCCATCCATCTCGTCGAGAAGAGCGGCGGCAAGTCCGGCCATTATCGCGCGGAGCGCTGAACCGGCGACGGCCCCGCAATTGTCACTACCTGTGACCATTGCGGTACGGAATGCGCTTCGTGCAGTTTTTGCGAAGCCATCCGCGCAAGATGATCTATTCAGCGTTGCGCTGGCGCTCGCGATAATTCCTCGTCTTCATGCGATTCCCGCACAATGACGACATGCACCATCGCCGGGTGGCGGGCTTCGAACGATCGAAGAACACGCGGCGGCATTCGTCGGAAGCGCACATTTTCAGCCGATCAAGCTTTCCATTTCTGGAGCCGTCATAGAGCTCCGCAACGACCGATGAGAGCCCCGCCAGCGCATCGTCTCGCGCGGCCTTAAGCACCATGCCGCCATCATCCCCTGCCGTCGCGAGCAGCGGAAACAGTTTGAGCACTTTGTTCAGCGCGCGGACCGAGTCCCTGTTTTTGCTTCGTTCAGACGGATCACGCTGCAGATAGTCGCGGATCAAGCTCCTGAGTTCAAGCGCGGTTGCGAGCATCGCCGGCGAAACCCTCGCATCGACGAGCAACAGCCCACGTTGCCGCATCCACACTGCGAATTCCCTAGCGTTTGCCAGTTCATCACCTTGCGGATGCTGCACGCCATGATGCGTGAAATGCCTGACGTCGAGCGTATTGGCGAAATCGTAGAGATTGGCCAACTCGTCGGGAACCTTGAACTGTCTGGACAATTTCGACATTGCAACACCGGTAAAGCATATTTACCGGTTGACATCAAGAGACACCGGTATAACGTTTATAGCGGTGTTGAGCGACAATTGGTCCTTCGCCAGAAGATTCCAGGCGCCGCATCACTGACGGAGACAGAATGGATATTGGCACCGACGATCTGCACTACCTTGAACTCACGGAGCTTGCGGCATGCATCAGGGCCCGCAAAATTTCTCCGGTGGAAGCAACGCGCGCGCAACTCGATCGCATCGCCGCTTTAGATGGCGAACTCGGCAGCTACGTCCGTGTGATGGCCGATGCTGCGATGGCGCAAGCCGAAGCAGCGCACGCCGAAATCGCAGCAGGCCGGTATCGCGGACCGCTGCACGGTGTTCCGATTGCGGTGAAGGATCTATTCTGGACAAGGAATGTTCCAACCGCTGCCGGCACCCTCGTCCACGGCGATTTCCTGCCGGATGAAAACGCAACTGTGGTGCACCGCTTGAATGAAGCCGGTGCGGTCGTGCTGGGGAAGCTCCAGCTCACGGAAGGCGCTTATTCCGATCACCATCCATCTGTAACGCCGCCGAAGAATCCGTGGAATCCGGACTATTGGCCGGGCATTTCATCAAGTGGCTCGGCGGCCGCGACTGCGGCGGGGCTCTGCTATGGCTCGATCGCATCCGATACCGGCGGTTCGATTCGCTGGCCATGCGCCGCCAACGGTCTTACCGGCTTGAAGCCAAGCTGGGGACGCGTCAGCCGCCACGGCGTGTTCGAACTGGCAGCGACATTGGACCATGTCGGGATCATTGCCCGGAGCGCGACGGATGCCGGCGCAATGCTTGGCGTCATCGCCGGACGCGATCATGCCGATCCGACAGCCGTCCTCGACCCTGTGCCCAACTATCTGGCTGCAGCGGAACTGGACGTAAGAGGCCTTCGCATTGGCTTCGACGCGAAGTGGAGCAGCGACGGCGTAGACGTTACGACCCAACAGGTGCAGGGCGAGGCGATCAAGACGTTACGTGCGCTTGGCGCTGACATCGTCGATGTGCGGTTTCCCGACGTGAAGCAGGCCGTCGCCGACTGGGTTCCGAATTGCGCGGTGGAGGCAGCGGTCGCACACGATGCAACCTACCCCGCACGCAAAGATGAATATGGTCCGATCCTCGCCGCCGTCATCGAGGCGGGCCGTGCGCTATCTGCTCGCGACTATCAGAGAATCCTGCTGCGGCGGTTGGAATTGCGCGGCCGGATCGCATCGCTGTTCGAGACAATCGATCTGCTGCTCATTCCGGTTCACCCATTCCCACCCTTGACGCTCGCCATGATACGAACGCTCGGCGAGCGGCCGGACCTGATCGCCAGATTGCAGGAATACACCTGCCCCTTCAACATGACCGGTCATCCCACGATCACGCTGCCCGGCGGTTTTTCCGCAACCGGAATGCCGATCGCGTTTCAGCTTGTGGCCGCCGATCTGGAAGAAGCCACGCTGGTACGCGCTGGCGCAGCATTCCAGAGGGCCACATCCTGGCATCGCCGCCATCCGTCGCTGAGCCCATGGAGGCAACATTGAGTGTCCAGTCAGCGTTGCCCAATTCCCGCATCTTCTATGGTTGGTTTGTGGTGGCTGCCGCTTTTGTCGTGACCTTTGTCGGCTTCGGCTGCGCCTATACGTTCAGCGCGTTTCTCGACTCGCTGCAGCGTGATTTCGGCGCCTCGCGCGGTTCGGTCTCGCTGGTATTTTCGTTGGCCGGCTTTCTCTATTTCGGCCTCGGCATCGTCAGCGGTCCCCTCGCCGACCGCTATGGCTCGCGCCGTCTCGCGCTGGCGGGCATGCTGCTGATCGGCCTCGGGCTTGCCGCGGCAAGTGCCGCGCGCAATCTGGTCGAGGTGTATGCAGCCTACGGGCTGGGCGTCGGACTTGGCGTCGGCTGCGCCTATGTCCCGGCGGTCGGCGCGGTGCAGCGCTGGTTCGTGCGGCGGCGGGGCTTTGCCTCTGGTCTCGCCGTGAGCGGGATCGGGGTTGGCACGCTGGTGATGCCGGCGCAGGCAACGTTCCTGATCGAGATGCTCGGATGGCGCGGGGCCTATCTTGCGCTCGGCGCATTCGCCGCGATTGTCGGCGGGGGGATGGCGCTCCTCCTCGAGAACGATCCGCACGACCGGGGCCTCAATCCCGATGGCGATCCACTCCAGCAGGGAGCCATGTTGACGCGGGCCGAAGGTGCGTCGATGCGCGAGGCGATCCGGTCGCGACGCTTCATCTCGCTATACGCCGCGTGCCTGATCTGCTCGTTCGGCCTGTTCGTGCCGTTCGTGCATCTCGTTCCCTATGCCGGGGACCACGGCGTCCCGGCGACATCCGCCGTGCTGCTGCTCGGCATCATCGGCATCGGCAGCACGGCCGGCCGGTTTTTCCTCGGCGGTGTCGCCGACCGTATCGGCCGCCAATCCGCCCTGCTCCTGCTCTTCGCGGGCATGGCGATCGCGTTGGCGATCTGGACGATCTCAACGACATTCTGGCCGCTTGCCATTTTTGCATTCGTCTACGGCATGATTTACGGCGCCTGGGTCGCCGTGCTTCCGGCCGTCGTGATGGATTATTTCGGCGGCCGCAACGTCAGCGGCATCATCGGCATTCTCTACACCAGCGTCGCCTTCGGTACCCTGATCGGTCCCAGCGCTGCCGGCTTCGCGTTCGATCTCACCCACGACTATACGCTGCCGATTCTGGCCGGCGTTGCCGCCAACATCCTTGCAGCGATTATCGTCGTCATGACCCGGACGCCTGGGGATGGCCGGAACCCGACCCTCCCCTGTGGTTGTCACAGCCCACACTCGCCACCGAGGTAACCATTCGTTAACCAGACTTCCTAACGTCAACTCCATCTCGGCGCGGTATCGAATTTATGGGCCGGGTTTGGGAGAACGCCGCTTCCGGCAGTTCATGTCCCGGCCGCGATCGCGTTCCATGGTTTCAACCGGCACCAATTCGTTGAGGATCGCGTTCGCCTTTCGCGGCGGCCCGATCCGCTGGTTGATCCTGGGCGGCACGCTTTTGATCGCCACCATCGCGATCGGCGCGACCATCATGGCCGGCAATTTCCGCGAGCGCGCGCTGCGCAATAGCGAACGCGAGCTGGAAAACACCGTGCTGCTGCTCGCCCGCCATTTCGACCAGCAGCTCGAAGATTTTCAGGTCGTTCAGAAGGACCTGATCGCGTTCATGCGTTCCAGCGGGATCGCCACGCTCGAAAACTACAAGCGCCGGATGTCCGGCCATGACATCCATCTCATCCTGAAATCCAAGATCGACGCGCTGTCCTATGTCGGCGGCATCAACATCTTCGACGCCGAAGGCAATCTGATCAATGCGTCGGCCGCCTGGCCGCCGCCGCCAGTCAACTCGGCGGACCGCGCTTTCTTCAGAACATTCAGGTCCGGCCCGCAATCGCCGGAGATGCTGGTCGAGCCGGTCTACAGCCGCATCACCGGCGCCTGGACCACCGTGATCGCGCGCAAGATCACCGGGCCGAAAGGCGAATTGCTCGGCGTCATCGGCCGGGGCATCGAACCCGTCCATTTCGAAAAGTTCTTCGCAACTGTTGCCCTCGGCCCCGGCGCCTCCATCGCCATGCACCACAGCGACGGCACGCTGCTGGCCCGCTATCCACATGTGGCGGAGCTGGTCGGCAAGAACTTCAGGACCGGTCCGGCCGCGCAGCGGCAAGTCTTCGAGCTGCCCCGCAGCACCTCGCGCCTCACCAGCCCGATCGACGGCGAGGACCGGCTGATCGCGTCCCGTGCGCTCTCCAATTTTCCGATCGTAATGGTCGCCTCGATCACCACATCGGCCGCGTTGGCCGACTGGCGCGAGCAGATCGGAATCCTGATCGCCGTCACCGGGTTTTCCGTGCTCGCGATCGCCGCTCTGCTGTTTCTCGTCGTCCGCAAGCTTTCCTATCAGCACCGCGCATCGAAGCAGCGGCTGACGCTGGAAAAGCAGCGGCTCGACACCGCCGTCAACAACATGACGCAGGGCCTGTTGCTGTTCGATGCAAAGCAGCAGCTCATCATCTGCAACAGGCGATACCTCGAAATGTACGGCTTGTCGGCCGAGGTCGTGAAGCCGGGTTGCAGCTTCCGCGAGGTGATCGCCCATCGCAAGGAGACCGGCTCGTTCGTCGGCGACATCGATCACTACGTCGAGATGGTGCTGCGCGACATCGCGCACCGTAACGCCATGGTTATATCCACACCCGACGGACGTTCGATCCAGGTCGTCAACGAACCGGTCGCCGACGGCGGATGGCTGGCAACGCACGAAGACATCACCGAGCGGCGGCGCGCCGAGGAGCGCATCACCCACCTCGCCCATTACGACGCGTTGACCGACCTGCCGAACCGCACCCTGTTCCACGAACGGCTCAAGCGCGAATTGTCTTACGTCGCGCCGAACCGGCCACTGGCGGTGCTCTATATCGACATCGACGAATTCAAGAGCGTCAACGATTCGCTGGGCCACATGATCGGCGACGAGCTCCTGAAATCGGTCGCGGCCAGCCTCGCCGCCTGCACGCGGAGATCCGATTTCGTCGCCCGGCTCGGCGGCGACGAGTTCGCCATCGTGCAGACCGGGATCGATGATATCGACGACGTGATGAAGCTCGTCAGCCGCATCTTCGAGGCGATCCGCTCGCCCTACCAATGCCTGGGCCATCAGGTCACCACCGACGCCAGCATCGGCATTGCGCTCGCGCCGCAAGACGGCTCCGATATCGACCAGATCCTGAAGAACGCGGATCTGGCGATGTACGCCGCCAAGGCCGCCGGCCGCCGCACCTATCGCTTCTTCGAACCGGACATGGAAGCCGAGGTCCGCGCCCGCCGCAGCCTGGAAATGGACCTGCGCCAGGCGCTCGTCGACGGCGGCTTCGAGGTCTATTACCAGCCATGTCTGAGCCTGCAGACCAACGCGATCACCGGCTGCGAGGCGCTGGTGCGCTGGCGCCATCCGCAGCGCGGCATGATTTCGCCCGCCGAGTTCGTGCCGCTCGCAGAGGACACCGGCCTGATCAACCAACTCGGCGAATGGGTGCTGACCGCGGCCTGCAAGGAGGCCGCGACCTGGCCCGGCAATGTCAGGCTCGCGGTCAACGTCTCGCCGATTCAATTCAGGAGCGGCACGCTGGCGCTGAAGGTGATGGCGGCGCTCGCCGCATCGGGCCTCGCGGCGAGCCGGCTGGAGCTCGAGATCACCGAAGCCGTGCTGATCAGAGATGACGAGGCCGCGCTCGCCATCCTGCACGACCTCCGCGCCATCGGGGTTCGCATCGCGCTCGACGATTTCGGCACCGGCTACTCCTCGCTGAGCTATCTGCAGCGTTTTCCGTTCGACAAGATCAAGATCGACCGCTGCTTCATCACCGATATCGCCGAGCCGGAAGGCTCGTCCTGCATCGTGGAGGCGGTGGTGAACATCGCCGCCGAACGCCATATGACGACGACGGCCGAAGGCGTCGAGACCGAACAGCAGCGCGACTTGTTGCGCGAACTCGGCTGTTCGGAAATGCAGGGTTACCTGTTCAGCGCGCCGAAGCCGGCGACGGAGATCAGGCCGCTGTTGCTGACGGATCGGCAAGGTCCCGACGCGGCGCCGAGCCGGCCACCTAAGCGCAAGTCGGTTGCGCGGACGGCGTAGTTTTACGACGCTGCAATGACGCGGAGATAGCAACACAAAACACCATCGTCATCCCCGCGAAGGCGGGGATCCAGTACGCTGCGGCCTCTCGGTTCTATCATCGCTGTCTCTGGATACTGGGTCGCCCGGTCAAGCCGGGCGATGACAGACGAATATGTGTTAGCGTTCTCGCGACACGATGCGCCCGAGCTTTTGCAAATCGTTCGCCCCCAAAGAGTGAGAGGGCGCAGGGAATGCCGGGTGCTTGCTGCACCCGCGGTCTCGTGTGCAAATGCACTTAGGAAATGCGCACACGAGCATACAGGTACAGCCGGAGCAGCCCGGCATTCCCTGCGCGATGGTTCGACGGCTTATGCCGCGCTCTCCCTGGAGACGAATTCCTCTTGCCTCCATCGCCGACAGATTAGCGGTTCATCGAACCCGGTCGGGTTTCGAAGAACCTCCGCCGGCTTAACACCAGCCACGGGTGCCAGGACCACACGGTTTTGCCGTACGCAGCTTCCTCTGCCAGAGACTTCAACCAGCCAAGTGCTTGCCGGCCAAAATTCTGGCGGAGGCGTTTAAGCGCCGTACGTCCTGCGCGCTGTGTTCACTCACGGATAACCGCCCTGCGAACATCTTGCGCACCCGACGCTGCCGCGTCCACCGCATCCAACCCCGCGTCCGTGACGATCGCGATACGCCCCTCTTGCCGGGGTGGATGGGCGAGTTTGTAGCGGTGATTTGCCCGACGGCGAAAGCGGAATATTTTTGATTCCGGGGCTTGACACGATTTCTGAAAATCCGAATTGATTTGCCCGCCATCCCAGTTTGTGACGCGGCCACCGTTGCAATTTGTGTGCACCGTAATACAAACCGTGCCGCCGCGATCCGGGCCTTCTCCGACAACGCAGCAAGCGCTGGCGTTGCGATCGTCAGATAAGCGCGGAGCGCTTCATTTGCATGCCAAGAGCAAGAGGTCGGTTTGGACTCATAGCAAGTCCTCCGGATTGGTTTTGGTTTTGAGCATCAAGCGCGCGAACAGCGCGACCACTTTGGGAACGGGGAATTCCTCGGCAATCCAGCTTCGTACGGTGCGGCCCCGCACGCCGATCAAGCGACCAAAACCCTCCTGCGATACGCCGATCTTTTCGATCGCCGCGCGGAAGTCGTCGCCGGTCATAATGATTTCCTGCGGTGCTGTTCGAATAGGTATCTTGTACTTGGGCGAGTTGGCCTTGGTCTTTTCCATCTGGTTTCCTTCAACCGTTCAATCGATGGACCACAGGAGCCAAATGCAACGATCCGAACGCGCCGGAGCCGCGTAAGAAACCCGGCCCCGGACCGCCGGCTAATCGCTAGTATGGCTTGGAATGAAATGAGGTTAACCTGAAGAGGAAAATGGTCGCCGGGTCTATCCGCAGTAATCCGGTGGAGAAGCAACATGACCAGACTATCCGCCAGAGCGGCACCGCTGAAAAAGGCCACGATGGAACGTGGCAGGCTCGCCGCCGCGCAAGCGAACCTTGCCGAGATCAAGCCGCATCTGACGGCGCATGATTTTGCCGAGATTGATGCCGAGATCAGAGCGGCGCTGGGCGGGAGCGGGAATTACGGTGACTGGCACCGTAACTGCCACCGTAATTGCGTAATTGCAAAAATTCATTTGCCGTGCAGCCGAATTGGATAAGCTCCGTTAGCGGCGGGAATCTCTTGCGGCCTGGGCTCTCTTGTTCGCCTGTGACACCCGCCCAATTGTTGAGCGCGGGAGCTTGATACTTCGTCGGCGACTCGGAATCGGCTTCATGCCGTCATGGGAAGTTGGCTCGTTTGTCGGGCGGGAGAATTGCTGTGCTCTACGAAGAGAAAGCGCTCGCCGGGCCGCTTCTCCCAGCTCCCTCCTCGCCTCAAATTTTTGAAGGCGTGCGAGCTCCTTGTTCACCCGCTTCAGGGCGGCCACGAAAACCTGCTTACGATGGAGAGAATGCTCGGCAGTCCCCGAAACGCTTTGGCCCCGCGGCTGGGCGGTGCCTTTGCTGATCCGACGCCGCTGGAAGGCGAGCGTACGCTCCTTGTCCCGGAGTTTTCTGAGCGATGATTTCAGGTTTTCAAGTGTCGCGCGATCTGCGTCACCAATTTCGGGGTGATGGGAAGTCTGTACGAGCGCTTTCTCATCGTGATTCAGAATACTTAGCTCGAACTTGCAGGGTGCAGACATATGACACCTCACATATGCATTTGTTGCCTTGCCGTCGCTGCGCTAGCCGACTTGCCAATCATATCCACGGTGCGTTTCCGGAGCTCTCACGATAGCTTGAAGAACTATCAACGCGGCGCTGACGCCTCCGCTTGATGCGGACTGCTTCTTCTCGATCGCGACGTTTCTGTTCAGGTCGGATAACGATTCAATTTCCGGACGCCTGTGATTGCGGCGCAACATGCGGGGAAATTATCACCTCTGGTGGTACCTGCCTCGATTGACATGCCGCGCTGTTTTGGAGGTAAGTACGGCGTGCATTCGGAGCGATGTGACGCGGCTCGCGACATGGATCGAGCGGCGGGCGTGAGAGGGAGGCGGGTCAGTTGTCGATATGGCCACGCCTGCACTCCTGGTTGCGCAACTCTTGGTTGTGCTCGGCCGTCCTTGGCGGCGTCTGTCTCGCGGCGGCGTCGTTGCCGGCCGCGGCGCAATCCACCTGGACCGGTGCCGCATCCAGCAATTGGTTCGACGCAAGCAACTGGACGAACGGCGTTCCGGTCGCTGGCGGGGGAACGGCAAGGATCGACGCGACTACACCCAATGCTCCAGTGGTGAATGCGCCCGGTGCTGCCGCGGAAATCATTGCGGTCGGCATCACCGCCGTGGGCGCGCTCACCATTACGGGAGGCGGTACGCTGAGCAGTGTCGATGGCCATATCGGCTACCCCTTGTCTAATGGCACGGTGACGGTGACCGGTCCCGGATCCAACTGGAGCAATTCCCAGACCCTGGACGTCGGCTTCTTCGGCACAGGGACGCTCACCATCGAGGGCGGTGGGACGGTGAGCAGCGTGAACGGCTATCTCGGCACGGCTCCCGGCGCCGAGGGCACGGTGACGGTGACCGGCGCCGGCTCCACCTGGACCAACAGCGGAGATCTTTTCGCTGGCAGGGGCGGAAGGGGCACGCTCACCATCGCGGACGGCGCAACGGTGAGCAGCGTGAACGGCTATGTCGGAGACTCCGATAGCGCAAGCGGTACCATAACGGTGACCGGCGCGGGATCCACGTGGGCCAATTCCGGAAATCTCTCCGTCGGGGAAGTCAGCACAGGCACGCTTGCCATCGCGAACGGCGGAACGGTGAGCAATACGGACGGCTATGTCGGCCGCAGCGGTTTCTCTTCTGGCACGGTGACGGTGACCGGCAACGGCTCCACCTGGATCAATTCCGGAAATCTCTTCGTCGCCAGCGCCGGCACGGGCACGCTCACCATCGCGGACGGCGCAACGGTGAGCAGCGTGAACGGCTATGTCGGCGCCCTCGGTAGCGCGCGCGGAAACACAACGGTGACCGGCGCGGGATCTACCTGGACCAATTCCGGCAATCTCTTCGTCGGGGATGCCGGCACAGGCACAGGCACGCTCGCCATCGCGAATGGCGCAACGGTGAGCAATACGGACGGCTATCTCGGCCGCAGCGCTCTCTCTCAGGGCACGGCGACGGTGACCGGCGCCGGCTCGGCCTGGACCAACAGCGGAAATCTCGTCATCGGCGATGCCGGCACAGGCGTGCTGACCATCGCGGCCGGCGGCGGGGTGAGCGGCGCAATCGGCATCGTCGGCAACGACGCCGGCTCCCACGGCACGGTGACGGTGACCGGCGCGGGCTCCGCCTTGGCCAACAGCGGAAACCTCTTCGTCGGCAACGCCGGCACGGGCGCGCTCACTATCGCGGACGGCGGCCGGGCGAGCAACGCGATCGGTCTCGTCGGTTTCGTCGCCGGTTCGCAGGGGTCCATGACGGTGACAGGCGCCGGCTCGGCCTGGAGCAACAGCTCCTCCCTCACGATCGGCGGCGGCGGCACGGGGGTACTCGCCATTGAGAATGGCGGAGCCGTGAGCAACACCTCCGCAATTGTCGGGTCGACCAGCGGCTCGCAAGGGAGCGTGACGGTGACGGGCGTTGGCACCACCTGGACCAATTCCTCACAGCTCTCGATCGGCTACTTCGGCGTCGGGTTGCTCGCTGTCGCAAGCGGGGGGAAGGTCAGCAGCACATATGGGATCCTCGGCGAGTTTGCCGGCGCGCAGGGCACGGCCACGGTCGCTGGCGCCGGCTCTGCCTGGGTTAATTCCCTGGACCTTTACGTCGGCAACGCCGGTACGGGTTCGCTCGCGGTCTCGAACGGCGGCACGGTGAGCAATGCGAACGGCTACGTCGCTCACGACACCGGCTCGCAAGGCACGGTGACAGTGACGGGTCCGGGCTCGGCCTTGAACTCCAGTGCCTCCCTCACAATTGGCGTCAGCGGCACCGGCGTGCTCGCCATCGACAGCGGTGGATCTGTGAGCAGCGCGTCCGCCATCATCGGATCGGCCATCGGCTCGCAAGGAACCGTGGCGGTGACGGGCGCCGGCTCGACATGGACCAATTCCGGAGACCTCAATGTCGGATTCTCCGGCACCGGTACGCTCACCGTCGCGGCGGGTGCGACGGTGCACGCCGGCACCGTGCATGTGGCAAGCCAGGCCGGCTCGCGTGGCACGCTGAACATCGGCGCGGCGGCAGGCAGTCCGGCGGCGGCCGCCGGCACGCTCGACACGGCAAGCGTCGCGTTCGGCGCTGGCATTGGCACGATCAACTTCAATCATACGGCCGCCAACTACGTGTTTGGGTCGACGATGACCGGCAACGGCAGCGTCAATGTGCTGTCCGGCACCACCATCCTGACGGCTGCCAACAGCTACACGGGTCCCACGACCGTCAACGGCGCCACGCTCATCGTGAACGGCTCGATCGCCTCGTCACCACTGACGGTGGATGGCGGCGGTCTTGTCGGGGGCACTGGTCGTCTTGGCGCAACGACTATCGGCGCCGGCACGCTCTCGCCCGGCAACTCGATCGGCACCATCACGGTGCAGGGCAATCTCGTGCTGTCGGCGGCCTCGACCTACCTGGTCGAGATCGCGCCGACGAGCGCCGATCGCACCGATGTCACGGGCGCGGCGCAGCTCGGCGGTGCCTTGCGTGTGGTCGCAGCGCCCGGGACCTACGCGCCGGGCACCACCTACACGATTCTCACGGCGACTGGCGGCATCGCCGGCACGTTCGACAGCGTGACTTCCAATCTCACCTCGTCCGCCTTCATAACGCCGACCGTGTCCTATAATGCCGACCACGTATTCTTCACCCTCGCACGCACGGCATTCGCGAGCGTCGGCTGGACGCGCAACCAGATTGCCACCGGCACCGGCGTCGATTCGCTGGGCTTCGGCAATCCCATCTTCAATACGGTGCTCTACGGCACAGCCGCGCAGGCGCGGCAGGCGTTCGATGCACTCTCGGGCGAGTTGCATGCGAGTACGGCGGGCGTGCTCGTCGACGAATCGCGCGATCTGCGCGACGCGGTGCTCGGCCGCCTGCGCCAGGCGTCCTTCGACAACGCGGTAGGCGGGACGGCGGCGCGCGCGGCCCTTCCGGGGACCGTGCCGGAGCCGAAGACGGACTCGTCCCGCCTGACCTTCTGGGCGCAGGGACTCGGTGCGCGCGGTCGCATTGACGGCGATGGCAATGCGGCAACGGTCGCTCGCCGCCACGCTGGCGCCGTCGCGGGGCTCGACGCCGCTGTTGATGACTGGCGCTTCGGCTTCGCGGCGGGCTATTCGGACTCCGCGGTCGGCGTGGACGCGCGCGCGAGCTCGGCCTCGGTCGAGAGCGGCCACGCGGCGTTCTACGGCGCGGGCAGCGCCGGCGCGTGGAGCGCGCGCGCCGGCATGGCCTATTCGTACCACCAGATCGACACCACCCGCACCATCGCGTTTCCGGGCTTTGTCGATCGCGCGTCGGCCGCCTATCATGGCGGCACCACTCAGGTGTTTGGCGAGATCGGCTACGGTTTCGGGCTCGGCCCGGTCGCGCTCGAGCCGTTCGCAGGAGCTGCCTGGGTGCAGGCGAGGACAAGCGGTTTCACGGAGAAGGGCGGCGTCGCGGCGCTCACGGGTGCGTGCGACCGCGAAGAGGCGGGCTTCGCGACGCTTGGCGCGCGGCTCGCCACCAGCGTCGCGGTCGGGGGAATGACGCTGGCGCCGCGCCTCTCCGCCGCCTGGCAGCACGTGCTCGGCGATGTGACGCCGGTCACCACCCTCTCCTTCGCGAGCGGAGGCACTGCCTTCGAGATCGCGGGCGCGCCGCTCGCGCGCAACAGCGCGCTCCTCGAAGCCGGCGCTGACCTGCATCTCAATGCGCAAACCACGCTCGGCATTCTCTACCAGGGCCAGGTCGCACGCAACGCCGAAGACCACGCCGTCCGAGGCCGGCTCGCCGTGAGATTTTGACACGTTCGGTCAGTCCAGCGCAGTGCCGCGGATTCCTGCGCCCGCTCGAAGTCTGCCAACACCTAGTCGTTGGGCCACCGCGCACGAATTACGGTTTGCTAAAGTCTCGCCTTCAGCGGCACCCGGAAAGTCCTGAAGCCTTCGATATCGGGAAACCACTCCGCTGCTTCGCGCGAGGCCAACGTCAGAACCGCGGCCGGGACTTCGCCGCTGATCAGCCGCTCGATTGCCCCTCGCTGTCCTTCGCTGAACTGGACCTCCGCAGCTCCCGCCGCCATGAAGGCGGCGCTGACGCGTCCACTTGATGCGGATTGCTTCTCCTCGATCGCGATGTTTCTGTTGTTCAGGTCGGATAACGATTCAATTTCCGGACGCGCCAGCACAAGCGCCACCAGATTGTCCGTACTGTCTGTCGATACGGATGCAGTCTTGTCAGTATCGCTCACGTCGGCGGGTGCTGCTTCCGGATTGTCCGATTTGCTGGACGCTTCCCGCCCCGTCCCGATCGCCGTGACGAGATCGGCCATTCCCGTCGCTTCCACAAGCTGCTGCTGGATGGTTCGAGAAGCCGGAGCGGGAGTAACGCCGGCCGAGGGAGGCAACGCAGTCGCCTCGGGCGCGGCAGGCGTCGCGGCGATCTCAAGCGTGGCCGGCGGCGGCAGGGTGACCTCGGATTTGACCTCCGACTTGGGAGCCTCCGCAGGCTGCGACGCAGCGACGGCGGCTGCCTGACTGGGCTCGGGGCTATCAGAGATTTCCAGTTTGCGCTCCGGCGGCTGCCCACCCGCGACAGCCTTTTCGCGAGCCACTGGCGCCGTAGCCGCCGGAATGTTCTTCCTGGCTGCTGCGAGAGCGGGAGCGGCGGCCTTTTTGGCGGTTGGCGGCCTCGTACTGGACGCCGCCTTGCTGCTGCGCGGCGCGGTGCGGGAAACGGAGGCGCCCTGCCTCGCTACGCGTGCGGGACTGGCGTGTTCTGGTCTTGCGGTTTCGGCCTCAGCCGGCACCGCGATTTCAGTCTCGCGAACCGCGCGGTGCCGGGCAGATAATGTCTGATCAGACCAGGCCATGTAGGACTGGCACGCGCGATTGCACGGCAGCCCGTCGATATAAACGACGCCAGGTGAATCCAGCGGATTGGCCTGCAGGGCTCCACTCGAACAAACCGACAGGATCAGGGCCGGCAAAATCCATCTTCTCGACATGACTGCTCCGTTCGAACGCGCGTGGTGTTCGACGCGAGCTACGAGCGGATGGAGATGAGAGTTTCAAAAACGATCATGTTTTGTGGATCGCTACGCGCGCCGCATACTACGCGCTGATTGCGAGCCACCCGGTCGGCGCAAAGCGCCGCCGGATGCCTCGCAAAGACGCGGTGGGTTCTGAATTTAGTTCGGCACCGCCCGTTTCGCGGCCGTGACTGCATTTGCATTCACGGTGCCGCCGCGCAGCAGGTTGAACGCGGCGTTGAGCGCCTTGTCGTCCTTTTCGTTCGGCGGGACGTAGGCTTGCGAGCCGGTCTGCTCGGCGCCGTCGGCGGCGAGGTGGCCGCGCATCGAGGCTTCGCCTTTCAGCTCGGCGCGGCCCTTGAGTTCATCGGGCACGTCCTGCAGCACCTCGACGTCGGGCGCGATGCCCTGGGCCTGGATCGAGCGCCCCGACGGCGTGAAGTAGCGCGCCGTGGTCAGCGCCAGCGCGCCGTTGCCCTGCCCGAGCGGAATGATGGTCTGCACCGAGCCCTTGCCGAAAGTGCGCGTGCCGATCAGCGTGGCGCGCTTGTGGTCGCGAAGCGCGCCGGCCACGATTTCGGACGCCGAAGCCGAGCCGCCGTTGATCAGCACGACCAGCGGCTTGCCCTTGGTGATGTCGCCGCCGCGCGCGGTGAAGCGCTGGGTTTCCTCCGAAGTGCGGCCACGCGTCGAGACCACCTCGCCCCGGTTCATGAAGGTGCTCGAAACCGACACCGCCTGGTCGAGTAACCCGCCGGGATTGTTGCGGAGATCGATCACATAGCCCGTCAGTTTTTCCGGCGGAACTTCCTTCGAGATGCTGGCGATGGCTTTCTTCAAGCCGTCGGTGGTCTGCTCGTTGAAGCGGGTGATCCTGATGTAACCGATGTCGCCGCCGTCGGCCTTGAAGCGGACCGGCCGCACCCGGATGATCTCGCGCACGATGGCGACGTCGATCGGCGCGGCGGCCCCCTTGCGCACGACCTTGAGGCGGATCTTGCTGTTGGCGGGGCCCTTCATCCGGCCCACCGCCTGTTCGAGGGTCATGCCCTGGATGACCTCGTCGTCGATCTGGGTGATCACGTCGCCTGACAGCATGCCGGCCCTGGCCGCGGGCGTATCGTCGATAGGCGTCACCACCTTGACGAGGCCGTCTTCCATCGTCACCTCGATGCCGAGCCCACCGAACTCGCCATGGGTGGTCTCCTGCATGTCGCTCCAGCCCTTCTCATTCATGTACCGCGAATGAGGATCGAGCGCCGAGATCATGCCGTTGATGGCGCCTTCCATCAGCTTGGAATCGTCGGGCTTCTCGACGTAGCTGGTCTTGATCCGCTCGAACACATTGCCGAACAGATTGAGCTGGGTGTAGGTGTCGGAACGGGCCGCGGCCTTTGCCGCCGCCACCAGATGCGCCCCTTGAGGTCCGATCACGAGAGCGGTCAGACACGCACCCGTCACCGTGCCGAGAAGAAAGGCAAAATTCCTGCGCATCGTGGGGCGTCCCTCTATCTCTACGGACGCCCACACCATCCCTGTGAATCGGCGCCCCTGTCCCGGCCCCGCCAACTCACAATGGCTTTTTGGTCGGATCAAGGCACGCCGACCGGGGGCAATACGGTCGCTTTCAGAGTGTGAATGAAATCATCACGTTAGATGGCGAGTTCGTCGTGCCCTGGCTAGCCGGCATCTTCTACTTTGCAGCGCCTTCGGCGGATTTGGCCTTTGACTTCGCTGCCGGCGCCTTGGCCGCCGCTTTCGGCGGTGTGCTGTCGCCGCGCATCGTCCCCCAGGGGTCCGAATTCTTCTGCTGCTCGGGGATGTTGCCGAGCGATCTCCGGTAGGCCCGCTCGGCGTCCTTCTCGGCCGCGATTTGCGAGGGCGTCTTGGGCTTGTCCTCCTCGCCATATCTGGCGGGACCTTGTTGGGCGGCGGCGGATCCGGCCAAAAAAGCGATCACGGCGACAGCGCCCAGGATTCTGCCAACAACTTGCATGCGACTACTCCCTGAAATTGGCCCCAAGAAATTGGTCCCAAGCCTTAGCACAGCCGGCGTACGGGCTTAAGCGCCGGATTGGGCCGCGACGCAAATCGCCGTGGCCGTTGCCGAGGCCGGTCCGGTTTTGTAAACGACTGCCATGAATTCGCCGCCAGTGCCCCATTCCGTCGATCCCTTGCTGTTCGACCTCGGCCGTGTCGTGCTCGACATCAGTTTCGAAGAGGTAATGACGTGCTGGGCAGGGCATGCGGGCTGCGCGCCTGCCGACCTCGCCGGACGCTTTGTGGTGGACGACAGTTTCAAGCACCACGAGACCGGCCGGATCGACGACGCGGCGTTCTTTGCAGGTCTGCGCCAGTCGCTCGGCATCGGCATCACGGACGCGCAGTTCCTGGAAGGCTGGAACGCGATCTTCACCGGCGAGATGCCCGGAATTTCGCCGCTCCTGGCGCGTGCAGCAAAACGCCTGCCGCTCTATGCTTTTTCCAACACCAATCCGGCCCATGTCACACATTTTTCGCGGGCCTATGCGGATGTGCTCGGCCATTTCCGCGAGATATTCCTGTCCTCCAGCATCGGTTTGCGCAAACCCGACGCCGAAGCCTATGATCATGTGGTAAAAGCGATCGGCGTGCCGGCGTCGCGGATCCTGTTCTTCGACGACTCGGCTGCCAATATCGAAGGTGCGCGGGCGCGCGGCCTTTCTGCCATCCACGTGACATCGACGGATGACGTGGCGAGGGCACTGACCGCACTTGGAATTTGAGGGAGGTCTGCCCGTGGCGTTGATGCCGGTTGCCGATGCATTGTCTGCCATCCTTGCGGGCGCCGATCCCGTCCCTGAAGAAATGGTGGCGCTCGATGAGGCGTATCACCGCATTCTCGCACGCGACGTCGCCGCGCGGCGGACGCAGCCGCCGCAGGCGATGTCGGCGATGGACGGCTATGCGGTGCGCGCGGCTGACGCCGCCGATGTCAGCGCACGGCTGAAGGTGATCGGCGAGGTCGCCGCCGGCCGCCCGTTCGAGCGGAAGGTCGGCCCGGGCGAAGCGGTGCGGATCTTTACCGGCGGCGTGATTCCCGACGGCGCCGACGCCGTCATCATCCAGGAAGACACTGGCGTAGAGGGTGATCATATCACCATCACGGAAGCTGCCGTTCCGGGGCGGCATATCCGCGCCGCGGGCGTTGATTTCCGCGAAGGCGACTTCCTCCTCAAACGCGGGCGCCGCCTCACCGACCGCGACCTCTCACTCGCCGCCGGCATGAACTACCCGGAGCTTGCAGTGCACCGTCGCCCGAAAGTTGCGATGCTGGCGACTGGCGACGAACTGGTGATGCCGGGCGCAAGCCCCAGCCCCGGCCAGATCGTCTATTCCAACGGCTACAGCTTGCGGGCGCTGGCGCGGGCCGAGGGAGCAGAAATCATTGACCTCGGAATCGCCGCCGACACCGTCGCCGCGACCGCGGAAGGCATCAGCCGTGCTCGCAAGGCCGACGCCGACATCCTGATCACCATTGGCGGCGCTTCGGTCGGCGACCACGACCTCGTCAAGCGGTCGCTGGAGGCCGAGGGCATCGCCATGGCGTTCTGGCGGATCGCGATGCGGCCGGGCAAGCCGATGATGCATGGCAGGCTGGAGGCGATGCGGGTGATCGGCCTGCCCGGCAATCCCGTTTCCTCCTATGTCTGCGGCTTCCTGTTCCTGGTGCCGCTGATTCGCGCTCTATCGGGCCGCGATACCATCCATCACCCGCGCGAAAGCGCCCTGCTCGGCCGCGATCTCGCCGCCAACGACCAGCGCGAAGACTATCTTCGCGCCTACCTCGAAACGCGCGACGACGGCACGCTGGTCGCCGTGCCGGTGAACCATCAGGACTCGTCGCTATCAGGGAATCTCGCTGCGGCACGGGCACTTGTGATACGTCCGCCGTTCGCGCCGGCTGCCGCAAAGGGCTCGCCTTGCGAGCTGCTCCGGCTGCCGGAATGACGCCTGAACCGCGCTCCGACAGCACTTTGGGCCGGAACCGCAATGCGTTCACCTGAAATTAAGTGGTTGCGGAACACATATCGAACATATAGTGTCCGTTCATGATTTGTTTCGACTGCTAGTGTCTTTGATTGGGAGTTGGGGGACTCCGCGATCTTGGGCTCTGAAGATTCGGAACGAGACGACGCCAACCGGGGGATTGCTCGCGATGCTTACGCGCAAACAGTACGAACTTCTGCGTTTCATCAATGAACGGCTGAAAGAGGCCGGCGTGCCGCCCTCCTTCGACGAGATGAAGGACGCGCTCGATCTGCGCTCGAAATCCGGAATCCACCGCCTCATCACGGCACTGGAGGAGCGCGGCTTCATCCGTCGCCTGCCCAACCGCGCCCGCGCCATCGAAGTCATCAAGCTGCCTGAGCTCGCAGCCGCCGCCAACAGCCGCCGCGGCTTCACGCCGAGCGTCATCGAGGGCACGCTCGGCAAGCGCACGGTGAGCGCGCCGGCCGCCGAGGACGACGGCAATCGCCCGGTCGCCGTGCCTGTCATGGGCCGGATTGCCGCCGGTACGCCGATCGAGGCGCTGCAGACCCGCAGCCACACCATCAGCGTACCGCCTGACATGCTCGGCTCCGGCGAACATTACGCGCTCGAAGTGCGCGGCGATTCCATGGTGGACGCCGGCATTCTCGACGGCGACATGGCGCTGATCCAACGCAACGAAACCGCCGACACCGGCGACATCGTCGTGGCGCTGATCGACGAGGAGGAAGCGACGCTGAAGCGCTTCCGCCGCCGCGGCGCCTCGATTGCGCTCGAGCCCGCCAACACCGCTTATGAAGTCCGCATCCTGCCGCCGAACCGGGTCCGGATTCAGGGCAAGCTGATCGGGCTGTACCGCAAATACTGACCCATTATGCCGTCCGGGCCGTGACGGAAAAGAGCCCCGGCCCGTGGCCGGGGTTTTTTGTTGCACGTGTGGAACTAAGGCACGTTAGCGCGTTTGTGAATGTGGCGCAGTGCGCCAGTCGCAGAATTGCCCAGAACAGAGAAAAGGCTCTGCGCCATGTCCACTCTGATAGAGGCCTGTGCCTCCTTCTAGACACGGGTCAGCTATCTCAAACGAGGGAGCCATCCGATGTGTGACTATAGCCTGCATGCTGTGGCTACGCGGCCTGCCGAGGTCGGCGAGACGCTGATCACGACGACATTCCGCGGTACATCGACCCGCGGCTTTGCGTCGGAACGCGAGCCTGCAGTGGCGGTCTGCATGCTTCCCGGCACCGAACTGGCGTTCGCTGAGGACGTCAAATACGACAACCGGTGGATCTGGACTCGAACCACCGACTGGCGGGTCGGCAAGTTCAATCAAATCGACCCCCATATATCCGACCGTCACCATGACGCGATCGAATTTCCCGACGGAAGCCATGTGCTGGTGACGCAGCTTTGCGAAGGCCAGCGCGCGACCGTGCTGCAATTGCCGGTGGTCCAGACCGGTGGCGAACGCGCGCCGAAGGTGACGGAAGCGCCTCCGGCCGAATCGATCGTGACCGGATAAACGCCCACGCGAATACGATCCGCCGGTCCAGGCCGGCGGATCGTGGTGGTTCATTTTTCAGAACTCGGCACCGCAGGGGGGCAGTCGGTGGTCAACAAGGTTACGTGGCAAAAAGCCGGGCGCGTCACTGAGCCCGGGCGGTACATGTTCAGGTACGGCTGGCTCACCATCACGGCCGAAGATCTCGCAATCTGGCGGCAATTCCCTGACGCATCGTTCACGCTGGTCGCTCTGCCGTCGGCGCCCGACGCGCCCGAGGAATTCCATCTCGGCGCGTTCGAAATACCAGCCAAGCCCACGGTCGACGAGCACTGAAGATCATCTACTCCTCCGCCTGCAGGTCTGCCTCGGCCGGCGTGGCATCGACGCTGCGCGGTGGCACGACGCGCGGCGCAAGCACGGTGGTGTCGGCCTCGCGCTCGCCGGCTATGGCCGGCGACCACGGGCGGTCGATGCCTCTCGGCTTGACCGCCTCGACGACAAATCCCTCCCGGCTGCGCCGCAACGCCATCGCGCCCTGCCGCCGCAGTCGTTCGGCGCCGATGACGGAAGCACCGCATGCCGGCGGGGCCTGCCGCAGCGTCACAATGATTGCTGCGCGCTCGCAATCGTCCGAAAACGCCTCGGGTCTGAGCGCCTGCGCGATCAGGGCACCGCCGGCGGATTGCACCACGCAGCCAAGATCGTCGCATGAGACACCTGACGTGAGCGAGGCGTCAGCCGCGGTTCGCGCGTCCGCATCCGCCGCCAGCCACTCCTTCAAAAGAAAGACGTCCCGAGACCCCTTGCCCGCGTGCATCAAATGTAGCCGGCCATCCTGGCCGCGCACCCCGACATTGCGCCCGTCGGCGGAAATCAGGATATCCGGCTGCGGCACCCTCGCCGCCCACAGCGCCGCTGATAGTACCAGCGCCGCACCCGACCAGCGCAGCGGCGTGCGCAACAGGCCGAGCAGGATGATGCCGAGGCTCGCCGCAATCAGCGGGCCGATGCCGAAGGCCGGCACCCGGCCGACCGCGCCGGGTAACGCCGCGACCCATTGCGTCACCGCAATCATCCAGTCGATGCCGAGGCCCATGATCGCCCAGAACAGTCGATCGAAGCCGAACGGCATCGCGACGAGGCCGAGCAGGCCCGCCGGCATCACCAGCGCGGAGACCACCGGCATCGCCGCGAGGTTGGCGAGCACGCCGTAAGGCGTGACCCGGTGAAAGTGAAAGGCGGCGTAAGGCATGGTCGCGAGCCCCGCCACCAACGAGGCCAGCAACAGCATGGTGACTTCGCGGCCGCCCCACAGCGCCACGCGTGCCGTTGCGGTATGATCCGCCGTCGCGAACAGGCGCGGCATGCCGATCTGCACCAGCGCCACCAGCCCGAGCGTCGCCGCAAACGACATCTGAAAGGCGGGATGTACGTCCGAAATTAGGCTGTTAAGCCAATAGCTTAACTTGCCTCCCGAACCCCGCTCCGGGACTTTTTCCGGGAGTTTCGGCTATTGGCAAGATACTCGACCGCTTCGGCAACGTCTTCATCGAGAACGTGAGCGTAGCGCAAGGTGCTTTTGATGTCGCGATGATTGAGCGCCTTCTGAACCAGCTTCAAATTGCCGGTGCCCCGCAACAGCTTGCTTCCGAAGTCGTGGCGGAAATCGTGGAAGCGGAAATCGTTCACACCTGCATCGGCGCGCATCCGCTGCCATGCGCTCTTGGTCCCATTGTACGTGATCGGATAGCGCTGCCCCCTCACCCGTCCCAGCCGCTTGTTCCCGTAAACTGCAACGTAGGTAAACACGAACTCCGGGTGCTGGTCCTGCAACGGAAAGAGGATTTCCCTCACGGTGTCCGTGATCGGAAACACGATGCGTCGCCCGCCCTTGCCGATGCGCACGATCTGGCGCGTGCCGAAGTTGACTTCCGACCAGCGCAGCGTCACGCATTCCTTGAGCCGCATACCACTGGCTCTCACGAACTCGAAGAACGGCTCATAGTCGGCGCGCACGGCGTCATCGAGCGCCGCCGCTTCATCGTCCTGTAGCTCGCGGATGCGCTCAACGGGCTCGGGTAGCAGCAAGTCGTCCCATTTCGGCTCGTTCTCGAATACCGCCCCTTCTGCCTTGGCGAAAGTGAACAGCCGTTGCAGGACCTTGGTGGTCGAGCGATTGACGGTCGCGTTTGCAATCAGCGGCGCGTTCTCCTGATCCTTGCGCCCCGAAACCCGATGGCCGCGACGCCATGACACAAGTTTTGTAGCCTTGGCATGATCGATGTCGGTGAGCGGCGTTGCCTTGCCGAAATAGTTCACCAGCCGCGCAAGGTTGGTGTCAGTTGCGTCCGGGTCCGCGTCGTACTGCCCATGTTCGTTATACAGTCGGGCGGCAACGTCGTCGATCAGAAGCGATGTGCGGGAACGCTTCATCGCCTTTACTTGCGTCTTTGCCTTCTCGCGCTCTAGCGCCTCAAACTTTTCCGCTTCTCGCTTAGACGTGCATTCCGTTGAGCCGTGAAACCGATGACCTCCGACTTGGAAGTCGAAGTGATAGTACGGCGATTTGTTTCCCGGCTTATAGACGGACACTCGAATCTCCTGCGCTTATCAATGAAGGTCCGTAAATCGATAGGGTGAATCTTCCGCTGCAATCGCTCGTGGCCCGTGCCGGTCACGATGCAGGGAAGATCACCCGCCATGACATGTCGCACTACCGTCCGCTTACAAATTCCCAATTCGTGCGCGGCTTCATCGAGAGTTAGCAGCCGCTCGTTGTCATTGGCCGCGACTGGCGGCCGAAAGGCATCTGTCATCGGAATCTTCCAATGTTCCAACCTGCATGGACGGGAAAGAGGAGTCAACGAAAAACGTTGACAGGCAAAAAGCCGTGCGTCTATCGCTCTTTAGCGTAGCGCACTCCGCCGCCATGACCGTTGCGGGCTGGAATAAATTCAATTCCAGCCCGCTCCAGAGCGGCCTTCATCTTCGCGATATTTGCGGCACTGGTCTCGCGCAATTCGCCTTCGAAGTTTCGCACCGTTGAATCGCCAACATCGGCGGCCTTGGCAAGCTGCCCCTGAGTCCAATCAAGGAAAGCTCGCGCGCCACGGCATTGTTGGGGGGACATAGACATGCCGCTTTTTTAAGCTAAGTTAGTTGATGGTGGCCACCAGAAAATCGCGTCGCTTTGACGGTGGCCCATCTGTTTCAATCTTCAACGTGCCAGCTTCAAGCAGCCGTTGCATGGCCTGCGCCATCTTTTGCTTGCTGTAGCGCTTGGCGTCCGGGTGTTCTGCGATCTTCTTAGGCGCGTAGGTGGAGCCGACGTTAGGACTGAGCCGGAATCCTAACGTCGATAGCTTCCAGAACACATCCATGAATACGTCATCCGCCGCGCGATTGGCCATATTCGCGGCGGCAGGATCGTTACCGCCATCGACCACGAAGCCGCCGTCATCCCACATGAGCGGAATCTCTTCGCCAACCTTCCCGTAATTGGTCTTCACAACCTTGATAACTCGCCGGTCGGGATCATCTTTGACCTGCGTCAGGTAGAGTCGCCCGCGCACGCTCGCATTCCACGCCGTGCTGCCGGATAGGCCAGTGCCCGAGTTCATGCCGGTGAGCGATGGATGACTTAGCAGCATCACTGTGCAATCGTGTTTGAACGCCAAGCCAGCAAGTTTTTGAACGAACTGCCGCACCTGGCTTCGGTTGATTTCGTCGCCGCTGTAGCAGTCCGCCAAGGGGTCCAGTACAACAAGCCGTGGCTTGAACTCTTCGATTTGGATTGTCAGCTTCGCAAACGCGGCCGTGGTCGTGATGATGTTGCCCTTACCACCGGCTTGCCCGGCCAGAGTGGCATCAAGCCCGGCCATCGGAATCACGCGAACGTCGCCAA
This sequence comes from Bradyrhizobium sp. AZCC 1719, assembly GCF_036924525.1. Lineage (NCBI taxonomy): Bacteria > Pseudomonadati > Pseudomonadota > Alphaproteobacteria > Hyphomicrobiales > Nitrobacteraceae > Bradyrhizobium > Bradyrhizobium sp. AZCC 1719. The sequence goes on along the minus strand of NZ_JAZHRU010000001.1, from coordinate 5,160,118 downwards.
GATCGGCCAGCGCACGGCCTGCCTTCGTCACCGCAGCCGCAAATCGTCTGTGTAACTCGGCGGCTTCATCTTCTGCCGTATACAACAGCGCGCGCCCTTGCGTCACATCCTTGCCGAACCATTGTAAGCCGAGTGCCGTTGCAACGATCAACTGAATGGCGGTGGTGGTTTTGCCCGTGCCACCATCACCGCTGTACAATGTCACGGCGCGATGGGGAATGATGCCGTCTACTAGCCACTGCCGTTCCGGGATCGGCTGGCCATGCCAGTCGCGCGGATCAATTAGCGGCAGGGGATCAATCGAATAGTACTGTTTGGTGAATTCCTCCCAATGGTTTGACTTTTCGTTCCGTGTCTCGCCATTCATGTTCCTCATGCCGCAGCCCTGTCGTCATCGATCCAGATGCGCTTCTTGCCTTCGATCTTGGCAGCTTTCCAAACATCGCTGTCGGGGTCCACGTTCAATGGCCACAGGTACGCCTCGTATAAGAGGCGAAGCGCGATTGACGAATTGTCCACCAGCACGTCACCAGCATTCCGCAATTCAGGAATGGCTTCAACACGAAGCGCCATCACTCCCTTGCAGCCGGTGCGCAGCCAGTGCCACCAGCTTTCACAGATTCCGAGCGGCGCGGTACGCGATTTGTCATAGATCGCGGCGCGGTTCAGAAAACGGGCTGCGTGGGTTACACACCCCCACACGTCAAGCTTTGCCTGACTTAGACGCCATGCCACGATGTCCACGGTCGCACCATCTTCGATGACAGGCATGACGATAGCGCGTTGTGTGCCCGTCGAGTCCGGCACGAACTGGTGTTGGTAGATGTGAGAGACTTTCGCGGGGACAAATCGACCTTTCATTTCCGCAATCGGGCCGAACGCGCGAACGGTGTCGATATTCCCGTGCTGATCAATCCAATCATCAACGGCCGGTGAGTCATAGGCATACTGTTGATACAGCTTCTCTGTTTCGTTCATTAGGGTTCCAAAAGCGCGACATTAACCCCGCGCGCGTGGGCATTGGTGAGCAAAGTGGACGAGCACCCATGGACGGTTGCGGCACACGCAACAACTGCGCTAGATTCTGCCATCCAGAGGTAGAGCCCACCATGTCTGATGAGGATAAGCCGTCGGAGAAGTCCGGCACGCTAGAAGTAGTGAAACAAGTCATTGGCGACATCAACTTGCCGAAGCTGATCGCTGGCCCGGCCGGTGATGCTATTTCGCGGCTCATTGCCGGCGGTGCGGACATCCCAGCCGCGTGGTTGGAGCAGAAAGCCAAATCTATTCGGGACAAGACTGCCGCTCAGAGCCAAATTGCTAAGACCTTAGCTGATGCTGCATCGGAGTTGGTCAAGAACGACCCGGGGCTTGTGCAAAGAGCGGCAGACGCGTTCCTAGCAAAAGAGCTTCGTCATCAGCACAACCGCGAGACAATCGCGGTAAAGGCAATCGAGCAGCTAAAAGAGACATCGGACGCGGAAACAACTAAGCCCGACGACGATTGGCTGAACATGTTTGCGCGACACGCGCAAGAGGCGTCATCCGAGCGGCTTCAAGACATGTGGGCGCGGGTGCTCGCGGGCCAATTGCGTAAGCCGCACTCGTTCTCGCTTCAAACGCTGCGTTTCATTTCAGAATTGGATGAGCAAATTGCAGCGCTGTTCGACAAATGGTCGGTTCGGGTAATCGGTGCCGAGCTAATTGCGTTTCCAGAAACACATGGCGACAACTTTACCGAACTCCTGGCATTGGAAGAATACGGTTTGGTAACAGGAGTAACAGGCAATCTTTCTAGGCAATTTCGTGAGAAAAAAGACGTGCCGGCCGCACCGATCTTGAGATGGGCGTTCCCGTTCAAGGATCACGTTCTGCTAGTTGATATCAGGCAACAGGCGACCGTCGAGGTTCCAATTGTCCTTCTGACGAGGATTGGGCGCGAATTGTTTTCGGTCACTCGGACACCGGGCACGATTGAGCCGGTTAAGGCGTTTGCAGATCAGTTTCCGAAGGAAAATGTGGAACGGCTAATGCTTTTGACAAAGGCGCTTCCGAATACCGAACCAGAAGTTCTTTGGCGGAAACCGGGTGAGGCTGCGGGCTGATTCTCCATTTTGCGGATGCGTGAATCTTGCCACCCGCCGGTCAAAGCCCTCGTTTGGTTAAGGATGGACCGCCCCCCGAAGGGAGCGGCCCGCGCCAGCGCTTGTTAGGTGCTGATCTTCAACAGCTTGATGGCGTCAGTGTCAGCTACGCCACCGCCGACTCGCCGGTAGCCGTAAAAAATTACGTTCGGCTTGCTGCTAAAGGGGTCGCGCAACCAGCGAACGCCGGGCTTATCAGCGGTCACGTAGGCACGCCGCCAATTTGCGAAAGCGATAGGGAACGTACCAGCGGATACCGAGTCCATGTTCTCATCAAAATAGACTGGACGGCCCAACAGGGTTGGCGGCACGCCAGCGGTCACGCTATCGCGCCACAAATATCTTCCTTCGCTATCCTTTAAACCGTCCAACTGACTCGCCGTGCCCGAACTCATGAGCCATGACGCGTTTGCACGATGCGGTGCGCGCATCTTCCAAAACAGGCTCTTGATGCCGTCAAGCGTGACCGCACCTGCGCTGCCGCTCACAACAAACTGAATCTTCGAGAAGTCGCGCGTGAAGTCATCAGCCGAGTCGGTAGCATAGGACATAAAACCCTTCGGCTGTGCAACGCCGCTTCCACGAACGAACGCGAGTCCTTCGGTCCTTGCGAAACGATCACTGGCACGTTCAACGATGAAGCCAGCCATGTCAAAGCGGCTGTCATCGAGTAGTCGCTGCGTGACCGGCTGGGTAGCGTAAAGTTCATTGACCGGCACATTCAGCAAGCCCAGCGTCGGCGTTGTGGTCGCGGGCCGTGACTGGCTTTCGCTAACCCATGTCGCAGCCGCGTCGCCAATCTGCATTGGCTCTTCGAAGCTGTCGAAGTTGCCGACCTCCACCACGCGCGCGAGTTGACGCATGGGGGACTGATCATAAAGCCTTCGTGCAATCTGATCGCTTAGTTGGGGAGTCGCTGTGTACCCGCCGTCCGGTGAGCTACCGGCCGACATGGTTTTGATTTCGGTATTGTGCCGAACGTAATCAGCGAGCGCCTTCTTCTCTTCGACAAGCGCTGCTTTGGCGTCATTGTCGTTGGCGTGTTGGGTAGTGAAGCGGTGGTTGTCGTTGGATGCGATTGCGGCACCCGGCCTACCCATCTTCGCTTCAAGCCGTTCCAGCGTTTCGCGAAGCTGTTTAACGTCGCTGGCCTGCGCCTTGAGCGCTGCCGTTGTAGTTTCGGCAAGCGTGTCAATCGCGTCTTCAACATCGACGGGGGTATCAATTTGTGCCAAAGGCATAGATTTGCTTTCTTTAGTGAAGATTTTCGATTGCCTGCGCAGCCGCAAGCAATTTCGTTGATAAAGATTGTTTCGCTATGAGAACGTCGCGCTCTTCGAATGCGTCTTTTGCAAGCGCCACAATGCGCTTCGCGTGTCGTCTCGACACGCCGTTGCCCCTTAGTATCTGCTCGATTACCCGGGGCGAATTCTGGTCGAAGATATCGGGTTTCGCTTTGATGCTAACCAACTTCGCGTTGGTGTTTGCTGGTACGGCCACACAAGATACCTCGTACAGCTTTATCTCATCGAGCCGCCGTTCTCTCTTGCCTAATGAGGTTGCGGCGGAAACTTGATAGCCGATCGAGAATGCAAGCGCGCCAGCCTTCATCAACGCGTAAGCTTCGGCCGCGCGGTTGACCTCTAAGGTCAACCGGCCTTCCATGAACAAGCCGTGCGCATCTTCAACCAGCTTTGTGATTACGCCGATGGGCTGGCTCATGTCGTGCGACCACAACAGCGCAGGCGAAGTACCAGCCGCTTTATGTTGCGTGATGGTTTTCGTGAATGCGCCCGGAGCGATGATATCGCCATAGGCGTCCGGCTGGCCGCCAAACGTGCTGGCGTATCCGCTGAATTCACCAGCTTGACTGGATGAAGAGAACTTGACGGCCAGCGGAATTGAATGCTGGTAGTCAGTAGACATACGTTTCGCGTCCTTGCAGGTTGATGTCTGCGCAGATGTCGAACAGCGTTTTGCCGGTAAGAAAGTTGCTGCGCCGAACGGTGCGATCCTTCCATGCCTCTTCATCGCCACCGTAAGTTATTTCAGCGGCTCGATTCACGCATGGAATGCGCAGCACCGCCTTCGGAGTCGTGGTGTCGTAGATTTCAAACGCGGCGCGATAGGCAATGGCGCTGAAATCGGTGCGTTGCTGTTCGAGAAATGAATGCAGGATATCCTCGATCATCTGGCCAAGGGGTTTTCCCGAGTCAGATTCAAGTTGCCAGTGATGTTTGGCCACGCTGGCGGCCGAACGCGGTTCAGCGTTGGCAGACAGCGCCAACAGCAAAAACGTTAGGGCGCGATTGGGATCGTCGGGCCACGCGCCAGATTGCGTTAAGTTGTCAGCGACCTGTTCAACGATTCCCAAATCAATGCCGGTTCTACGGCTTACGATGCCAATAATATCTTGTCCGCTTGTCACGGATGGTTCCTTTCCAAATTGCAGTGAGCAAAACACCGCGCCGGGGGGACTCAGGGCGCGGCTTCAATTTCGGTACTGTTCTAAATGTACACCGCCGCCGTAGCGTGGTGTCTACAAGCCGCGCGAGACTCAAAGAGCATGGGAATCAAATTCCCATGCTCTTATTGTGCCATGTCGCGAATACGTGGTGTCTACAGGGTCTAAGCCGCACGCTTGATTACGGGGCCCCGTGACTGATTCAAGTAACTTGAATCGGGTTTACGCCGAATAACAGACGGATAGTTCTTTGTTCCGATAAGCGGCCACACATCCGGCGGACGCAGGCCGTTCTGTTCCAGCCGGTCAAGGTTTTCATAGAACCTAGCGAGATTTCGCAGCGCTGCCCGTAACAGCGCCTTCCCATAAGCGCTGGCACAAGCTCGATTCGTGTAACCGCCATCGTCCTCCCCCAGCGTTTGAGTTATCCGGTTTTCGACAATGACGCGTTTCAAAATTTCAAGATCATGTCCAAGTACATCGCGCATCACGTCCATCAGTTGTTGGGCGTAGAGGAAGCATATCGCGTTGGACTCTGCGGTGGCATTAGGTTGCGGGTCTGGCACGCTTGTATCCTCAAACTCAAGGTCATCACCCAACGACAAGCCGCGATCTTTGATGGCCAGTGGCGCGTCCTGTTCTCCCAGGTATTCGCCCCGAACTTCACGCCAATCATCTTCGGGCCGATCATTCACCGGTTCACCGCTCGCAAGGACGCAGTCTTTGCGGAAACGTTCCGCAGCGATCCAATGAAGGTGATTTTCGTAATCGTATTTTCCAAGTTCTCCGTTGTTGGCCATGACTTGCAGATGATACTTCACCCGCCGCGGGATGTTGTCGTTGCTCGCTGACCCAATGGTCCGGCCGTTGTCGATAACGCTCACGACCGACGCTTGGGGCAGTGCTTCGTTGGGGCGATAGCCAAACACTACCCTCTCGCTTTGGCCGGTCAGAGAGATTGTCGTGTTGTTGTTCGGTTTGGCTGCGGCTGGCGAACGTTGCCCCTCGTCATTGATCAGAATCGTACCAGCGCCGACTTCATCGGTTATTGTCCTCATCTAGCTTCGCTTCCCCTCGTTGTGGTATTCGTTCTGAAAATCTTCCCTCACAGTCTGTCTTCCCCTCTCTTAGGCGCGCGCGCCATCGCACGGCGCATGGACACGCCGTGTTCTCTTCTCTGCCTGAACGGCAGAAATCGGTTACCGCTGCGGGACAGCGCAGCGGTCCACCCGTGCGACTGCGCACGCGTGTTTGGTTTGTCTCGATTTAGAAAGCCTTCCCCATCTATAGCGATGTGACTCGCTACGGACCGCGCTGGTGTTCGATTGGACTATCGTGATGCGACGCGCATGGCCGCGCAGTGTCAGCGTGGGCAGTGTTTAGCCGAAACAGGCAAAAACTTCTATCAATCGTCAGGTTATTTTCTTTGAGGCGTGTCAGCGTGGGTAGTGTTTACCCGAAACAGGGAAAATCCTCAATCAATCGGCCGGTCATTTTTGTTGCAAGCCGTGTCAGCGTGGGCAGTGTTTAGCCGAAATCGGGAATTTGCTCAACGGTGCGTCGGGTCGCTTCGCTGCCAGCCGTAGAGAGGTGCAGCAGCACGAAATGCGCTCTACGGCGAACAATTTTTTATCCCGGTGCATCGAGTGCATACGCCAGCACTTTGAGACGGCGCAAAAACGGCGCCGAAGGGATCGATTGCGTGACGTGACTTAATTACGCGCATATCTCTCTGCACCGTAATCAGCCCAATCGGCGTGCCATCACCATTTAGTTCAACGAATGCGGTCGCACCCATCCGGTCGGTAACAACCATGGCTCGATTGCCTATGCCGGGCGAGATTCCAACCCGGCCAAATTGACCGTCGTTAGAGCTGGTATCAGGCGACGTGGTTATGAACACGTCTTCACTGTAGCTATCGATTTTGCATTTCAACACGTCAGCAACTGAAACTGCTGGCGCAAACGTCAGAAAGACAATGAGCGGCATTGCGAGACATGTTCGCATCTGAATATTCCCCCGCGCTCGCCTTACAGCTTCGTACACTTACCAATCATGATGTAAGGGGTGTTGCCCGGACTGTCACCTTCAACATATCCGAGTCCGTGAAATTCCTGAAACCGAAGCGTCTCAAAATTGAATATAAAATTGTAAGCCAGTCCCCCGCAGGCCATTTGAGGCGCTGCCATTGCGCCAATTGCGGCACGTTCGCAGCGATGCGCAATCCGATTTGAACCGGGTTGCTTTACGACGTAGTCGCTTTTTGTCTCGCCCTGCGAGATCACAAATTTATCGGCGTGAAAGCCCGCTCGTTCCCAAGCCGAGCCGTTCCACTTGAAGCCTGTGGATTGTTCGCCGATGCAGACATAGGTTTCGGCCGCGCTGACCGGCCCCACCATTCCGATGATCAACAGCATTGCGAGACATGTTCGCACCTGAATTACTCCCCCTGCCCAGCGGTGTTCTCTCAATTCTTATCGCTGCCCGGCGCATCCGTATCAAGCCGTAATGCCACCGCAGGCTCACAGTTGGCCATCCAGAGGCGCAATCCATGCAGCGGTCGATTGGCACACAATTGTTTGGGGCGTGTGGACGGCCATCCTAGCCGCCGCGCTGGCCTATGCGATCGTCTATCCATCTTAGCCGTTCGACAGGGCGGCCCGGTCTTCCGACCGGGGCCGTTCCTTCCAACGGCCCGGGGTATAAGGGGGAGAGAGCGAACCCATCGTTGGAAGGCGTTGGAAGCGGTTGGAAGGCGGTTGGCAGTATCGGTCGCACCAAGCTCTTTGCGGCGTTGTTGATGACGCAAGTTAAAGATTAGGCAGAGTCGGCCGAACGAAGATTTTCTTTAGCAATGATCGGTCCCGATGCGACTTCGCCATCGACGTGATGAGGTCGTCGTATTTTTTGGGGTTACTGGTGCGGAGCCGATCAAGCTTGTGTAGCCGCTCGTAGTTGCGGTAGGGGAGGATACCGGATTGTAGTGCGAATGAACTAAGGGCCACAGTGTCGGATAATGCGACGAAGGTGATTGTGATGATTGTAGCCAATGGAGAGAAATTTGGATGTCGGTAAATTTCGAGAAGAGTACTGAAATGAACGGCTGCCACCCCTGCGAACGCCAATAGTACGAGGACGACAGTTGCGACGACGAAAAATATCGCCGATGCAATATGCCATTTACTGATATTCCAATCAGGATTGTTGGGAACCGTCCAATAGAACACTTCGAGCCCATAGCTCACATTCAGGAAATTTGCCTTTTGCGCGTCTCCCTTTGACAGCCGATCGTTATTTGCGCGCAGAATGTTTTCAAGGACGCCTCGATGGTGTCCGATGAACGAAGTCCACAAAGCAAGGCCAGAGGAAACAAGGATAAAAGGTTCTCTTAAGTTTTTGCCCGCAGTGATGCCGAAGAGATTAAGGTTCACATCCGTACCGGTTAAAATCAGAACCAAATAAATGAAGGTCGGAAGCTGTAGAAAGAAAAGCGTCTGTTGCAGTTTTCCCAACTCGCCCCGGCGCTTATCGATCACTTCGAAAAACTTGTCGTTGAAAGGGGTTGTCGATCCAGCCGATTTTTTCAAGATCGATGCGAACTGTTCTCTTTGTATTGCATTAGCCGAAGAGAATGCTCGATCATTCCATTTGATTTTTCGCACTGGAAGCTCGTCCTAGTTCTTTGATTCGTTGTCGGCAGCGCATCATGGCACGCCCGGCGTGTATAAGGCGGCCTCTGAGGATTATCCCGGCTATTCACAGACTCCAGTGTCAGCGAACAATTAGCGAACCTTTTCCGGGACTTTTTCCGGGATTTTTGGTCCCCTATCCTGCACTTCGGGTTCTTTGTTCGTTTTTTGTGCCAACGCAACAAGAGCAGGACTTCGAAAAATGCTCATGAATTCAAATGCTTTAGGTCCTGAACTCGGACTTCACGCGGAGTCACCGTCAAGCTCTGAAAACTCGGATGTACCAGCGCTTCCGGCGCGACCGTGAGCACGATCAGGGCCGCGACCGCGAGCGTGCGAAACGTAATCGCGCGGCGATCGACCATGACGGCGATCAGCACCACGGCCGTCATGAAGAACGATCTTTGCGTCGCGACCTCGGCGCCCGACAGCAGCAAATAGAACGCAGCGGCAACGAGGGCTGCCGCCGCCGACCACTTCTTGATGGGCTGGCCGACCGTGAGCACAGGAAACAACGCCAATAGTGCCCGCACCGCGAAAAACACGACGCCGGCGACGACGGCCATGTGATAGCCGGAGATCGACAGCACATGGCCGAGACCGGAGATGAACATCGCGTCGTTCACCGGCGGCGAGATCGCGTCGCGCCGCCCGGTCAACAGCGCGGTCGCAATCGCGCGCCTGTCGCCTTCCAGCGTGGTCCTGATCCGCGCGTCAATCGTATCGCGCAGGCCTTGCATCACGGCCGAATAGCGCAGGCGGAGCCCGCCCGCGGCGGGCGGCTCGGCGGTCTTGATCGCGCCCATCACGAAGCCGGAGGCGCCGATGCCGGCGAAAAACATGTCGCGGCTGAAATCGTAGCTGCCCGGCCGCACCGGCGAAAGCGGCGGCAACAGCCGCGCCTTCAGCTCGACGAAGCTGCCGACCGGCGGGGCCGTGCCCTTCCTTACCGAGAGCCGTACGCGCTCCAGCTTTGTCGTTCCGCGCGCGCTTTCCATGGTGACGACGCGAAGGACAAAACGGTCGGTGCGCTCGCGAATGTCGCGCGTCTCGACAAAACCCGTCAGCGACACCGAAAACATCGGTCGCGCCAGCACGCCATGCGCGATCCGCGCGGTCTTCCAGGTCGCGACCGCAAAGCCCGCGGCGACGGCCGCGATCATCACCGCGGCGGGAAAGAATTTCTGCCGCCGCAACAGCACCGCCACCGCGCACAGCGCGATCGCCACAATGGCAGCCACCGACAGCACCGGCTCATGATCGGCAGCGAAATAAAAGGCAATGCCGGTACCGAACGCCACCGGCACCCAGGGCAGCAGGCGCCCGGCGCCGGCTTCCGCGCGCGCCCATGTACGCAAGGTCTCGATCAGTGGCAGCCAGAAAGCCGGACGCGACGGCGCAAGGCCGCCGACCGGCGCCGCAGCGCGCGGCGGCCAGGTGCCGGCATAGCCCCGTTTTCGGCCCGACGTGTCGCCCTGCTCCGCCACCGAGCCTACACCTTACGATCTCGTGGAGACCACAAGACTACCGGACGCTGTATTCAGCCCGCTAGCGGAACGGATGCAGAAACCTGAAGAAATGCACACCGGCTGGCGCTACAGTCGAACGCGATGGATTGAACCGGAATCAGGACAAAGAAGCGACATGAAGCTTGCGGCCAGCCTTTTATTCGCGGTGATCTTGATCACCTCCAACGCCAATGCCGCCACTCCGGAGCAATGCCGCTTCATCGAGGCAAGAGCAGAGCGCGAAGCGTGCTATCAGCGCCAGGACGTTGCGCGGGCCGCCCGGCAACAGACCGATGCGGCCCGGCAGGCACAGCAAAAGCCGTATGAGCCGATGACCCAAGACGATGCTCAGCTCGCCAAATCCCTGCGCAGCATTTGCCGGGGCTGCTAGGCCGATCCTGAAGCGACGCGGGTGCGAAAGGTCATCACGCTTGACACACGCCCATCGCGGCCGACCGCTACTCAAAGCGTAACCGTCCGGCCTGCGTTGTGTTGCCGCTGCTCTTCCCCGAAGCCACTATCCGATCCCGGCAGCTCACCGGCAGGAACGCGCTGCTGAAAGCGCTCTTGCAAGTGCGCCGCAGCAGGATGCACACTGTGCGCGCGGGATCAGGTGTCAACGTCTACGGTTCTCAGCTCGACTGGAATTCACAGTCGCGCTCAGAATGAGAGGAGCATGACGCCATGCGAGAAACCGAAATCCACGACTATGCGCGGCAGTTACTGGAAGCACATGGCCCCAAGGCCATTGCGGAAGCCGCCCACAATGCCATCGAACTCGAGGCAAAAGGCGAGGTCGAACTGGCCAGAACCTGGCGGCATATCGAAGACGCGATGAAGATGATGCGTGGTCCCCACCAAAGCTGAGGCTGCCGGCGCGGCAACGCAGAACATGGGCCAGGAGCCGTCGCAAGTCGCTTCGCCGCGCCTGAAGCGCATCACGACGTGCAAGGTGGGCTCTCCATTACAGGAGTGAAGCCATGTTTCCGAAGTGTGCGACAGCCGAAGATCTCGTGAAGGCGATCAAGGACGAGAAGGTGCAGATGATCGATCTGCGCTTCACCGACTTGCCCGGAGTGTGGCAGCATTTTTCCGTCCCGCCGGGTGCAGCGAGTATCGATGCTCTCGGCGAAGGCATTGGATTCGACGGCTCATCCATCCGCGGATTTCAGGAAATTCAGGAAAGCGACATGCTGGTCGTGCCGGACCCGGCCACGGCCTTTCTCGACCCGTATTCCCCTGTGTCGACCCTGGTCCTGATCTGCAACATCAGGGACCCCGTGACCGGTCAACCCTATAGCCGTGACGCCCGTTACATCGCCCAGAAGGCCGAAGCCAACCTGAAGGGCACCGGCCTCGCCGATACGAGTTACTTCGGCCCGGAGGCGGAGTTCTTTGTGTTCGACGAGGTGCGCTACGGACAGGGCATCAATCATGCCTTCCACGAAATCGATTCCAGTGAAGGGAGCTGGAATACCGGCGCGGAGGAAGAGCCGAATCTGGGCCACAAGCCGCGCCCCAAGGAAGGATATTTTCCCGTTCCCCCGACCGACAGCATGCAGGCTCTCCGCACCGAAATGGTGCTGACGATGGAACAGCTAGGCATCCAGATCGAAGCCCATCACCATGAAGTCGCGACCGGCGGCCAGAACGAGATCGACATGCGCTTCACTACGCTGACCCGCATGGCGGACAATCTGATGATCTACAAATACGTGGTGAAGAACACCGCTCGCGAGCACGGCAAAACCGCGACGTTTATGCCGAAGCCGCTGTTCGAGGACAACGCCTCGGGAATGCACGTTCACCAGTCCCTGTGGAAAGGCGAGACCAATCTGTTCTACGACAAGGGCGACTATGCCGAGTTGAGTCAGCTCGGCCGCTACTACATCGGCGGCCTGTTGACTCACGCCTGGGCGTTGTGTGCGCTTTGCGCCCCCACCACGAACTCCTATCGGCGTCTGGTGCCAGGCTACGAGGCTCCGATCAATCTGGTCTACTCCCAGCGCAACCGCTCAGCCTGCTGCCGGATTCCGATGTATTCGCCGAACCCGCGGGCAAAGCGGGTTGAATTTCGTTCGCCGGATCCCTCCTGCAATCCCTATCTGGCCTTTGCCGCGATGCTGATGGCCGGTCTCGACGGCATCACCAGCCGGATCGATCCAGGCAGCCCGATCGACAAGAACCTTTATGACCTGCCGCCCGCCGAGGCGAAGAACGTGAGGTCGACACCGGGGTCGCTGGATCAGGCGCTTGACGCGCTCGAGCGCGATCACGCCTTCCTGCTCCGTAACGACGTGTTCACCGGCGACGTGATTGAGACCTGGCTCGACTACAAGCGGAAGAAAGAGGTCGATCCGATCCGGCTGCGCCCTCATCCATACGAGTTCCATTTGTATTACGACATCTAGAAGGGGATGACGCAGGGGACCGCGTCCTGACGCGCAACCGGCCTATAGCTCGATCAGCGGCGTCTTCGACGAGACGTGATGGCTGACGATCTTCCAGTCGCCGTCTTCGCGGACGATCACCCAGGTGATTTTCACCACCAGCGGCTCGGCACCCATCTCGACGGTAAAGGTCGCGGTGCCTGCGACGTTGATCAGGTCGGCCGCCACCTGCGCGGTCCTGACATCGGTGAATTGAACTGATGGCGACTGCCATCTCGGCAGCCCCTCGAAATAGGACTGCACGCCGTCGCGACCGCGGTAGAAGTTGGGGTTTGAGCCGAAGAAGAATGCGTTGCGTGAATAAAGTGAGGCCAGCGCCTTGGCATCCAGTCTGCCGAACGCCGCTGCCCATCGGTCCATGATGCCGGAGACGATGTCGTCGGTGGCGTCCTGCATCGATGATCCAATCTGAAATCGCTACCCCTCATGGTGAGGAGGCGCTTTAGCGCCGTCTCGAACCATGCGGCCCGGCTCGTGCCATTCATCCTTCGAGACGCCGCTTCGCGGCTCCTCAGGATGAGGTCAGGCATGTTGCCGGTGGGCACGGCGCAAGTGCGCCTTTGCCCACCCTACTCCGTGCCTCACCCCTTCCCGCCGACTTCCTTGGCAAACGTGTCGCGCAGGCCGATGGTGCGGTTGAATACCGGCTTGCCCGGCGCGGAATCCTTGTCGCGTACGAAATAGCCCTGCCGCTCGAACTGCATCACCTCGCCCGAATTGTCTGATGCGACCGATGGCTCGATCCGTGCGTCGGGCAACACTTCCAGCGATTCCGGACTGAGGTCGGCGGCGAAATTCGCCGCACTCGGGCTCGGGTTCGAGAAGAGCTGATTGTAGACGCGGATTTCCGCCGGCACCGAATCCTTGGCCGACAGCCAGTGCATCGTGGCCTTGACCTTGCGGCCGTCAGGGGCGTTGCCGCCCTTGGTGGCGGGATCGTAGGTGCAGCGGAGCTCCATGACTTCACCCGCGTCGTTCTTGATCACGCCGGTGCATTTCACGAAATAAGCGTAGCGCAGCCGCACTTCATTGCCCGGCGACAGGCGAAAGAATTTTTTGGGCGGGTTCTCCATGAAATCGTCGCGCTCGATATAGAGCTCGCGCCCGAACGAGATTTTGCGCGTGCCCGCGGCCGGATCGTCGGGATGGTTGATGGCCTCGAGCTCCTCGACCTGGCCTTCCGGATAATTCTCGATCACGACCTTGAGCGGTCGCAGCACCGCCATCCGCCGCTGCGCCACCTTGTTGAGGTGCTCGCGAATGCAGAATTCAAGCATGCCGACATCGACCACGCTGTTGGCTTTCGCCACCCCGATACGCTTGACGAATTCGCGCACCGCGGCCGGCGGCACGCCGCGCCGTTTCAACCCGGCGATCGTCGGCATCCGCGGGTCGTCCCAGCCCGACACATGGCCGTCGCGCACGAGTTGCGTCAGCACGCGCTTCGACAGCAGCGTATAGGTCAGGTTGAGACGAGCGAATTCGTACTGACGCGGCTTTGACGGCACCGGCAGCTTGTCCAGCAGCCATTCATAGAGCGGCCGGTGGTCCTCGAATTCCAGCGTGCAGATCGAATGCGTGATGCCTTCGATGGCGTCCGACTGGCCGTGAGCGTAGTCGTAGCTCGGATAGATCGACCATTTGGTGCCGGTGCGCGGATGCTCGGCATGGAGGATGCGGTAGAGCACGGGATCGCGCAGGTTGATGTTGCCGGCGGCCATGTCGATCTTGGCCCGCAGCACGCGGCTGCCGTTCGGAAACTCGCCGGCCTTCATGCGCCGGAAGAGATCGAGGTTTTCCTCCACCGTGCGGTCACGAAACGGCGAGTTCTTGCCGGGTTCCGTGAGCGTGCCGCGGTTGATGCGGATTTCTTCCTGCGACTGGTCGTCGACATAGGCATAGCCCGCCTTGATCAGGCCCTCCGCCCAGTCATACAGGCGATCGAAATAGTCGGAGGCGTAATAGAGGTCGGTTCCCCAGTCGTAGCCGAGCCAATGCACGTCGGCCTGGATGGAATCGATATATTCCTGCTCTTCCTTGGTCGGGTTGGTGTCGTCGAAGCGCAGATGACACTTGCCTCCGAACTCCTGCGCGATGCCGAAATTGAGGGCAATCGACTTGGCATGGCCGATATGCAGATAGCCGTTCGGCTCCGGCGGAAATCGGGTCACGATCCGGCTGTGCTTGTCGGAAGAGAGATCGGCCTGGACGATGTCGCGGATGAAATCGCGCCCCGCCTCTGCCGTTACCGGTTCTGTGGTCATCCTGAGTTCCTGTTAGGGATTGGCGAACCTTCTGCCAAATTCGCCCCTGTGAGCCAAGCCCACTTTGCCACCGGCCCGGGCTTTAGTTATGCACCGTTCCTGCTATACACCACCGCCGTTCACCGCTCACGCGCTTGGTAATGACTGATTCCGTCGTCACACGCTTCGCCCCCTCGCCCACCGGCTTCCTCCATATCGGAGGCGCCCGGACCGCGCTGTTCAACTGGCTTTACGCCAAGAAGCGCGGCGGCAAGATGCTGCTGCGGATCGAGGACACCGACCGCGAGCGTTCCACCGAAGCCGCCATTACCGCCATTCTCGACGGGTTGAAATGGCTCGAGCTCGATTGGGACGACGACGTCATCTACCAGTTCAGCCGCGCCGCGAGGCATCGCGAAGTGGCCGAGCAACTGCTCGCCAGCGGCAAGGCGTACCGTTGCTACGCCACCGCGGAGGAGCTGACTGCGATGCGCGAGAAGGCGCGCGCGGAGGGCCGCACCCGCCTCTATGATGGGATGTGGCGGGATCGTGATCCGGGAGAAGCGCCCGCCGGCATGAAGCCGACCATTCGCCTGAAGGCCCCGCAGACCGGCGAGACCGTGATCGAGGATCAGGTGCAGGGCCGCGTGGTCTGGCAGAACGAAAACCTCGACGACCTCGTGCTGCTGCGTGGCGACGGCAATCCGACCTACATGCTGGCTGTCGTGGTCGACGACCACGACATGGGCGTGACCCATGTCATCCGCGGCGACGACCATTTGATCAACGCCGCACGCCAGAAGCAGATCTACGACGCGCTCGGATGGGACATCCCGAACATGTCCCATATCCCGCTGATCCATGGCCCCGACGGCTCAAAACTCTCCAAGCGCCATGGCGCGCTCGGTGTCGACGCCTACCGCGCCATGGGATATCTGCCGGCGGCGCTGCGCAATTACCTGGTCCGGCTCGGCTGGAGCCATGGCGACCAGGAGATTTTCTCGACGCAGGAAATGATCGACGCGTTCGACCTGCCCGCGATCGGGCGGTCTGCTGCACGCTTCGATTTCGCCAAGCTGGAAAACCTCAACGGCCACTACATCCGCCACGCCGACGACGGCGCGCTGGTGTCCCAGTTCGAGAGCGTTCTGGACTATGTCCCCGATGGCGCCGAACTGAAAGCGAAGCTCAACGACACCACCCGCGCGCAATTGCTGCGGGCGATGCCGAGCTTGAAAGAACGCGCCAAGACCTTGATCGAGCTGATCTCAGGCGCCTACTTCATCTTTGCCGACCGCCCGCTCCAGATCGAGCCGAAGGCCTCAGCTTTGCTGACGCCGGAAACCCGAGCGCTGATCGGCCAACTCCGCACCGCGCTGGAAACCGTGACCGACTGGCGCGCCGAGACCACCGAATCCGCCATGCGGAATTTCGCGGAGCAGAACAACCTCAAGCTCGGCGCCGTCGCCCAGCCGCTCCGGGTGGCGCTGACCGGACGGACGACTTCGCCGGGTATTTTCGACGTTTTGGCAGTCCTGGGGCGGGAGGAATGTCTGGGTCGGCTAGCTGATCAGGCGGCCGGCTGAAGCCCCTACCTTATGCGGGTTTCCGGCCATCTTGCAGTGCACAGGGCAATAAGCTAACCCATTTGCCGCCGCCTCCAGACAAGCCGGCCTCCTTGCTTGTGCCCCGGAAAATGGCACCAGGGTCAGGCGCGGTTTTCGCAACGATTTCATCGGGGACTTCACGATGGACGCAAAATCCAGCAACAAGACTGCAACCCTCACGGTAGGCAACAAGACCTACGATTTCCCGATCCTCAGCGGCACGGTGGGGCCAGATGTCATCGACATCGCCAAGCTCTACGCCCAGGCCGGGATGTTCACCTACGACCCCGGCTTCACCTCCACCGGAAGCTGCCAGTCCAAGATCACCTATATCGACGGCGACGCCGGCGTGCTGGAATACCGCGGCTACCCGATCGAGCAACTCGCCGAGCAGGGCGACTTCCTCGAGACCTGCTACCTCCTGCTCTACGGGGAACTTCCGACCAAGGCCCAGAAGCAGGATTTCGACCACCGCGTGATCCATCACACCATGGTTCACGAGCAGATGGCCCGCTTCTTCCAGGGTTTTCGCCGCGATGCTCATCCGATGGCGATCATGGTCGCCGCCGTCGGCGCGCTGGCCGCGTTCTATCACGATAGCACCGACATCAACGATCCGCGGCAGCGCATGATCGCCTCGATGCGGATGATCGCGAAGGTGCCCACGCTGGCCGCGATGGCCTACAAATACACCGTCGGCCAGCCCTTCATGTATCCGAAGAACTCGCTCTCCTTTGCCGAGAACTTCCTGCACATGTGCTTCGCGGTGCCCTGCGAGGAATACAAGATCAATCCAGTGCTGGCTGACGCGCTCGACAAGATCTTCATCCTGCACGCCGACCACGAGCAGAACGCCTCGACCTCGACGGTGCGTATCGCCGGCTCGTCCGGCGCCAACCCGTTCGCCTGTATCGCCGCCGGCATCGCCTGCCTGTGGGGCCCGGCGCATGGCGGCGCCAACGAAGCGGCGCTGGCGATGCTCGCGGAGATTGGTTCCGTCGACAAGATTCCGGAATTCATCGCGAAGGTGAAGGACAAGAACTCAGAAGTCCGCCTGATGGGCTTTGGCCACCGCGTCTACAAGAACTACGACCCGCGCGCCAAGATCATGCAGAAAATGTGTCACGCCGTGCTGGCCGAGACCGGCCATGGCGACGACCCGATGCTGAAGGTGGCGCTGGAATTGGAAAAGATCGCGCTCAACGATCAGTACTTCATCGACCGCAAGCTCTACCCGAACGTCGACTTCTATTCAGGCATCACGCTGAAGGCGATGGGCTTCCCGACCTCGATGTTCACCGTGCTGTTCGCGGTTGCCCGCACCGTCGGCTGGATCAGCCAGTGGAGCGAGATGATCGAGGACCCGCAGCAGAAGATCGGCCGTCCGCGCCAGCTCTATACCGGCGTCGCCCGCCGCGATTACGTGGCGATGGACAAGCGGAAGTAAGCGACGTCGCTTATAAGACAGCTCGGAAAGCCGGATGCGATCGTCGCATCCGGCTTTTCTCTTGTAGGGTGGGCAAAGCGCAGCGTGCCCACCATTGAAGACAACGGTCGCGGATGGATGGTGGGCACGCTTCGCTTTGCCCACCCTACGGCGCCCTACCCCCGCCGCGCCTGCCACATCGTCGCCAGCACGATATCCGCGGCGCGCACGCTGGGCGGCTGGTTGCCGGTCGACATGATCGCGTCGATCTTCCCGAATGCCTCGAGTTGCTTGCGACGCAGCTCGCTGTCGCCCATCGCCTCGCGCAGCGCGGCTGCGAGCTTTTCCGGCGTACAATTCTCCTGCAGGAATTCCGGCACGACATTCTCGCCGATCACGAGATTGGCCAAGATCACCGAGTTCACCTTGATCGCCCGCCGCAAGATCCAGGCTTCCACAGCGCCGGTCCGGTAGGCCGTCACCATCGGCACGCCAGCCAAAGCCAGTTCGAGCGTCACGGTGCCGGATTTGGCGAGCGCTGCGTGCGCGATCCGGAATGCCGCCCGCTTCTCCTGCTCACCGATCACGACCTGGGGCTGCACCGGCCAGCCCTTCACCGCGTCCACGACCGCCTCCTGCAGGTGCGGCATGGTCGGCAGCACCAGTTCAAACGGCGTGCCCTGCTCCTGCAGCAGCCCCACCGCCTGGCCGAATACCGCCATGTGGTGACGAATTTCACTGCGGCGGCTACCCGGCAGCACCAACAGCACCGGCGGCGATTCCGCCCGCCGCTTCGCCTCGTCGGCATCCGGACGCAGCGAGGCCAGTTGCTCGGTCAGGGGATGACCGACATAGGTGCAGGGAGGGCCGTGCAGCCTGCGATAGGCGTCGGGCTCGAACGGCAGCAGGGCCAGCACGTGATCGACATATTTGCACATCGCGCGCGCCCGGCCGGGCCGCCACGCCCACACCGAGGGCGACACATAATCGACGATCGGAATCCTGGGATCCTTGGCGCGCACGCGCCTGGCGACGCGATGGGTAAAGTCGGGGCTGTCGATGATGACGAGAATATCCGGCGATGCCTCCGTCACCACGATGGCCGTTTCCTTGATCAGCCCGAGGATCTTCGGCAATTCCTTGACGACTGCGGCCAGCCCGATGATCGAGAGTTCTTCAATCGGAAACAGCGACTCCAGGCCTTCGCGTGCCATTGCGCGGCCGCCGACGCCCTCGAACTGTACCGCATCGCCAAGGCGCTGGCGCAGCACCTTCATCAAGCTGGCGCCGAGGCGATCGCCGGATTCTTCCGTCGCGATCAGAAATATCCTCCGCTCCGTCCCGGCGGTCGCGCGAGGCGGCGTCACGCGGGCAAGCCCTGGATGAACAAGCCGGCGCTATCAGCGGCTTCGATCATGGCTTGCGAGTCCGCGGCAATCGTGTGGCCGGCGATCACGGCAATGCCGGCGAGCCCGGCTTTTGCCACGCCTTCGATGGTTTTTGCGCCCACGGTCGGCAGGTCGAAGCGCAAATCCTGCCCGCTCTTCGGCGCCTTCACCAGCACGCCGCGGCCGGATTTGGCGCGAATGCGCCCCGCCTCGCGCAGCCTCGCCACGCGCGCCAGCAGTCCGTCGGTGCCCTCGATATCCTCGACCGCGACCACGTGGCCGTCGATCACGACCACGGCCTGGCCGATGTCGAACGGACCGAGCGCGCCGAGCACCTCCCGCCCCTTGGCAATATCGGCGGCGGCGGCAGCATCCGGCGTGACGCGGGCAATGTTTCCCTCCGGCATCAGAATGTCCGGAGCGACATCCCTGATGCCGACCATCCGGAAACCGTCCTGTTCGAGGATGCGGCCGATCCCCGACAACAGGTGATCGTCGCCCGCCGCGAAACGCCGACCAGACGCGGCCGATCACGCGGATCGTTCCCCAGTCCAGCCTGATTTCCGACAGCGCAGGCCGCAGCAGCGTACCGATGAAGATCAGATCGCGGCAGCCCTCACTACGGAACAGCTTTGTCGCGCGGCCGAGCTGTCCGACCGAGATCCAGTGATGGCGGAAGCGGCCGACGCGATCCGGATCGCAGGCGCCGCGCAGCGCGAACAGCACCGGCGCCAGTCCCCGCGCGGCAAGCGAGTCCGCCACCGCGAACGGCATCGCGCCGCCGCCTGCGATGACGCCGACGGGCGATGAAATGTCGGAAGCCGCTGAGATCATGGCTGCGGCGATCCCCGTCATCAAGGTTTGTTGGCGTCGCCGGCGGGAAGGCAGAGCGCGCGATGCTTGCCGTCGCCGATGAAGGCGAGGATTTCGGCGATCGCCGGATCGTCTCCAGCCATCGGCTGCACCGCATTCAGCCGCTCGGCGAAGATGCCGGGACCATGAAACAGCTTCTGGTAGAACGAGCGCACCTTGGCGAGCCGCTCCCTGGTGAACTTGCGGCGCTTCATGCCGATGATGTTCAGCCCTTCGAGACTGGCATACTGTCCATTGGCGAGCCCGAACGGAATGATGTCGCCGCGGACGCCGCAGACGCCACCGACCATCACCTGCGGCCCGATCCGCGTGAACTGATGCACGGCAGACAACCCGCCGATGTAGACGAAATCGCCAATCTCGCAATGGCCGCCCAGCGTCGCTGACGTCGCGAAGATAACGTCGCTCCCCACGACGCAGTCATGGCCGACGTGGCTGTTGTTCATGAAGTAACCGCGTGCGCCCACCCGCGTGAGGCCGCCGCCCTTCTTCGTCCCGATATTCATCGTTACGCCTTCGCGGATGGTGCATCCTTCGCCGACCTCGAGCCGGGTCGGTTCACCGCGATAGCTGAGGTCCTGCGGCGGACCTCCCAATGCAGCAAACGGGTAAATGACACAGCCATCGGCGATGGTCGTATGCCCCGCCACGTTCACATGCGCGATCAACTTGCAATTCGCGCCGATGACGACGTTCGGCCCGATGATGCAATAGGGACCGATTGTCGTCCCCTCGCCGATCACAGCACCATCCTCAACCCGCGCGGTTGGATCGATCGTACCCATCAAGCAGCCCAGCCCATCGATTGCGCGCGAATATCTCGCGTTTTCCGGTGGTTAGCGCGGCATTTCAATGCTGTCTAGTGACGTATGATTACGTCATGTGTCGGGCGCACAAGGCCCGCAAGATCCATCCGATGCCGTCCGATTCCCCAGCCGAAGGCCGAGACGAGCCGTCGCTATGTCATGCTGCCGGGCAGGAAGCAGCGAATCGAAATCCCGAGCGAATCCTTCATCGGCCACACCATGGTTCGGCCGGCGCGATTTGGCTCGGTAATCACCGCATCGTCGGGGACGTCGATCCATTGGCCCTCGAGCCGCACGCGGTAATGGCCGTCCTTGGATTCCCAATCGACATCGGCGACAGCAGAGCCATCAGCGTCGGAGCAACATGGCCCCTTTCCGCTCCTGAGGCTGTCGAACCACGACTTGAGCGGGGATTTGGCGTAGCGACCGTCATCGCGGGCTACGGCATGTCCGCCGACAACAATCGCTGCGCCTAGCAGTGCAATACCGACCCAGAGAAATTTCATGCGGCCATCCGGCGACAGATTCCCCACAGCATCTATAAAGCTGCTGGCCGGCTGAAGTTCCCTCAACACGTCATAATTAGGCTGGACCGATCACCCAAAAGTTGATGCACGGTCGAACGGTGTCCTGCTGGTGCGCTTTCCAGCGAAAGTCTGCCCCGGACTTTGATCCGGGGTAGACACCGGTTCGCGTCAAGAAAACGCGTCAAAACAAGAATCTAAAGCCCGGTTCTGGATTCAATCAGAACCGAAAAGGCTCTAGCTGCCGGTCTGAGCAATCCAATCGCCCGGCTGCACGCGCGCGACCAGGACGGCCGGGCCCGAGCTACTGATCTTGTAGACGAGCGCCTCGCCCTCGCGGATATCGCCAAATTCCTTTCCGAAGGCATCGGCGACGTTGGTCTTGTGCGTCACCACCACATTATTGACGCCGGCTTTCAGAGGCGCATTGACGAGATCGCGGACGGCGCGCCCAATTTTGGCGTTCTTGCCGTCGGGGTTCGCCATCGCCGACGAACTGCCCGCGCCGCTGTCGGTCAGGGCGTCGACGGGAGACACGTCCTTGCCGCTGAGCAGCTTGCCGGTCTCGACCGCGCGGTTTAGCTGGCTTGTGTAGACCTCGCCGATCGGTATGCCAAGTTTGGCGAGCGCAGCCCCAAGGTCGCGCGCCAGCGTGCGGCCCTTCTCGCTCAGTTGGCGCTGTGCACTCATATCGTCGAATTTGAAGGGGTAAATGTCCTTCTGGCTATCGTCGGTGGCGCCGTGTCGAAACACGATGACGTAGCCGCCACCCTTGAGGGAGGTGACAAGACCGTTGAGATCTGCCGCGTAACCTTGCGGCGGCATCAGCAGAAAAATGACCAAACACGAAATGATGGACGCAAACTTGTTCAAGGACGCCTCCGTTAAAAAGCGTGGACCCAAGCCAGGTCTAATCAGCAAATTTCGTCAATCGACCTCGAAAATGGGTTTCCACTACCAAGGATTGAACAAAGACATCAGGAAGACGTCAGTTGTGTGGCGGGGTAGATGCAATCAGATTCAATCAGTCAGCATCGCGCCGACGTCGGCTTCCGCAACCACGGCACCATTTACCTTGGCGTCGCCGTGAAACCACCACATCGCCTTGCGGCGGCCGATTGAGCGCATGTGGTACTCGATGGTGTCGCCGGGCATCACCGGCTTGCGGAATTTGCACTTGTCGATGGTGAGGAAATAAACCGCGCGCGGCTTTTCGGTGCCCTCGACCGACTTGATGCCGATCACGCCGGCAGTCTGCGCCATGGCCTCGATCATCATCACGCCGGGATAGACCGGACGTTCGGGGAAATGGCCGAGAAACGGCGGCTCGTTGAAGGTAACGTTCTTGATGCCGATACCGCTGTAATCGGTCCGGATCTTGATGACCCGATCGATCAGCAGCATTGGATAGCGGTGCGGAAGCGTCTTGAGGATCTCGTTGATATCCACGAGCTCAAACCTGACCGGTGCCTCCTCCATCACTCGCGCCCTTCGCCTTTCGGATCGACTGTGCCACCCTGCACCAGCCGCTCCACTGCAATAATCTCCTTGAACCACTGCTTGGTCGGCTTTGCAAAGAAACCACCCCAGCGGCCGTTGGGTGGAATGTCGTCCTTGACCCCGCTCATCGCCGTCACCTGCGCGCCATCGCCGATCTTGAGGTGGTTGTTGATGCCCACCTTGGCACCCAGTGCGACGTTGTCACCGATCGTCAGGCTGCCCGCGAGCCCGATCTGGGCCGCGAGCAGGCAGTGCCTGCCGATGGTCACATTGTGGCCGATCTGGACCTGATTGTCGATTTTGGTGCCCTCGCCGATTACCGTATCCCGCAGGCTGCCGCGGTCGATGCAGGTGCCGGCGCCGATTTCGACATCGTTCTGGATCAGGACGCGGCCGGTCTGGGGCACCTTCAGATGGCCCTCAGGGCCGAAGAAAATGAAGCCATAACCATCCTGGCCGATGCTGCAGGCGGGATGGATCAGGACGTTATTGCCGATCAGGGCGAACTGGATCGCCGTGCGCGCGCCTACATTGCAGTCGCGGCCGATTTTGACGTCGGCGCCGATCACCGCGCCGGCACCGATTACGGTGCCAGTGCCGATCTCGACCCGCGGGCCGATCACGGCGAGCGGATCGACGATGACGCCGTCCTCGAGATGGGCGGACGGGTCGATGATCGCCGATGGCGCGATGCCGTCATTGTCGAACCAGGATTGCGGGCGGAGCGCATCGGCGTGCCACTCGCGCGCCAGCTTCACGAAGGCGCGGAACGGCTGGGCCGCCCGCAGCACCGCCACGTGGGCGGGCACCTGGGCCTCGAAACGCGGGCTGACCAGGCAAGCGCCGGCTTTGGTCGCCTTGAGCTGATCGGCGTATTTGAGATTGTCGAAGAACGCCAGATGCATCGGACCGGCTTCGTCGAGCGAAGCGAGGCCCCTGATCACATCACCGTCCCGCGCAGGGTCGACCAATACCGCTCCTGTCAACGCGGCCAGCTCGGCCAGCGTTGAGGAAGGGGGTTGTTTGAAGAATATCGGCTGCGCCATTTCACCCGTCGCAGTCCGGCCGCCATTCACACCGGAGAGCCGGCTCCGAAGAAGCGAAGCCGAACCCTCCTCTTACTCCTTGGTGTTCTCGTCACGTGGACCTTAGTCCATTGCGCTTCAAGACACCTCAGAACGATGTGCCACCGCCAAACTTGAATTCCTGCACGCGGTCAAACTGGCCCTTCGTAAGCGGAACCGCATAGTCGAAGCGCAGCGGACCGAAGGGCGAGGCCCAGATCAAGCCGACACCCACCGAGGTGCGAACCACATTGCCGTTGTCATATACCAAGCCCGTACAGGTTCCAGCTGAAGCCGGATTAACCGTCGACGGTGTGCAATTCGAGTTGGCCGTGGTGGTGAGTTCGGCCGTCTGAGCCCACGTCGTCGGTCCCTTGTAGTCAAAGAGTCCGCCGGCGTCGGCATAGATCGAACCCTTGAGTCCGACTTCCTTCGGCAGGAACCAGAACGGCATCTGCAATTCGAACGAAGCGCCCCAGTACTTGGTGCCGCCGAGCGCGTCACGCGTGCCGAACGGGTTCAAATCGCGCGGACCGATACCGTTCGGTGCAAAACCGCGCACCAGGTTCGGACCCATCTGGAAGTGATCCAGCATGCGCAGTTCGCTGCCGCCGAACTGGTTGAGCATGCCGCCCTGGAGATGGATCAGGCCGACGATATCGGCAACCAGCGGGCTGTAGTACTTCAGGTCGATCGCGGACTTGATGTACTTCACGTCGCCGCCGACGCCAGCGAAGTCCTGCTTCCAGTCGATCAGCAGGCCGTCGGTCGGGTTCTTGTTGTTGTCCAGCGTGTTGTAGTTCAGCGAATAGCCAACCGACGAGGTCAGCGCCTTGCCGCCCTGCAATTCCCTGCGAACCGGCAGCGAAGCTTCGCCGTCAAAATAACATCCAAGACCATTGGTCGAAGTCAGATCGATCCCCGTCGTCGCCGCAAATGCCGGGCTGGGGTTGAACAGCGGATTCGGCGAACCGTCTGGCAGGGTCTGAAGGTTGTTACAATTCCGCAGGGCATCCGGCAGTGAGATTTCCTGCTGATAGATCGAATAACGCAACTGCAGCGCGAGATCTTCGCGCAAGGTGAAGCCGAGCCGCGGGCTGAAGCCAAGCGTCTTGGTGCCATAGGCGATGTAGCTGTTGGCCAATTGCTCGCGGTAGAACAGATCGAGGCCGAGCGCGACACGATAGTCCAGCAAATAGGGATCGACGAACGACAGCGAACCGCCGCGCGCGTACTGACCGTAGGTCACGGCAGCCTTCGCATACAGGCCGCGGCCGAGGAAGTTGCGCTCGGAGATACTGACTTCGGCCAGCGCGCCGTCCGTGGTCGAATAGCCGCCCGACACCGAGAAGTCGCCGGTCGATTTTTCTTCGAGATCGACGACCAGGATCACGCGATCGGTCGACGAGCCGGGCTCGGTCAGGATCTTCACGCTCTTGAAGAAGTCGAGGTTCTTCAGCCGGCGCTCGGCGCGGTCGACGAGCGCGCGGTTGTAGGCGTCGCCTTCGGACAGGTCGAACTCGCGGCGGATCACGTAGTCGCGGGTACGGGTGTTACCGCGGACGTTGATGCGCTCGATATAGGTTCGCGGGCCTTCGTCGACGGCAAACACGATCGAAACGGTGTGCTGCTCGAAATTGCGATCGCCGCGCGGACGCACCACGGCGAAGGCATAGCCGCGCCGTGAAGCCTCGATCTGCATTTCCTCGACGGATTTCTCCAGCGCCTCGGCATTGTAAACCGAGCCGACGCTGACGCGCGAGAAGCCGCGCATCGAGGCAGCGTCGAGGGTCGGGATGGAGGTCTGGAAATCGACGGAGGCAACGCGATATTGCTGCCCCTCGTCGATCTTGAAGGTGACGAGGAAGCCCTTCTTGTCGGGGTCATACTCGGTCAGCGCGGCGACCACCTGCACGTCGGCGTAACCGTTCTTGAGGTAGAAGCGGCGAATCAGATCGCGGTCCGCCTCGACCCGGTCGGGATCGTAGACGTCGGCGCCGCCGAGGAAGCTCAGAAGGTTCGATTCGCGCGTCTTGATGACGTCCTTCAGGCGATAGGACGAATAGGCGACGTTGCCGATGAATTCGATCGACTTGACGCCGGTTTTGCTGCCTTCGGTGATCGTGAAGATCAGGTCGACGCGGTTGTTCGGCTGCTCGATGATTTCCGGAGTGACGCGAACGTCATAGCGGCCGGAGCGCCGGTAGATTTCGGCGATGCGCTGGGCGTCCGACTGAACCATCGGGCGCGAGAAAGTACCGCGCGGCTTGGACTGGATTTCAGCCGAAAGCTGCTCGTCCTTGACCTTCTTGTTACCTTCGAAGGCGATGCGCCCGATCACGGCGTTTTCGACGACCGTCACGACCAGCCGGCCGCCGACCTGGTTAATTCGCACGTCCTGGAACAGGCCGGTCTCGATCAGCGCTTTCAGGCCATCGTCGATCTGGGCCTGCCCGAGGCGGCCGCCAGGGCCTGGCTTGAAATAGGAGCGAATGGTCTCGACCTCGACACGCCGGTTCCCTTCAACGACGATCGACGCCGCGGTCTGGGCCGCAGCCGGCACAGACACCAACGCGCCCCCCATCGGCGCGGCCACCATGATCAGAGCGGCCAGCAGACCCCCCCGCACTCGCATTCCCAACATCATGCGCAACGCGCCCTCGTCATTGCACTGCCGGCTCGTACCCCTACGAACCGGCAGAATCCCAAAGTTGCATTGCTTGTAGCCAATTTCGACAGGGGGGCAAACCAGACATCGCGATGCGATTCCAATTTCATTCCAAGACGTTGCCAAAGGGCAACGTCATAAAAAAGCCGCTTCTACGATCTGCCGAACAGCCCCTTCAGCCAGGGCACCTGATGGAAGTCGTTATAGAAGGCGAAGACCATCAGCATCAGGACCAGAACCAGCCCGACTCGGAACCCGTATTCCTGGGATTTTTCCGACAATGGACGCCCGCGGAGCACCTCGGCCGTGTAGAACATAAGGTGACCGCCATCGAGCAAGGGCACCGGGAACAAATTCAATAGCCCGATCGAAATGGACAGCACCGCCGCCAGATGCAGCAGCGGAATGATTCCCAAGGTGGCCACCTGCCCCGAAATCTGCGCGATCCGGATCGGCCCGCCGATCTGGTCCGCGCTCGCCCGGCCGGTAAAAATGTTGCCGATATAGGCGAGCGTCTGCTCGATGACGAACCAGGTTTCCTTGATTCCGAGCCAGAATGCGGTCGCCGGATCGACCTTCTCGGTGGTCACCTCGCCCGGCGAGGTCGCACGGGTAATGCCGAGAATCCCGAGCCGCTGGGTATTTCCGAACGGATCCTTCACTTCGCGCAGTTCCGGCGTGCCCTTCAATTCAAGCGTGGAATCACCCCGCTTGACGGTGAAGGTCATGGTCTCGCCGGCGCGAACGCTCACGAAGCGCTGCATGTCGGAGAAACTGCCGATCTTCTTGCCGTCGATGGCGGTGACGACATCGCCGACCTGAAAGCCCGCCCGCTCGGCGGCGCTGCTGGCTTCGATCTTGTCGACGCGTGCCGTCGTGCTCGGCTTGCCAAAGAAGGTGAAGAGACAGGTGAAAATGACGATCGCCAGAATGAAATTCGCGATCGGACCGGCGGCCACGATGGCTGCACGCGCGCCGACTTTCTTGTGATGGAAACTGCCCGCGCGCTCTTCGTCGCTCATGCGGGCGAGCGATTCGGCCGATGCCGGCGTCGAGGCTTCCGATTCGTCGCCGAAGAACTTCACGTAGCCGCCTAGCGGGATCGCGGAGATCTTCCAGCGCGTGCCGTGACGGTCGTTGAAGCCGGCAAGTTCCGGCCCGAACCCGAGCGAGAACGTCAACACCTTCACGCCCGCCCAGCGGGCGACCAGGAAGTGGCCGAATTCATGGAAGAACACGACGATGGTCAGAACGAACAAAAAGGGAATGATGTAGCCGATGAGCCCGTGGCCCAACGTACTGAAACTGCTTAGAAAAAACTCTGACATCAGATTCCCCTCGACAAGAGCCGATGGCTCCGTCCCCAACCCTCTAGGATGCCTTTAAGGCAATTTGAGGCAATAGGGAGGCGGCTCGATTTCGCGCGTTATGGTCAACGGAGATCGCGTCGTCGGCCGAGCTCAAAGGCGCAAGGTTCCCGGCACGAATCCAGTCGTTGATGGTGGCTTCGACGAGGCGCGCGATCGATCCGAATTTGATCTTTCCGGCAATGAACGCCGCCACCGCCACCTCATTGGCGGCATTGAATACCGTGGTCGCGCCACGTCCTGTACGTAACGCCTCGTAGGCCAGCCGCAAGCCCGGGAACCGCTCGAAGTCCGGCGCCTCGAACGTGAGCTGGCCGATTTTTGCGAGGTCCAGCCTGGCCGACGGGCCAACGATTCGATCGGGCCATCCAAGGCAGTGCGCGATCGGGATGCGCATGTCGGGCGCGCCAAGCTGCGCAACCACAGAGCGATCGGAGAATTCGACCATGCCGTGGATGATCGACTGCGGATGCACGAGGACGTCGATCTCGTCAGCCGAGAGCGCGAACAGATAGGAGGCTTCGATGACTTCGAGGCCCTTGTTCATCATCGAGGCCGAATCAATGGTGATCTTCTGGCCCATGCTCCAGTTCGGATGCTTCAAGGCCTGCTCAAGCGTCGCCTGCTCGATGTCGGCCGGCGCCCAGGTGCGGAACGGGCCACCGGATGCGGTGATGATCACGCGCACCAATTCCTCGCGATTGCCGGAAGAGAGCGCCTGAAACAGCGCGTTGTGTTCGGAATCCGCCGGCAGGATGCAGGCGCCGGCCTTCGCCGCGCGCTGCATGAAGAAATCGCCGGCACACACCAGGCATTCCTTGTTCGCCAATGCGACGGCGGCGCCGCGGTCGACCGCAGCGAGCGCGGGCTTCAGCCCGGCCGCGCCGCTCACCGCCGCCATCACCCAGTCGGCGGGACGCGCCGCGGCCTCGATGATCGCGCTTTCGCCGGCGCCGCATTCGATATTCGTGCCTGCCAGCGCATCCTTCAGTTCGCCAAGCCGCGCGGGGTCGGCGATCGCCGCGAATCGTACGCCGAATTCCTTCGCGAGCCTGGCCAGCGCTTCGACATTGGAATTCGCAGTCAGCGCCTCGACCTGATAGCGGTCGCGCGCGCCGCGCAGCAGATCCATGGTGCTGTCGCCGATGGAGCCGGTGGCGCCGAGCACCGTGACGGTGCGCGCATCCGACCAAGCGGCCTTGTTGTTACGCAATGGAACTGCGCTCATCGTTTCACCAAACCATAAGACCGCGACCGACGCCATCGGCGCCGGCCCGCAGAAAGCCGAAAAGTGCCGCCACGACAACGGCTGCGACAAACCCGTCCAGACGATCCATTAGTCCGCCGTGGCCGGGAATGATGTGACTTGAGTCCTTTACGCCAAAACGGCGCTTCACGGCGGATTCGAAGAGGTCGCCGAGCTGCGAAACCACCGAAAGGGCCGCCGAAAGCATCAATAGCGGTCCCATCTTACCGAGACCGAAGGCGACAAATCCGCCTGCCACGGCCAGACTGGCGGCAAACCCGCCGACGGCGCCGGCCCAGGTCTTTTTCGGGCTGACGCGCGGCCACAGTTTCGGTCCGCCAATACCGCGGCCCGCGAAATAGCCGCCACTATCGGTCACCCACACGATCAGCAGCACGAACATCAGGGCGGCAAAACCCTTCACGGAATCCAGACGCACCAGCACCGAGGCAATCTCGGCCGCCGCCGCGTACAGAAATCCGGCCGCCGCCCAGTTCCGCCGCTCCGGCGCGATTGACACGACCGCTACAAAGCCGATGCCGAGCACGATCAGGGCGGCATCGAGCCGGCCGAGCGCAAAGCAAACCCCGCCGAGCGCAAGCGCGGCCACGCCCGGGACGATCACACGCGTTGCCCCGGCGAGGCCCACGATCGCGAGCCATTCGACGAACAGGCCGACGGCCGCCAGCGTCACCAGCGCGGCCCACAGCCAACCGCCCGCATAGGCAATGGCGACCGCAAGCGGGATCAACACCGCGGCGGCGGCGATCCGCATCACCAGATTGCGCGAATCGGGCGCGCTTGCTGCCGCCGGCGAGGGCTCGGGGTCGGTCACGATCCGGTTTTCGCAACCAGACCGCCGAAGCGGCGTTCCCGTCTCGCATATTCGGCAATGGCGCTTTCGAGCGCGGCCTTGTCGAAATCCGGCCAGTGGATCGGCACGAACACAAGTTCGCTATAGGCCGCCTGCCACATCAGGAAGTTCGACAGCCGCTGTTCGCCGCTGGTGCGGATGATCAGGTCGGGATCGGGAATGTCAGGTGCATCGAGATAGCGGCCGAGCGTATCGGCATCGATCGAGGCGGGATCGCGCTTGCCCTCCGCGACTTCACGCGCCAGCCGTTGGGCAGCGCCGGCGATTTCCTGGCGCGATCCGTAATTGAACGCGACCACGAGATTGAGCTTGGTGTTGCCTCTCGTCAGTTCCTCGGCCTCGTTCAAGAGCGTGCAGATATCGGGCTCCAGCCCCTCTCGTTCGCCGATCACGCGCACGCGCACGCCGTCGCGGTGCAGCGTCGCCAGATCGTTGCGGATGAAGCGGCGGAGCAATCCGAACAGATCGCCGATTTCGGTCGCCGGCCGCGACCAGTTTTCAGAGCTGAACGAAAAGATCGTCAGATAGAGCACGCCGAGTTCATGGGCGGCGCGAACGACGCGGCGTAGCGCCTCGACGCCGCGGCGGTGGCCTTCGGCGCGCGGCAAGCCGCGCGCTGCCGCCCAGCGCCCATTTCCGTCCATGATGATCGCCACATGCAACGGGACGGAGCGATCCGGTCCTTCCGTAGCGGGGGCGGCGGCGTTCGGCATTATCTGAATTCCAGGGCCAGTCTCAACTCTTAAACGTTGCCATCAAACGGTGAGGATTTCCTTTTCCTTCGCCGCCAGCAACTGATCGATTTCCGCAATCGTTCCGTCGGTCGCCTTCTGCACCTCGTTGGCGAGCCGCTCCTGATCGTCTTCGGAAATCTCGTGATTCTTCTCGAGCTTCTTGACGATATCCAGGCCGTCGCGACGGACGTGGCGAACGGCAACCTTGGCCGCCTCGGCGTATTTATGCGCGACCTTCACCAGTTCCTTGCGCCGTTCCTCGTTAAGCTCGGGAATCCGCAGGCGCAGCACCTGCCCTTCGGTCGCGGGCGAGAGGCCGAGATTGGAATCGACGATCGCCTTCTCCACGGCTTTCACCATCGACTTATCCCACACCTGGACGGAAAGCAGCCGCGGCTCGGGCACGCTGACGGTGGCGAGCTGGTTGAGCGGCATGTGCGAGCCGTAAGCCTCGACCTGCACCGGCTCCAGCATGGACGCCGCCGCGCGGCCGGTCCGCAAGCC
The DNA here is from genome assembly GCF_036924525.1 of Bradyrhizobium sp. AZCC 1719. Classification (NCBI taxonomy): domain Bacteria; kingdom Pseudomonadati; phylum Pseudomonadota; class Alphaproteobacteria; order Hyphomicrobiales; family Nitrobacteraceae; genus Bradyrhizobium; species Bradyrhizobium sp. AZCC 1719. Next base: position 5,129,038 of record NZ_JAZHRU010000001.1, on the reverse strand, counting down.
ACCGAGCTCGTGCTTGAGCGCATGGGTGGCGCCTTGCATGCGGCGCTTCAATTCGTTGATGTCAAAACCGGGCGTGGGCATAACGCTCTCCCCTCCTTGGAAACCAGCCGCTGGCGTCTTGAAGCCGCGGTTCGAAACTGCAACCGGCCTATCAGCCGGCAACCACCGTGCCGTGGCCGGTCCCGCGCAGGATCGCGCCGATCGAACCCGGCTCGGCGATCGAGAATACGATGATAGGCAGTGACGTCTCGCGGGCAAGCGCGAATGCAGTCGCGTCCATCACCTTGTAGTCGCCGGCGATCGCCTGCGAATGCGTCAGCCGATCAAAACGCTTGGCGGACGGGTCCTTTTTGGGGTCGGCGCTGTAAACGCCGTCGACATTGGTGGCTTTGAGCACCGCCTGCGCGCCGATCTCGGCCGCCCGCAACACCGCCGTGGTGTCGGTGGTGAAGAATGGATTGCCGGTTCCACCACCGAGCAGGACGATTCGTCCATCCGCGAGATATTTGTGCGCTGCAGTGCGGGTGAAGACCTCGGAAATCTCAGGCATTACGAACGCCGACAGGGTCCGCGCCGGCGCCCCCTTGCGCTCGATGGCAGCCTCCAGCGCCAGGCAGTTCATCACGGTGGCGAGCATGCCCATGGTGTCGCCGGTCGGGCGCGAAACGCCGCGCGAGGACACCTCCACGCCGCGAACGATGTTGCCGCCACCGATCACGACGGCCACCTCGACGCCGAGCTTGTGGGCCGCGATCAGGTCGTCGGCGATGCGGTCAACGGTAGGCTGGTCGATGCCGAAGAAATGGCCACCTGCGAGATACTCGCCTGAGAGCTTGATCACGACGCGACGATAGACCGGCTCAGCCATTGCTTACGCTTCCCTCTCCCGCGCAGGCGACTTCCGGCGCATTTGCGCCGGAAGACTGTGACCGCAGCGGTTACTTCTTGCCGCTGGCCGCCGCGACTTCGGCTGCGAAATCGGATTCCTGCTTTTCGATTCCCTCGCCGAGAGCATAGCGCACAAATCCGGCAATCTTCACAGGCGCGCCGATCTTGCCTTCGGCTTCCTTCAGAGCTTGCGCGACCGACTTGCCCTTTTCGTCGTGGATGAACGCCTGCTCCAACAGACAGACTTCCTTGTAATAGGTCTTCAGGCCGGACTCGACGATCTTCTCGATCACGTTTTCCGGCTTGCCCTGCTGGCGATACTTGTCGGCCAGCACGTCCTTTTCGCGCTTCACGATCTCGGGGTCGAGGCCGGACGGATCCAGCGCCTGCGGATTGGTCGCAGCCACATGCATCGCAAGCTGACGTCCGAGATGCGCGAGTTCATCGGTCTTGCCGGTTGATTCAAGCGCGACCAGCACGCCCATCTTGCCGGCGCCATCGATTACGGCGCCATGGATGTAGCTCGACACCACGCCCTTGCCGACCTCGAGTGAGGCGGCACGGCGCAGCGTCATGTTCTCGCCGATGGTGGCGATCGCGTCCGAAATCGCGGTTTCGACCGTGACGCTGCCGACCTTCGCCGCCTTGATCTTCTCGACGTCGGCGCCAACGTCAAGCGCGACCTGCGCGATCATCTTGACGAGACCCTGGAACTGCTCATTGCGGGCGACGAAATCCGTCTCGGAATTGACTTCGACCACGACGCCCTTGACGCCCGAGGTGACCGCGCCGATCAGGCCTTCGGCCGCGACGCGGCCGGCCTTCTTCGCGGCCTTCGAGAGGCCCTTCTTGCGCAGCCAGTCCTGGGCACCCTGCATGTCGCCCGCGGTTTCGGTGAGCGCTGCCTTGCAGTCCATCATGCCTGCGCCAGTCGACTCGCGCAGTTCCTTGACCATTGCCGCAGTGATCGTTGCCATCGTCGAATATCCTTCTTGCCTGTGAGCTGCGGGCGCGGCGCGCGCTTTGCGCCGTGCCGTCGTCAGCTACAGGGAATGCCGTATCTGGGGAGCAGGACCGGCGGCCGGAAGACCCGGCCACGCGGCGAACCAATTATTCCGCTTCCGCGGTCAGCGTCTTGGCCTGGGCGACCCAGGCATCGGCCCGGCTCGGAAGACCAACCTCTTCACCGATCTTGTGCGCGGTGTCGTGGTCGAGTTCGGCAAGCTGCCAGTAATGGAAGATGCCGAGGTCGTTGAGCTTCTTCTCGATCGTACCCGACACGCCGGTGAGCTTCTTGAGGTTGTCGGCGGTGCCGCGCGGACCGGCCAGTCCCTGGAAGCCGGTCGGCTGGGGCGCTGCCGGAACTTCCTCGCGGACCGGCTGAACGGCGGCGCCGATATCGATGCCGGAGTCGCCCTGCGCGCGCGAAATGCCGTCGATGGCGGCGCGGGCAATCAGGTCGCAATACAGCGAAATGGCGCGGCCGGCGTCGTCATTGCCCGGCACCACGAAGGTGATGCCCTTGGGGTCCGAGTTGGTGTCGACGATCGCGGCAACGGGAATGTTGAGCCGCTGCGCTTCCTGGATCGCGATGTCTTCCTTGTTGGTGTCGATCACGAAGATCATGTCGGGAAGACCGCCCATGTCCTTGATACCGCCGAGCGAGCGGTCGAGCTTGTCGCGCTCGCGCTGCAGCGTCAGCCGCTCCTTCTTGGTGTAGGAGTTGGCCTCGCCCGACGACAGCACCTCATCGAGGTGACGCAGGCGCTTGATCGATCCCGAAATCGTCTTCCAGTTGGTCAGCGTGCCGCCGAGCCAGCGCGAATTGACGAAATACTGCGCCGAGCGCTTGGCCGCCTCGGCAACGCCGTCCTGCGCCTGGCGCTTGGTGCCGACGAACAGGATGCGGCCGCCCTTGGCAACCGTGTCGGAAACCGCCTGCAGCGCGCGATGAAGCATCGGCACGGTCTGGGCGAGGTCGATGATGTGGATGTTGTTGCGGGCACCGAAAATGTAATCCGCCATCTTCGGATTCCAGCGGTGCGATTGGTGGCCAAAGTGGACGCCAGCTTCGAGGAGCTGACGCATAGAGAAATCGGGTAGCGCCATAGTAGTAGTTCTCCGGTTGGTTCCTCCGGAAACGTGTGAGCAAACGAGCCTGACTGGCCCGGTTGCCACCGGACGGCCTTTGAGAGCCATGTTTCCGTGTGAGATGGCGCGCTATATAGCCGGATTCCAGCCGGAAGCAAGGAAATACGGCCGGTTTTTCGGTCTTCCAGATCAGCGTTTTAGGGCCGCTCCGGCCAGACCCGGGGGATCTGGCCGGCTAACAATCAGCATCGCCCCGGCGGGCACCCCCTGGCCGCGGCCGCCGGAGCCGGCGCCGCACGCGGTGCAGCCATCGCCGGCGGTGGCGCGGCCATACGCGCGGGTGGCGGGGGTGGTGCGGCCATCCTTGGTGGAGGCGGTGGCGGCGCGGCCATCCGCGGCGGCGGCGATGGGGGTGCGGCCATGCGCGGCGGCGGTGCCGGCGGTGCAGCCATCCGCGGCGGAGGGGCCGGCGGCGCAGCCATCCTGGGTGGAGGCGACGGTGCGGCCATTCTCGCCGGTGGAGGCGGCGCGGCCATCCTGGGCGGGGGCGGTGCCGGAGCTACACGCGCTGCCGGCGGTGGCGGGGGCCTTGCCACATTCACTGCAGACGGTGGCGTGCCACGCCGCAGCTCGGGTTGCAGTTGAGGTTTTGGCGCAACCGCAGCAGCCGGCCTTGATGGCGCGGTGGGCGCCGCTGTTCCCAGGCGCGACGCACCCGGCGCTGGCCTTGCGTTCGGATTGACGGCGGCGCTTGGGGGCGTGGGTGGCGCGCCCCTGGCGCCCGGAACCGGCAGGGCGTTGGTCCTCGGCGGGGGCTGTGTCGACGGCAGCGCGGCTGGTGCGTTCGCCGGCTGCACCGCGCCCGGCCGTCCGGTCTGCCCGGCGGCCGGTGCGCCGGGTAAACCGGTCCTCACGGCAGGATTGATCGCGGCACTTGGCGGCACCGGCGCTTTGCCCTGCTGGATCAGCGTGGCCCGTTGCGCCACGGCAGGAGGCAGCGTCGGCGTGGCACTTCCCTGCCCCGGCCTAACCATCGCCGCCGGGGAGCCGGGACGTCCCCTGTCGCCAAGTCCCGCCGCAGGCAAAGCGGGCTGCGGCCTGTTGATGACGTTGTTGATCACGGTCCGGTTGTGGATGTTGGCAAAGATGATGTTGTTCGGCGGCGGCGCGACATAGCGCGGCGGCCTCACATAGACCGGTATCGGCACAAAGATCGGCTGCGGCAGGATGAACAGCCCGATCGGCGGTGGTGGCGGCTCCAGCACGACGAAATCGTCCGGCGGCGGCGGCAGGTAGTAGACCGGCGCCGGTGGCGGCGGGACAAAATCGAACTCGGGATCGTCGAAGGCCAGCACCGGACGATCGACATAGATGAACTCGTCCGGCGGCGGCGGCGGCACGTCGTAATCGATCACATCGAATGTCGGCGGCGGCTCGACCGGCGCAGTGAGAATGACCAGCCGGCGGCGCGCGTCGGCCGCATGAGGCCCGCGCGGGTAGCGTTGCAGATACGACCAATAGGCGTTCGGGGTGTCGGCGCGGTAGGTGCGGCGCCAGGTGATCGCTTCGCGCCGCGCCGCCGCGATCGCCCTCACCCGCTTTGCCATGGGATCGTCGGGATAGGCGGCGAGAAAATCCTCATAGGCCGGCAACGTGTCGCGCTCCAGCGCCGCGGCGTAAGCGTCCTGCGCGCCGAGATCACGGATCGGTTTGCTGCGGATGGCGGCGGCCTGATCCGGCGGCGCCGGGGCGGGCGCATCCGGTGAGCGCTCAAAGAACGTGAAGCTAGCGTCGACCTTCTGGCTGTCCCAGGGCACCTGGGCGCCCTTGCTGGCTTCGTTGACGCGAAGCCGCAGGCGATTGAAGACCTCCGGCAGCGGCAATCCACCGGTCCGGATCATCTCGGCCAGCGACTGGGCGTAGATGCCGTACGGTCCCTGCTCGGCAGGCGCTACCGTTCCGGGCGCCGCGTTGAACGCGATCAGCATATGCGGATCAGCCTCGACCAGAGCGAGACCGCTTGCGATCTGTCCCTCGATGAACGGCTGCTGCCGCGCCGCGTCCAGCACGACGATTCCGGCCTTCAACGGTAGCGAAACGAGTTGGCGGATGTAGTCGCCGGTCCGCAACGCCTCGGTCGGAACGTCGGTATCCCGGTTGATCGCGGAATCGACCGGCACGAAATAGTTCTCGCCGGCCAATTGCAGCCCGTAACCGGCCAGATAGACCATCGCGACCGTGTCCGGCCCCGAGCTTTCGGCCTTCTGGATGAAGTCGCGGAAACTCTTGCGCAGCGTGTCGCCATCGAGGTCGCGGGCGCCGATCACGTCGAATCCCGCCGCTTGCAAGGTTTGGGCGATCAGGCCGGCATCGTTGGCCGCGGTTGCCAGCGGCGATTTTGCATAGGCGGCATTGCCGACCACCAGCGCGATGCGCTTTTCCTGCTGTTGCGCAGCGGCGGAGCTCAAATGACCGGCCAGTCCGGACATCGCGACGAGACACACCGAGAGGATCGACAAACTTCTTGCTACCCGCATGGCATCCCACCCTGTCGCCGCCCGCGCTGTATGAGACGCGCGTTAAGCTGAACCTTTCTTGAATAAATGCGCTCTCAGCAAGGCATGCTGCAAGTCAAATCGAGCCCGGATTCCTGCTCCGCCCGGTTCCGGCACGGAGATTCGCATTGTCGCGGCCGCCCGGCGGGCGTATCCTTTCACCCTAATCGTGTTCGCCCGCATCGTGAGGCGACTGCGCGAGTTCCTCCCGGTGTGCGGAATGCCCATGCAATGGAGGAAATCGTCATGACCGTCGCCCCAACCCTGCAGAAATACCTGGATCAAAGCGTCACCTACGACGTGATCCCTCATGCCCCCACGAAGTCATCGACACGCACAGCAGAAGCCTGCCACGTGCCGGGAGATGCGCTGGCCAAGGCCGTCGTGCTGCGCCGTGACGGCGGCTACATGATGGCCGTTCTTCCGGCCTCCCATCACCTGCATCTGTCGACCCTGAAAAGTCAGCTCGGCCACAAGGTCGACCTGGCCAACGAAAAAGAGATCGCGGAGCTGTTTGTCGACTGCGACATTGGAGCCATCCCGCCGGTTGGCGAGTGCTATGGGCTCGACGTCATCGTCGACGACAGCATCGACCCGCGACGGGAAATCTACATGGAGGCCGGCGATCACGCGACGCTGATCCGCATGGACGGCGAGCAATTCGCGCGACTCAACGCCAAGGCCTGGCGCGGCCACTTCAGCACGCACGATTGAGGCCGCTCGATCCTGACGACTGCCCGCGTCGATTTCGACGCGGGCTCTACTCGTTAGAGCGTTTTCAAGCAAAAGCCTGCCCCGGACTTGATCCGGGGTGGACACCGGTTCGCGTCAGGAAAACGCGTCAAAACAAGAACCTAGAGCCCGGTTCTGATTCAATCAGAACCGAAAGGCTCTAGCGCGAGGGCTGCCGCGCGTCAGTGATGGGCGGCAACGCTCTTCACGCACCCGGCCAGCAAATCATTGGGCGCCGCACGGCTGACGTCGCCCAGGCTGATCATTCCGACCATCCGCTTGCTCTTGTTGATCACCGGCAACCTGCGGACCTGCAGCGTCTCCATGTGATGGACGGCCTTGGCAAGGTCATCGTCCTCGCGGCAGCAATGGATGCCTTCGGTCATTACGTCGCGCGCCTGCGCACGGCTGGGGTCGAACTTGCCGTCCGCAAGCCCTTTGCAAACGATGTCGCGATCGGTGACCATCCCGACCAGGTGGTCGTCCTCTCCGATCGGAATGCAGCCGATGTCATGTTCTCGCATCAGCTTCGCGACTTCAGTGATAGGCGTATCGGGGTTTACCCAGTCGACGCCCTTGTGCATCGCGTCTTTGACTTTCATGGCGGACCTCCGTAACTGCGATTTCAGGTAATACTCCCGTGATGCAGCACAGTTCCCCCTCGACTCGATTATATGACGGTTTCGCGTAGGTCGGCATCGAAAAAGGCAATGACAACTTCTTGAATTCGCGAAACGCATCGTTGCGCGAGGTTGAAGTGCCCCCGCGCAACGCCGTCGCCCAACTCAGAAGGCTGTCAGAAGAAGCCGAGCTTCTTCGGGCTGTAGCTGACCAAGAGGTTCTTGGTCTGCTGGTAGTGGTCCAGCATCATCTTGTGGGTCTCGCGGCCGACACCCGATTGTTTGTAACCGCCGAACGCGGCATGCGCCGGATAGGCGTGATAGCAATTGGTCCAGACGCGGCCCGCCTGGATGGCGCGGCCGAAGCGGTAGAGCCGGCTCGCATCGCGGCTCCAGATGCCGGCGCCGAGACCGTAGAGCGTGTCGTTGGCGATCGCGAGCGCCTCGTCGTCATCCTTGAAGGTCGTGACCGAAACGACCGGTCCGAAGATCTCCTCCTGGAAGATGCGCATCTTGTTGTTGCCCTTGAACACCGTCGGCTTGACGTAGAAGCCGCCGGCGAGGTCGCCCGGCAGTTCGTTGCGCGCCCCGCCCGTCAGCACCTGCGCGCCCTCCCCGCGGCCGATATCGATATAGGACAGGATCTTGTGCATCTGCTCGGATGACGCCTGCGCGCCGATCATCGTCGCCGGATCGAGCGGATCGCCCTGCACGATCGCCTCGACGCGTTTCAACGCCCTTTCCATGAAGCGGTCGAAGATCGACTCATGAATCAGCGCACGGCTCGGACAGGTGCAGACCTCGCCCTGGTTGAACGCGAACATGACGAAGCCTTCGATCGCCTTGTCGAGGAAATCGTCATCCTCGGCGGCGACGTCCTTGAAGAAGATGTTGGGCGACTTGCCGCCGAGCTCGAGGGTAACCGGAATGAGGTTCTGGCTGGCATACTGCATGATCAGCCGGCCCGTCGAGGTCTCGCCGGTGAAGGCGATCTTGGAGATGCGCGGCGAGGACGCCAGCGGCTTGCCAGCCTCGAGGCCGAAGCCGTTGACGATGTTGAGAACGCCCGGCGGCAACAGGTCGCCGATCAACCCTGCCCATATCATGATCGCGGCCGGGGTCTGTTCGGCCGGCTTCAGCACGACGCAGTTTCCGGCAGCCAGCGCCGGCGCCAGCTTCCAGCACGCCATCAGCAGCGGGAAGTTCCAGGGAATGATCTGGCCGACGACGCCGAGCGGCTCGTGGAAATGATAGGCGACGGTATCGTGATCGATTTCGGAAAGGCTGCCTTCCTGGGCGCGGATGGCGCCGGCGAAGTAGCGGAAATGGTCGATGGCGAGCGGAATGTCGGCCGCGGTGGTCTCGCGGATCGGCTTGCCGTTGTCCCAGGTTTCGGCGAGCGCAAGCAGATCGAGGTTTTCCTCCATGCGGTCGGCGATGCGGTTCAGGATCAGGGCGCGTTCGGCGACGCTGGTGCGGCCCCAGGCGTCCTTGGCGGCGTGCGCGGCGTCGAGCGCGTCTTCGACGTCCTGCGCTTCGGAGCGCGCGACCTCGCAAAGCAGCCGGCCGTTGACCGGCGAGAAATTCTCGAAATAGCGGCCCGAGCGCGGCTCGGCCCATTTTCCATTGATGTAGTTCCCGTATCGCCTTTCGAACGGGGCCTTCGCAGTTCGTGAAAATTCGACCTTGTTCATGGCTGTTCCTCGCTATGGCGTCGCTGAATGCGTCGCTCGGGAAAAACCATGGCGAAGGCAGGTTTTGCTGTCTGCCCAGCGAAGCCGGATCGCGTGGGCGTGTGTCGCAGAACTGCGACAGTCGAACGGGAGAATCCTTCTAGTGAGCGCGATGGAGGTCGAGGCGCCGCAGCTTCCGGTGCAGGGTCGCGCGGCTGATGCCGAGCGCCTCGGCAGCGGCCGAAACGTTACCGCCGCTGCGCGCCAGTGCCCGTTGCACGGCCACCCGCTCGGCCTGGTCGAGATCGCGCGCCGGACTCGACGCGCCACCGAGCAGGTCCGCCGCCGGCAACGGCTTCTTCAGAAAATCCCGCGTCACACCGAGCGCCAGCCGCGCCGAACGCGTTGCACCGATGACGAGGTCGTCGGCATCGACCGCGATCAGCCCGCCGCCGCCGCGATTGATGTCGGGCGCAAACAGGAAGCGGGCGTTCGGAAACGCCAGCCGGAAATTCTCCATCTCGATCCGGCGCGCGGCATCGCCGACCGCCACCGCAATGAGATTGACGAACCCTTCCGTGAGGTCGGCGCGGCAGGAAGACACGTCGAGCGCTGCGGCCAGCCTGCCCTCGTGGTCGTAGATCGGCGCCGACGTGCAGCTCAAAAGCGTGTTGCGCGCGTAAAAGTGCTGGTCGCGATGGACGGTGAGCGCGCGCTGCTCGGCCAGACACGTTCCGATGCCATTGGTGCCCTCGCACTCCTCGCTCCAGACCGTCCCGGTCCACAAACCCCACGCCCTGAACGTCTCGTCGTCGGACGCGGCGCCGCGCCGGTCGACAGGCACGCCGTTGCGATCAGCCAGCAGAACGCAACAGCCAACGCCGCCGACGGCCAGAAACAGCCGGTCCAGATTGGATTGCGCGGCGCGAACCAGCGGCTCGATCTGCTGGCGCGCCAATTCGAATTCGGACTGGCTCAACCGGCGCGGCAGATTGCATTCGGCGGGGTCGAGGCGATGAAAATTGGACGACCGGCGCCAGGAAGCAACTACAGCCGATGTAGCGGCCGAGCCATGCGCGACCGTCGCCTGCACCTGATCGGCATGGTGTTTGGTGGTCTGCGCCACGCTCGTTCCTCCCGTGGATGCAAGCCTACCCGGCGGGCGTGACATAGCGAATTGATCTGGGTCAAACGAGGGCGACCTTGGTCCTATCTCGCCTCAAGCTGTGTGGGCGCCGGCCCGATGGCCATCGCCTGCGCGTGTTCGTTCCGGCGGCATGTGCATGGGCCGTTGGGTCGAGTCTAATCCGCCAACTGCAGCTCCGCGAGCATCGTTCTCGCGGTCGGCTCGTCCAGCGGAATAAATTCGCCCGGCCCAAGATTATCGTGGCCGGACGTTGCGACAGCCGCGACCGCCACGCCGGCCAATCCTCCGACCAGCGACATTCCGCTCACCGCATCATGCCTCGCGCTCGATTTGACGAGAAAGAAGTAGGTGCGGCCGGGCGCCGTGGTGAAATCGCGCCTGGTCTCGCCCGGAAACAGCGTTTCGCTCGCAACTAGCTGATGCGGACCCGCCGGGAGATCGGCATAGGCGTAGGTGCCGACCAGCACCTTGCCCATCGGACTGCCATCTACCCTCACCTCACAGGCGCAAATGGCCATGGACAGCCCGTCGCGCTTTTTCTGAAGCACCACCACCCGGGACTGTCCCGGCTTCGGCGGACCAACCCTTTGCGAGATCGCCGCATAGTCGGTTCCGACCTTGGCGGTCATGCATCCCGACAACATTAACGCGCCCGACAGCAACGCAATTCCACGCCCCAGCATAATGCCCCCAAAACTTTCCCCAGAAGGGCATAGCCGGGAACACCGTGAGGTTGCAATAGCACTTACGGCGCTATCCGCGCCGCCGGTTGACCCTACAGCGTCTGCACATCCACCACGCCGGCAACCGCCTTGATCGCTCCGGCGATCTGACGCCGCGCCGGCCGCCGGCGGCTACTGAACCGCCTCGTTTGGCCTGGCATGCACGCGATCGCTGTCGAGCCTTGCTTTGAGATTGGCGATCTCGCCAAAGAATACGCCTTGCTCGGTGAGCTGGACCGCACGGAACGCCGGCGGCATGAGCTGGTGCGTGGTGTACTGCCGCCCGTAATCGGAAAAAGCCTCGGACCGCTGCAAGGTCTGGAACGCAATCGCGGTAACGAGCAGTGCGACCACGATGGCACCCTTCAGCTTCAGTCGGGTTCGGCCCACCTCGCGCAAATGCAGGAAGCACATGGCGGCCAGGATTGACCACGTCGCAACGTATTGGTACGTGCTAGCTCCGGGCCAGGTCCACGCAAACGCGAAAATCCGGGCAAACTCGTGGTAAAGCGAGAACGCAAGGCCGCCTGCCAGCGTGATGAGCAGATTGCGCAAGAGGTGCGAGCTGCCGGAAAATACTCGCGACAGCAGCGCCCATATGCCAGCCCATACGAAAACCGTGGCGACGATCCACAGCAGCGGCGTGAGATAGCTCGAAGCCCGCAGCTCGGCCGTCTGACCGAGCCAGATCTGAAGCACGCTCAATGCCAGCAGCGAAGCGCCGAGCGTCGCGGCCGCCGCGATCGGCAAGGTCCGCGACTCCAGCGGGGCGACGCGTTCGCGTTCGACCTCATGGTGGATCTCGCGAATGCGCAGATAAGTTTGGCCGATACGAATTGGATGTTTGCCGTCAACGACGATGCGCGCGACCCGGCTACGGCCGCCGTCGAGAAACGTACCGTTGGTGCTACCCAAATCCTCGGCAATGAGTTGCCCGGCCTCGTCGCGAAAGACACGCAGATGCTGTGCGGCGACATAGGGATCGTCGATGATGACGTCGTTGTCATAGCCGCGGCCGATGCGCGCCTCCGGAGCAGCGATCCGGAAACGCGCGGCAATATCGCGATGACGCGACAGTACTTCTACCCAGATCATTTGCTCGACTGCACCGATTGAAGGAAGCGCTTGCCGAGCGCCACGGCGTCGTCATAGCCCACCGCCTGAAGGCTCAATCGCGAGACCAATGCCTCGCTGCCCTGGTCCTGGGTCACGGCGATCAGGGCCACGTCGTAGAGTCCTTCGAATTCACGATAGGCCTGCGCGCACCAGATAACCCTGAGCGGTGGACGGTCCGACGCCGCGGCACCGACAAAATCCTCGTGGCAGCGCTGCGGCGTATACCACTTGCGGAATGGGCCGCCGCCGACAAGCCGCGGCTGGCTCATCTGAGTCAGGAGGGTTGCAAGCTGGAACTGGTTGAGCTCGGTGGCTTTGACATACGAATGATCAATCTGGATCGCTCCCGTGTTCAGGTCGGGAGCGACATACAGGCCGGTATCGGCCTTGCAGTTGATCGAATTGATGCTGGCGCGCGGCCTGGGCGTGGCGCCCGCATTGGTGTTCGCCCAGCAATTGAACCAGGGCGCCACCGTCTCGGGAGCCAGATACGGCCCGAGCGCGGTCGAACGAAACCCCTTCTCGGCAAACGATCTGTAGAGCGCCGACTGCCAGGCGGCGAGTTGTCGGCCGACCTCGGCCCGCAGATCCGGCGGGGTTTTCTGCTCGCGCACCCGCTGTAGCAGCGCCGCCGCATAGCGCGCCGGTACCAGAAAGCTGAGAAGCTGGCCGCCCCTGCGGGTGGCGACGTTGACGCCGACGACCTGTCCCTCGGCGGAAACGGTCGGGCCGCCGCTCATGCCCGGGTTGAGCGCGCCACTGAAGTGCACACGATCATTGTAGGTGCGGTCTACCAAGCCGTTATAGGTGCCTTCGATGATCGTGAATCCGAGATCGAGCGGGTTGCCCATGGAATACAGGCGCTCGCCCTTGGAAGGCGAGCCTTCCATTGCGGCGCCGTCGAAAGTGAAAAATGGAGCGTCACGCTTGGCAAGACGAACGATCGCGAGGTCGTTTGGCAGGTCGACGCCCACCACGCTCAGCTCTCCGCGGCTGCCGTCGGCCGCCGTATATTCGAGCCGATAGGTTTTCGGCTCGAGTACAGCCTGCGAAACCACGTGGTAATTGGTGATCGCCAGCCCGTCGGCGGACACAAGGAAGCCGGAGCCGATCGACGCCTGCTGTCCCGCATTGGCGACCAGCGTCCGAATCTGCAGCAGTCGCGGTGGCGCCGCGGCGTAGATGCCCTCCGCGATCGAAGATGCGCCCTGCGCCGTCCACGCCGTGCCGCCATCAAGGGCCAGGAACAGCAGCAACCACGTTAGCGCGCGCGCAACCCTGGCAACAGAAACAGCCACGAAGTCCCCCTGGCCATGCCCACACGGCGATGATGCTCTCGCCGTTTAGCCAAAACACCGCGTGGTTGCAATCGTATCTCCACGCGCCCGACAAACGACGGCGCATATTGCGTTAATGGGAGCTGAAGGGTGCAATCCCTTTGATGAATGCCAATCGCGCCTGCTGCGAGTTCGGGGCAGCCGCTGCAGCAGGTCCTTGCCACGACCTACAGCGTCTGCACATCCACCACGCCGGCAACCGCCTTGATCGCTCCGGCGATCTGCGGCGAGACCTTGAAGCGGCCCGGCAGCTTCATCTCCACCTCGGTCTGCAGGTCGAGCATGATGACGAGCGAGACGTCGCCATCGGCGCCGCCCGATGGCGCGGGCGCAGGCTTCGCCGGCAGGCCCCTGGCCGAACCGTTTTGCGCCGATGCTTCCGGCATGTTGAGCCGTCGCGCAATCGAATCCAGCGGCTTGGTGTCGCGAACGAAGATCCGCAGGCCCTTTTGGGTTTTGGCTGCGGCGTCATCCAGCGGCTCGGCATGCAGCACCCGCGCGCGCACGTCTTCGCCCTGCAACTCGGCGCCGAGTTGCAGCAATACGGCCGCCCCCGGCTCCAGCACGTCGCGGTATTGCGCCAGGCCCTCGGAAAACAGCACCGCCTCGAAATGTCCGGTCGGGTCTGACAGGCCCATGATGCCCATCTTGTTGCCGGTCTTGGTGCGGCGCTCCATGCGCGACACCACGGTCGCCGCAACCCTGCCCGCGGTCGCACCGGTCTTCACGGCACGCGAGAATTCCGCCCAGGACTGCACCCGCAGCCGCTTCAACACGGTGGCGTAGTCGTCGAGCGGATGGCCGGACAGGAAAAAGCCGACGGCATCGTATTCGCGGCGGAGTTTTTCGGCCGGCAACCAGGGCTCGATCTGCGGCAGCATGATGGTCGGCGCGTCGGCAGCATTGCCGAACATGTCGTTCTGGCCGATCGTCGCCGCTTCATGGCTGCGCTGGCAGGCGGCGAGAATCGCGTCCGCCCCGGCAAAGACACGGGCGCGGTTCGACTCCAGCATGTCGAATGCGCCGGCCGCGGCCAGGCTTTCGATGATGCGCTTGTTGATCGCGCGCGGATTGACGCGGGCGGCGAAGTCCGCAAGCGAGGTGAAGGCGCCCTTCTTGCGCTCCTCCACGATCTGCTCGACGGCCTGCAGGCCGACGCCCTTCAGCGCCGCCAGCGCATAGTAGATGGTTTTCTCGCCGACCTCGAAGGTGGCGCCCGAACGGTTGATGTTCGGTGCTTCGACCTTGATGCCGAGCCGCTGCGCCTCGGCGCGAAACTCCGAGAGCTTGTCGGTGTTGTTGAGTTCGAGCGTCATCGACGCCGCCAAAAACTCCACCGGGTAATGCGCCTTCATGTAGGCGGTGTGGTAGGACACCAGCGCGTAAGCCGCCGCGTGGCTCTTGTTGAAGCCGTAGTCGGCGAACTTGGCGAGCAGTTCGAAGATCGTGTCCGCCTGCCCCTTCGGCACGCCGTTCTTGACCGCGCCGGCGACGAAGATCGCGCGCTGCTTCTCCATCTCGGCGCGGATCTTCTTGCCCATCGCGCGGCGCAGCAGGTCGGCGTCGCCGAGCGAATAGCCGGCCATCACCTGCGCGATCTGCATCACCTGTTCCTGGTAGATGATGACGCCGAATGTCTCTTTCAGGATCGGCTCCAGAATCGGATGCAGATATTCAGGCTCCTCGTCGCCGTGCTTGCGCGCGCAATAGGTCGGGATGTTGGCCATCGGGCCCGGGCGATAGAGCGCCACGAGCGCGATGATGTCCTCGAAGCGGTCGGGGCGCATGTCGATCAGCGCCCGCCGCATGCCCTGGCTTTCCACCTGGAACACGCCGACCACATCGCCCCGCGCCAGCATCTGGTAACTCGGCGCATCGTCGATCGGCAGCGTCGGCAGATCGACATGGATGTTGCGTTGCCTGAGGAGCTTCACTGCGACGTCGAGCACGGTCAGCGTCTTCAGGCCGAGGAAGTCGAACTTCACGAGCCCCGCCGGCTCGACCCATTTCATGTTGAACTGGGTCACTGGCATGTCGGATTTGGGATCGCGATAGAGCGGCACCAGTTCGCTTAAAGGTCGGTCGCCGATCACGATGCCGGCGGCGTGCGTCGAGGCGTGGCGCGTCAGCCCTTCGAGGCGCTGGGCGATGTCAAAGGCGCGCGCGACCACCGGGTCCTCGTCGCGGAACGCCTGCAGCTTGGGTTCACCCTCGATCGCCTGCGCCAGCGTCACCGGCGCGGCGGGATTTTGCGGCACCAGTTTTGTCAGCTTGTCGACCTGGCCGTAAGGCATCTGCAGCACGCGGCCGACGTCGCGCAGCACGCCCCTCGCCTGCAGCGTTCCAAAGGTGATGATCTGCGCCACCTGATCGCGGCCATAGCGCTGCTGCACGTAGTCGATCACCTCGCCGCGGCGGTCCTGGCAGAAGTCGATGTCGAAGTCCGGCATCGAGACGCGTTCGGGGTTGAGGAAGCGCTCGAACAGTAGTCCAAAGCGAATCGGATCGAGGTCGGTGATAGTGAGCGCGTAGGCGACCAGCGAGCCGGCGCCGGAGCCGCGGCCCGGACCGACCGGAATATCGTGGGCCTTGGCCCATTTGATGAAGTCCGAGACGATCAGAAAGTAGCCCGCATAGTTCATGCGGTTGATGACGTCGATCTCGAAGGCGAGACGCTTCTGGTATTCCTCTTCCGTCGCGCCGGGCGACAGGCCATGAACCTGCAGGCGGCGCGCGAGCCCCGCCTCGGCCTGACGCTTCAGCTCGGCGGCTTCTTCGGTTGCCGCGTCGGAGCCCGAATCGGCACCAACGGTGAAACGCGGCAGGATAGGTTTTCTCGTTTTTGGCCGGAACGAGCAGCGCTCGGCGATCTCGATCGTGGAGGCCAGCGCTTCCGGAATGTCGGCAAACAGCACCGCCATTTCGGCGCGGGTCTTGAAGCGGTGATCGGGGGTGAGCTGCTCGCGGTCGGTCTCGGCGATCAGCTTGCCGCCGGCGATGCACAACAACGCATCATGGGCTTCATAGTCGTCGTTCGACGCGAAATATGGCTCGTTGGTCGCGACCAGCGGCAGGCCCTTGGCGTAAGCGAGATCGATCAGGCCGGCCTCGACGCGGCGCTCCTTGTCGACGCCATGGCGCTGCAATTCGACATAGAGGCGATCGCCGAACAGGTTCGCCAGCCGGTCGATGCGCGCGGCTGCAAGCGCTGTGTGATCGGCGTTGAGCGCCAGCGAAATCGGACCGTCGGGGCCGCCGGTCAGCGCGATCAAATCCTCGGCATCGCCGTCCAGCCATTCGAGCTTGATGTGCGGGGATTGATGGACGGGCGTTTCCAAGAACGCCCGCGAGTTCAGCCGCATCAGGCTGCGGTAACCGCGCTCGCGCGCCGCCAGCAGGACGATTCGCGACGGCGTGGCGGCAAGCGAATTGCGCGCGTTGGGATCCTGGTCGCCAAAATCGACGGCGAGTTCGCAACCGACAATCGGTTGGATGCCGTAGCCGGCCATCTTGTCGGAGAATTCCAGCGCTCCGAACATGTTGTCGGTGTCGGTCAGCGCCAGCGCCGGCTGGCGGTCGGCTTTCGCCAGTTCGCCGAGTTTGGCGATCTTGATGGAGCCCTTCAGCAGCGAATAGGCCGAATGAACGTGGAGATGAACGAATCCGGCACTGGACATGCGCTAAAGGGGCTCTTGCATCGTGATGGGGCGCGATCGCCGGCAGCTCAGGGTGCACCGACTCGCTGCCGCAATGGTGATGCCTCGGCCGGACGGAGTCCACGCGGAACGCGCGCTGCGCGATCGCCATCCGGCTTTTCCCCAGCCCGCCCTCAAGCCGAATCGGGCCGGGTCTCCGCCCCGCCTCAAAGATGGGGAATCACCTGGGCCCAGACTGCGATCATCCCGACAAACAGCGTAATCGACGCCAGCGCCGCCGCCTCTTCCACGAACATCCGCAACATGATCCGACTCCTTACGGTCCGAGAACATATGAGGAACATTGTTCCTTTTTTGTTCTGGGAGTCAAGGCCCGTCTCACGGCGGGTTTTACGACAATTCCGGCTTGGTTAACCGGCGCGCCCGCCCCAACAAAAAAGCCCCGGGGATGCCCCGGGGCTTCGATGTTGTCGCCAGTAGCGCGAGATCAGTACCGCGAGACGGCCGGGCCGCCGAACCTGTAGTTCAGACGGGCGGTGACGAGATCGACGTCCTGACTGATGCGGTCGGTGCCGAAGAAGCCGCCAGCCGGGTTGGTGAAGGTGTAGGTACGGTCCTGCATGAACAGGTGATTGTACTCGACACCGAACGACCAGTTCGGAGCGAAGCCGTATTCGAGGCCGACGCCGACCGTGCCGCCCCAGCGGGTGTCGTCGCCGGTGACGGCAGCAAGCGTGTTCGTGGCAGTAAAGAACTGACGGTACTCGTTCGAGGTCACAGCCGCACCGCCCTTGACGTAGAACAGGACGTTGTTGACGGCATAACCAACCTGGCCAGTGAACAGGCCGAACGCATCGATCCGCGATTCGTTGCGGAGCGTGGGATCGAACACGCTGATGTTGCTGCCCTGGAAGTCGGCCCAGTTGCCCTGCGCTTCAACGCCGAACACCCAGGTGCCGGCCTGCCAGCGATAGCCGATCTGGCCACCGATCGTGCCGCCATCCGCATCATGGCAACCCTCGCTAGCAACGCCACCGGCAACCGGCAGGAAGTCCCAGCAGCTCCGGCTCGTACCCCAGCCGCCGTTGGCACCGATGTAGAATCCGCTCCAGTCATAGATCGCAGCAACCATCGGGGGCGCCTTGGTGTAAGGACGCGCAGCGAGATCAGCAGCAACAGCCGGCGCAGTCGCGCCGAGCGCGATCAGACTGGCCGTAACAAGCAAAACCTTCTTCATTCTTATTCCCGTTCCTTTTTTGACAGCCCCCAAGGCCGAGGCATGCTCATAGCATCGTTGGCTCGAATTGCTGTAACCTCGCTGCAACAACCCACACCAAACGGCCTCAGTGCGAACGCAAGTTAATGTTGTCTTGCAGGCGTTTTTCGAAACTTTGCGCCGCAGCTCGCCCAAAAAAATTCACATTTTGCTTTACGGCGGTATTGCAGGACGGATTGGCTTGACGGGATTGCAGAGCTGCGGCTTGTGTCGTCAGAATGGAACGCGAAGCGCCGATGCGCCGTGAAGGAGATTCGAAATGCGTAGAGCGATTCTGGCCGTGCTGACCGCGATCGGATTGGCAGCTATCGGTGCTGCGCCCGCCGAAGCCGTAGGCACACGATATCCCTTCTGCATTCAAGGCACCGAGCAGCCGGGCCTCAGCAATTGCACGTTCACGAGCTACGAGCAGTGCCAGGCGACTGCCTCGGGTCGCTTTCTCACCTGCATCGCCAATCCCTATTATATTGGCGAGAGCGAACCGCCGCCCGCCGCGTATCGCCCGCTGCCCGGCCGCGCGCTGCCGCCAGCTCCCGGTTACGGCAGGTACTGAGCAGCGGCACCTTTCGCCGCCGAGACATTCCGCACAGGCGAACCTCCGGACGCCCGCACCTACAGCGCGTGAACGTGATTTGACGCCGGACTGCGTCGAATGTCTGCTGGCCATCAGCACACGCGGACCGATGCAGCAGTGAAGGAGATTCTGATGCGCATTCTGGCTTTGGCAATTCTGGCGATCGGCGCAGCATCGGCGGCTGCACCGGCGCAAGCACAGACGTACGATCCCCGCTATCCGGTTTGCCTGCATGTCTATGGCCGGATCACCTATTACGAATGTGCTTATACGTCGCTGCCCCAATGCAACATGTCGGCGTCGGGCCGCTCGGCGCAATGCGTCATCAATCCCTATTTCGCACATGCGCAGGGACCGTCGGCATATCGCAACAAGCGATACCGCAACGTTTACTGAACGCCGTTATTCGAGTTCGACGACCCGGCCGTCGACCAGCGACACCCGCCGGTCCATGCGGCCGGCCAACTCCATGTTGTGGGTGGCAATCAGCATCGCGACCTGCGTCGCCTTCACGAGTTGCATCAGCGCCTTGAAGACGTGATCGGCGGTATGCGGATCGAGATTTCCGGTCGGCTCGTCGGCGAGTAGCGCCCGCGGCGCGTTGGCGACGGCACGCGCAATCGCAACGCGCTGCTGCTCGCCGCCGGAGAGTTCGGCCGGCCGGTGCGAGGTGCGATCGCCGAGGCCGAGATAGGCCAGAATCTCCTGCGAGCGCTTGATCGTCTCGGAGCGTTTGAGGCCGCGGATCATCTGCGGCAGCATGACGTTTTCGAGCGCGGTGAATTCCGGCAACAGCCGATGCGATTGATAGACGAAGCCGATGTCGGAGCGCCGGATCTGGGTGCGGTCGATGTCAGACAATTGCGAGGTCGGCGTGCCCGCGACATAGACTTCACCCTCGTCGGGACTTTCGAGCAGGCCTGCGATGTGCAGCAGCGTCGATTTGCCAGACCCCGACGGTGCCACCAGCGCCACCGACTGCCCCGCCCACAGCGCAAGCTTGGCGCCGTCGAGAATAGTCAGCGTCGCCTCGCCCTGCCTGTACTCGCGTTTTATCTCGTGGAGATAGATAACGGGTACATCTTCCGCCTCCTCGGCCATCTCGCCCTCACTCGTACCGGAGCGCATCGACGGGATCGAGGCGCGCGGCGCGCCAGGACGGGTAGAGCGTCGCCAGGAAGGACAGTGTCAGCGCCATGATCACGACCGCAGTGGTCTCGCCGAAATCGATTTCGGCCGGCAGGCGCGAGAGGAAATAGAGTTCCGGCGAGAACAATTCGGTATTGGTCATCCAGGACAGGAACTGGCGGATCGATTCGATATTCAGGCAGATCAGCATGCCGACGAAAAATCCGGTCAGCGTGCCGACCACACCGATCGCAGCGCCCGTGATCAGGAATATCCGCATGATCGAGCCCTGCGAGGCGCCCATGGTGCGCAGGATGGCTATGTCCTGGCCCTTGTCCTTGACCAGCATGATCAGGCCCGAAACGATGTTGAGCGCGGCAACCAGCACGATCATGGTCAGGATCAAAAACATCACATTGCGCTCGACCTGAAGCGCGTTGAAGAAGGTCGAGTTGCGCTGCCGCCAGTCGACCAGGAACACCGGCCGCCCGGCCGCCTCCGTCACGCTCTTGCGGAACGCGTCGATTCGATCGGGATTGATGGTGAATACCTCGATCGCGGTTACGTCGTCCTTGCGATTGAAATAGGCCTGCGACTCCGGCAGCGGCATGAACACGAAGCTTGCGTCATATTCCGACATGCCGATCTCGAACACGGCCGCGACCTTGTAAGGCTTGATGCGCGGCGTCGTGCCCATCGGGGTCACCGCGCCCTTGGGCGCAACCAGCGTGATGGTGTCGCCGGCATGCAGCGACAATTGATCGGCGAGCCGGCGTCCGATGATGACGCCCTGCCCCTCGTCAAACCCCTCCATCGTGCCCTGCTTGATGTTCTTGGCGATCGAGGTGAGGTTGTTCAGGTCCGCAGCGCGCATGCCGCGCACCAGCACGCCAGCGGCGTTGAAGGCGGAAGATGCCAGCGCCTGACCGTCCACAACCGGCGCGGCAAGGCGGATGCCATCGACCTGGCTGATGCGCTCGGCGACGTCCTTCCAGTCGGTCAGCGGCGATTCCAAGGGCTGCACCAAGATGTGGCCGTTCAGCCCAAGGATCTTGTCCAGCAGTTCCTTGCGGAAGCCGTTCATCACGGCCATCACGATGATCAGCGTGGCGACGCCGAGCATGATGCCGAGGAACGAAAAGCCGGCGATGACGGAAATGAAGCCTTCCTTGCGACGCGCCCGCAAGTAACGCCCGGACAGCAGCCATTCGAAGGGCGCAAAAGGCGGAGTTCGGGCTGTCTCGTTCATGGTCTCATCCATTACTCGATAATCCCATGATTCGGGCCAAATGTGGCCGTATTGGCCAACATATCAGCCGCGGTGGATATCTTATCCAGCGATCTTCGCCACCACTTCCGCCGGGCTGAGATTCTCCCGCGAGCCATCGCTGCGCCGCTTGATCTCGAGCTTGCCCTCGGCGAGGCCCTTCGGCCCGACCAGAATTTGCCAGGGGATGCCGATCAGGTCGGCGGCGGCGAATTTCGCGCCGGCGCGCTGGTCGGTATCGTCATAGAGCACATCGACGCCCTTGGCCTGAAGCTCGCGATAAAGCTTCTCGCAGGCGCCATCGACGGCTGCGTCCCCCTGCTTCAGGTTCAAAATCACGGCAGTGAACGGTGCCACGGCCTCCGGCCACTTGATGCCGGCATCGTCGTGGCAGGCCTCGATGATGGCGCCGACCAGCCGCGAGACCCCGACGCCGTAGGAACCGCCATGGATCGGCACGTCGACACCGTCGGGGCCGGCGACCAGTGCCTTCATCGCATCGGAATATTTGGTGCCGAAGTAGAAGATCTGGCCGACCTCGATGCCGCGCGTGTTGACGCGCTTGTCGGCCGGCACTTCGCGCTCGTAGCGAGCGGCATCGTGGACGTCCTCGGTTGCGGCATAGACCGACGTCCATTGCTTGATGATGCCGGTCAGATCGCCGTCGTAATCGACGTCGTCGGGCGGGATCGGCAGGTTCAGTACGTCGCTGCTGCAGAACACGCCGGACTCGCCGGTTTCCGCCAGCACGATGAATTCGTGGCTGAGGTCGCCGCCGATCGGCCCGGTCTCGGCGCGCATCGGAATCGCCTTCAATCCCATTCGCGCGAAGGTGCGCAGGTAAGCGACGAACATCCGGTTATAGGAACGGCGCGCCGCCGCCTCGTCGATATCGAAGGAATACGCATCCTTCATCAGGAACTCGCGGCCGCGCATCACGCCGAAACGCGGGCGCTGCTCGTCGCGGAACTTCCACTGGATGTGATAGAGATTGAGCGGCAGGTTTCTGTAGGATTTGACGTAGGCGCGAAAGATCTCGGTGATCATTTCCTCATTGGTCGGCCCATACAGCAATTCGCGCTTGTGGCGGTCGCTGATCCGCAGCATCTCCGGGCCGTAGGCGTCGTAGCGCCCGCTCTCGCGCCAGAGGTCGGCGAGCTGCAGCGTCGGCATCAACAGTTCCAGGGCGCCGGCGCGGTCCTGTTCCTCGCGGACGATCTGCTCGATCTTCTTCAGCACCCGGAAGCCGAGCGGCAGCCAGGCGTAAATGCCTGCCGCCTCCTGCCGCATCATGCCCGCGCGCAGCATCAGCCGATGCGAGACGATCTCCGCCTCTTTCGGGTTCTCTTTCAGGATGGGTAGAAAAAACCGCGACAACCGCATGGGACAACTCGAGGAATCAGTGGGCTACCGGAAGAGGTGCAGTGAAACCGGATCGGCTGCGAAAACACAAGGCCGGAAGCCGCGAAAAAGCCGCTGAAAACGCGGATTTGTAGGTCGTTTTGGCGGTGTTTCGCAGGATGGGTGGAGTGAAAGCTATAGCCATCAACGCCTGCAACCGCGAAGGCGATGGGTTTCGCGGAGCCTGTCAACGGGTGCGTTGGCTCTACCCCATCCTACAAATTGCTCGCCGCCTATTTCTTCATGCCGGAATGATCGTGCTTCATTTCGCCGCCCGCCGGCCCCTGCGCACCGACGCCCTGCACGTCGAGCGACAACGTCACCTTTCCCGCTTTCTCGAATTCAAGCGTGACCGGCACCTTGTCGCCCTGCTTGAAGGGCCGCTTGAGATCCATCAGCATCAAATGATAGCCGCCCGGCGCGAGCTTGACAGTCTTGCCCGGCTCGATCGGCAGGCCCTTGTCGAGCGGCCGCATCGTCATGACGCCGTTGTTCATCGCCATCTCGTGAATTTCGACCTTGCCGATGTTATCGCCCGAGCCGCCAACGAGTTTGTCCGGCGCGCTGCCCTTGTTCTCGACGGTGAGATATCCACCGGCGATTTTTGCGCCGCTCGGCGTAGCGCGGCTCCAGGCTTGCTTGATGACGAGGTCTCCGGCCTTGACTTCCTGAGCATGCGCGGGCGTGCCCAGGAGAGCAAACAGGGCGGCGAAGGCGAAGAATGGCAAGACAGGTTTCATCGGATGTCTTTCGATTTCTGAAGTATGGCCGGCACACAACGGACGGCCGAGGGCCGCCGTTGCATTAACGTGAGAATGCAACGTTCATGTTCACAATAGCGGGATTGCGTCCCTATTTCTTCGCGGCCCTTTGCTGAACCAACCATTTTTCGAGGTCCGGTATTTCCGCCGAACCTTCGATCGTGGTCACGGTTCCATCCCGCCCGATCAGGAGCGTGCGCGGGATATCCCCCTGCCAGGCGGGATCGATCTCGAACCGGAGGCGTTCGACGAAGCCGTCGCTGAAAATCCAGTTCTCCGCCGATCCCAGCCCGGCCTTCTCCAGCATCGCGCGCGTTGGGCCGGGCAGATTCGGAACGAGATCGGCGCTGACCATCACGACGTCGATCTCGGAATGGTCCTTCATGAATTGTCCGAGCAGCGGCAATTCGATCTTGCAAGGACCGCAGGTGACGCCCCAGAAATGCACCAGCGTCGGGCGCCCGGCATGCGAACGCAGCACGTCCTGCCAGCTTCCCCGTACGAACGGCTTGAGCGTGAGCTCGGACGGCGTCTCGGCGCCGGGCGCGGCGCCGAGAGACGCAACGAGGATTATGACGGCGAACAGGAGGCGCTTCATGATCCGTCTCCGATCGGCAGAAGGCGATAGCCGTCGGCCTTGGTCATCCACGAAAGGTAGACCTTCTGCCCGTCACTGACCAGCAACGGGTGGTCGGATGTATCAGTCGTCGTGGCGATCGCGACCGGCTTTGACCAGCTCTTGCCCTCATCTTGAGACGTCATTGCGTTGACCGCGGTCTTCTCGCCGTCGAACTCCTTCCAGACCATGGTGGCGCCACGCGGGCCGGCAAGCACATAGGGCCGCGTGGGATTGCGATCGGCGCGGCCAAGCGGAAGCGGATCGGAAAACGTCCGGCCCTCGTCGCTCGAGCGGGCATAGAACAGCCCCTTGCGCGCCTTGCCGTTGGTGTACCACGTCACGTGGTGAGTGCGGGCGGGCGAGATCGAAAGACTTGGTCCATGATGCGGGCACGCGGCAATCTGCCAATCGTCGTTGCTGACGCGGCGAACCTCGCCCGGCGTCGCCCGATCGGCGAACGTCATGATCGCGTGATCGCGCACACCGCCGTCGAAGATGTTCCTGAACACCACCACCGGGCGGCCCGGGCCTGCGAACGCCAGGCCAAGCCGGCAGCATTCGCAGGTGTTGTCGGCTGCCAGGTGCGTCTCGGAATAGGTCGCGCCGCCGCCCTTCGACGACGAGAAGAACAGCCCTGCCCCTTCATATTTCCTGCCCTTCTCACGCGCAGGCGCCCGGTTGCGCTTGTCGATCCAGGCCGCAAACACCGAACCATCAGCATCGAGACCGAGCGCGACAAAACGCTGGCTCTCATTGCTCGACGTGATCGGCTGCGGCTCGGCAAAGCTCTGGCCGCCATCGGTCGACCTCGTGGTCAGCACCTGACCATTGAACGCCTTGTCCCGGAAGCGCGAAAACGCCAGCGCGATGCCGCCGTTCTTGTCGATGACGATCTGCGGACGCGCATCCGGACCCCAATCGAGGTTGAGCTTTTCTTTTGTCACCTGAACCGGCGTCGAAAAGCTGCGCCCTACATCCTTCGAACTCGCGACCGATATCTGGCCTCCCGCCATCCAGGCGAGCCACAGCGTTCCATCCGGCGCGAAAGCCGGCATGACCTTCGACGCGCAGCGCAAGGCTGTCTCCTCGCACGCCGCTTCCGAGGCGTGCTGATGATGACTCATTTGCGCTTGCGCTGCACTTTGGCAAAGCGAGAAAGCGAGCGTCGCGAGCAGGCTCATTCGCAGCATGGCTTTACTCCTCCTGCGTTGTTGTCCGGTCATTTGAACGCCAGCTTCATTCCGGCAATGAACGCACGCGGCGAGCCGGCGTAGATCGAGCCGGTCGTGTTCGCCAATACGCTGGCGGGATTCTGGATGCCTCCTGCCGTCACCGAGTTTGCGATGTTGTTCGCGGAAGCCACATAAGTCCGGTCAAACACGTTCCTGACTTCGACATACATGCTCAACGACTTGAAGTAGTCGGACTTGAGGTCCGTATTGTAGTGCACGTTGAGATTGACCAGTTCGTAGCCGGGCGCCTTCAGGAGGTTGGCGTTGTCCATGTAGAACGAGTCTTTCCACTGGACCTCGACAAACGCCCCGAGGCCTGCAAGCGGCCCCCACATTTGATCATAGCCGAGCCGTGCTGTCAGTTCGTGCGGTGAGATGCCGGGAATCTTGTTGCCCGCGCGGTTGAAGCTGAACGTCGCGCCGTTGACTATATTCTCGGTGTATTCTGTATAGACCTCGTCGAGATAGGTGTAGGCTGCCGTGAAACGCCAGCCGGGATAGAACTTCCAGTCGGCGGCAAGCTCTACGCCGCGATGTTCCGATCGTGGGGCGTTGAACGTGAAGCTTGCATTGGGTGCGCCGACCTGCGTGGCCTGTGTAACCAGCTCGTTCTTGAAAAATTCGTAGAAGCCGGTCGCGCTGAATTTGAGCGCGTTGTTCGGCGTCCAATCGAACCCGATGTCGTAACCGAGGTTCTGCTGCGTCTTTAGCTGTGTATTGTTGCCGTTCCGGCCGTCAGAGAGGACGAAGAGGTTGCCGACCTGCGGCGTGCCGTATCCGGTGGCCACGCGTGCCCTGAACAGCCACTCGCTGTTCAGCTTGTACAGCAGCGCCAGTTCAGGCGCGGTGTTCTGAAATTGCCGGTCGGCGACTATCGGAACTCCTGGCGTCGCCGTTGGAACATTGGGCGTGTTGTAGGCGTGAGAGGTGTTAATCCCCTTGAGATGAGTGGCTTCCCATCCAATGCCGGCGATAGCCGTCAGATTCGGCGTCAGCTTGAGTTCTTCGCGAGCGCGAACGCCATAGTTGGTGGTGTCGCTCCAGGTATTGCTTTGAAGAAGGCCGAGCCTCGCATTGCCTCCCGGCATGACGTGGCGTGTATCGCTCGACGCCGTCAGCGTGTTGTAGAACGCGCCGAAATATGTCGTCGATTCCATGCCGAGGATTTCGCCGCGCTTGGTCACATCGCTCATGTAGTTGTACGACGGGAAATCGCCGATCGCGCTGGTCGCTCCCGTCGGCTGGCTGATATTGCGATCGTCGAACACGAACTGGTTACGCCAGGTCGTCGTATTATCGAAGTCGTGCTCCCATCTACCGCCGACGATGGTGCGGCGATCTTCGCGGCCGAGCCCGGCCTGGATGGCGGTGATCGGAGTCCTTGTGCCGTTGAAGCCGTTGTTAAGGAGGTTAACTGAGGCGCAGCCGGCGACGCCCGCCATATCGCAGCCCTGCTGGAACGGGTTCTGATAATACTGGTTGAGCGACAGCCGGATCGGCACCCGTGCGTCGAGATTGTTGTTGATGAACTTGACCGTGAAGCGATCGTCAGGCGTGGCCTGCAACGTGCCGAGAAAATTCACCGTCTGGGTGTTGAACCAGCTATTCTGGATAAAACCGTCGCCGCGCGCGTCGCTGGCGAACAACGAATACTCGAAATTGCCGACCTTCTTGCCTGCAGAGAGATAGTTGTTGAGATAGCCGAAGCTGCCGCCATCGACGCCGTACTCGACCCCGTCGATAGTGCGCCCCGGGCGGGTGCGGAAGTTGAGCGCGCCGCCGGTCGCATAGTTGCCAAAGAGCGCTGACGACGGTCCTCGAATGACATCGATCGCGCCATAGGCCTTGGGATCGATCAGGTCGCTGCGGGAAAGCCCGTCCGGCTGCGTGACCGGAAAGCCGTCGTCGAAGATCACGAGATTGCGGATGCCAAAACTGTTTCGGGCATTGGAACCGCGGATCGAGATGCCGATATCGCGCGGCCCGTTGCCCTGCTTCACCGAGATACCCGGGCTCTCGCGCAGCACGTCGGCCACGGAGAACGACGGCCGGTTGTCGAACTGGCTGCGGTCGATGGTGGTTTCGGTCTGGCCGTTCGGCGCCTGGTAAAGCAGCGCGCGTGCCACGCTCGGGGTAATGCCCGCGGTTAGCGACGCTGAAGGCGCGGGGTTGGCCGCAGGCGGCCTTGCCTGCGTCCGGGCGGACGCGCGAATGGCCGGCTTTCGGGCCGCAGGTCTGGCGGTCGCGGCGCGCGGGGCGTCGACGGTCACCGCCGGCAACGCCGTTTGGGCGGTCGTATTCGACGGCGTAAGGGACAGCGCACTGCCAAGCACAAGCAGGCTCGCGCTTCCCAAAGCACGATGGGGGTACATAAGACATTCCTGACGCCAGCGCTTTGGCCGGCTTGCTCAATTGAACGAACTGGCACGGCCGCAGGCCGCACCGGTTGACGGAGGTCAAGTGAGGTCAGGAAATGGAGGGAGGCGCGCGCGCCTGCGCTTGCGAACCGGCACGGGAAGCGAACCGGTCGGGGGCAAATTCGACCCAGACCACGCGCGCAGGCTGGCGATCGATCGCGATGAGCTCGGATGCCTCCGGCGCGTCGACGGGGGCTCCGGTCTGCAGCACGTTGCAAACCGAACAGCATCCGTCATGGGCACGGTGGCCGGATGGGTCGGCCTGCCCGGCACCGCCACTGCCATCGCCGTGACAGATCACGGCGCCGGCGAGCGGATCGGAAGCTGCAATGCTCGCCGCCCAGCATGCGCCGATCGGTGCAAAAATCTGCACCACCAGAGCAATCAGGACGATTGGCAGAAAATTCTTCAGCCGCCGGCGCATCGCAAACCCATCCGCTTCAGACCTTAATCACTTCAGGAGTCTGAAGTCGAGATCAGGTTCCCGGAACTATGTTGCAGCTTCAAGGAGAGATGCTGGCGAAAAACGATGCGTTTTGCATCATTTAGAGGGCGCCCTACCCCGATACCAAGTCTCGGGCGAATTGCGGCTAAATCCACAACTGCGAGTAGCATATTCCCAATCATTTCGCAGAGTGCTGGAATTTTGAACAAACGTTGCCGAAATTGGTGACAAGACGAAAAAGATGGTCTACCAATTCGGGCTCAGGCTTGCCGACAGGCAAAGCTTGGTGGTCCAAGTCTCGGGAGGAGCCCTGACGCGCACAAGCAGCGTCGCCTCGACAATCAAGATCAAATCTCAATTTTCGAGGAAATTAAGGGTCGACACAATTTTTGAGCAGGGCTTGGTGCCCTGCTCTTTTTTTTCGTTACGATCGCAAACGACAATGACGGCATCGTCAAATCCGATCGAGCGAAGTTTTGAACTGGCCGCCGAGCGCTGCGAAGATCTGACGCCGCTGGTCTATCGCCGCCTGTTCGAGGCGCACCCCGAAGCGCGGACGATGTTTCGGACCGAGGGCAGCGAACTCGTCAAGGGCTCGATGCTGGCCCTGACGATCGAGGCGATGCTGGATTTCGCCGGCCAACGCAGCGGCCATTTCCGCCTGATCGCATCGGAAGTTTCCTCGCACGACGCCTACGGCACGCCGCGTGAATTGTTCGTGGCCTTCTTCGGCATCATCGCACAGACGCTGCGTGACATCGTCGGGCCAGACTGGTCGGACGAAATCGATGCAGCGTGGCGGAAATTGCTCGGCGAGATCGAGGGCCACGTTGCAGCGCAGTGAACTGACGCGCACCAAAGCTTTCCTGAAGCTCATTGAGACGGACGATCAAGTCATCCGGTGGCGCAAACGCGCCGAGTGTGAAAGACTGCCTCGATCCGCGGTGCGTGCAATCGACGCCGACGGCCATAACAAACGACAAGCGAGGGAGCAAACGATGTCCGGAACTGACAAAACGGCAACGACCAGGCGCGACCTTCTTCAGGCCGCGGGCGCGGCTGGCGCAGCCACCGCCCTGCTCGGGGGACTGGGTATTGATCCAGCGCTGGCGGCAGCCGCGCGATCAGAGAAACCGTTGAAAGCTGCGTTCTCCAATGCAGGTCTGCAGGCGACCTGGTGCGCCCAGGGCAAGCAGGCGGCGGAATGGTGGGGCAAGCTGTTCAACGTCGAAGTCACTTGGTTCGACGGCCAGCTCGATGCGGTCAAGCAGCGCGCGGCGATCGACAACATGGCGTCGCAAAAATGGGATTTCGTGGCCATCCAGGCGTTCGGCATCGGAACGCTGACCCAGCCCGTGCAGAAGATGATCGATGCCGGCATTCCCGTGATCGACATGGACACGCTGATCGCGCCGCTCGATCAGATCAAGGTTCATTCGTTCTTGGCGCCCGACAATGAATTCATGGGCGCTTCGGTGACCCAGGCGCTGTGCAACGCCATGGGCGGCAAGGGCAAGATCATCATGACGCAGGGCGCGCTCGGCCATACCGGCGCGCAGGGCCGCGCCAAGGGCTTTAACACAGTGGTGAAGCAATTCCCGAACATCGAGGTGCTGGACACCCAGCCCGCGGATTGGGACGTCTCAAAGACGGCGCGGCTGTGGGAGACCTATCTGACAAAGCATCCGCAGATCGACGCGGCCTTCTTCCACAATGACGACATGGCGTTGGCCGCCTACAACATCATGAAGGCGCGCAACCGCACCAACATCCTGATCGGCGGCGTCGACGCCATGCCGCCGGCGATCCAGGCGGTGAGCGAAGGCCGCATGTTCGCGACCGTCCGCAATCCCTCCTGCCGCATCCATGGTGGCGCCATCATTGCCGGCGTCGCCGCGGTAACCGCGGGCGAGAAGAGCGGACAGGGTATTCCAAAGCACGTCATCACCGACGGCCCGGTCGTGACCAAGGCCAATGCCGCCGGCATGCAATGGATGGAGGACCATTTCCTGATCTGAGTCAGCATGCCCGTGGGACTTAAGCCCATCCTCGAACTGCAAGAGATCACGAAGGCCTTCGGCGGCGTCGAAGCCCTTCGTGGTGTCGATTTTGCGCTTTCTCCCGGCGAGATCCATGGTCTCGTCGGCGAGAACGGCGCGGGCAAAAGCACGCTGATGAAGATCATCGCCGGCGTGCATGCCGATTTTTCCGGCCGCTTTATCCTGGACGGCCGGGAGACCCGCTTCCGCTCGGTGCGCGATGCGCATGCGGCGGGCATCGCGATGGTGCATCAGGAACTGAGCGTGGCGCCAGATCTGTCGGTGGCCGAGAACGTGTTTCTGGGCAACCAGCCGACCAACCGCTTCGGCTTCGTGCAATGGCGGCGCATGGCACGCGAGGCCGGCGAGCAACTCAAACGTTTTGGCATCGACGTCGATCCGATGTCGCGGCTCGGCGACCTCCCGATCGGCCTGCAGCAACTGATCGAGATCGCCCGCGTGCTGTTTTCCGGCGCCCGCATCATCATCCTCGACGAGCCGACCTCGGCACTGTCGCCACCGGAAGTGGAGCGACTGTTCGCGACATTGAAACGCTTGCGCGACGAAGGCACCAGCATCGTCTTCATCTCGCATTTCATCGAGGACATTCTGCGCGTCTCCGACGTCGTGACGGTGTTCCGCAACGGCAGGAAGGTCGCCGAGACGAGGGCCGCCGAGACCAACAAGCCCGCGCTGATCGAGGCCATGATCGGCCATGGCCGCGAGGCGCTGGAGGAGACCTACACGCACGACATCATGCTGCCGCCGCCCGCCGAGAGGCCGGTGGTGCTGAATGCGAGCGGGCTGTCGCTCGCCCGCAGCCTGCGCGACGTTTCGTTCGACGTCCGCGCCGGCGAAGTGCTCGGCATCTACGGCTTTATGGGATGCGGCCAACTCGAGCTGGCGCGGATCCTGTTCGGCAAGCTCAAACCCGACCAGGGCTCGCTGGCGATCGCCGGCGAACAAAAGGCCTTCCGCAGCACGGCCGGCGCGCGCCGCGCCGGCATCGCCTTCGTGCCCGAGAGCCGGCGCGACATGCTGTTCCACCAGGAGCCGGTCTACAAAAACATCTCGATCAGCGTCCTCGACCGCATTTCATCCCTGCTGCTCAAGCCGTCGCGCGAACGCGAGATCGCCGCGCGGCAGGTCGACCAGTTGCGGATCCGGCCCGCCGCCGTCGAACTCGATCTCGGCATGCTCTCGGGCGGCAATCAGCAGAAGGTCGCGCTGGCGAAGTGGTTGAGCTATCCGCCGCGGCTGTTGGTGCTGTGCGAACCGACCCGCGGCATGGATGTCGGCGCCAAGGACGACGTCATCCACATCGTCAGGGATTTGCGCGCCAAGGGGCTTGCCGTCATCGTGCTCTCCACCGAGCCGGAGACGGTGCTGTCGCTCGCCGACCGCATCATCGTGCTCAAGCGCGGCGCGGTGGTGCGCGAATTTTCCAACGAACGGATCAGCAAGGACCGCCTGCTCGAAGCGGCGTGAGGAGACCGACATGACTTCAGGTGAAAGCGTGACAGTCCCCGCTTCCGATCGCAAACGCCCGCACCGGCTCGCCGTGGTGCTGCGCTCCCAGATGCGCAACATCGCTCCGTTCCTGACGCTGATCTGCCTGTTCGGCTTCTTCGCCGCCGCCAGCCCTTCGTTTGCGACGCTGGACAATCTCGGCAACATCCTGACCCAGATCTCGGTCACCGGTATCATCGCCGTCGGCCTCACCTTCGTGATCCTCTGCGCCGAAATCGACCTCTCGATCGCCGCCATCGCCAACGTCACCGGCATCGCGGTCGCCTATTTCACGCTGCAGGAATCCTACGTCAACATCGCCAACGTCCCGATGCCCGGATGGGCCGCGATCCTCCTGGCGCTGGCGCTGTGCGCCCTGCTCGGCCTCGTCAACGCCTTCGGCCTGACGGTGATCGGCATCCCCTCCTTCATCATGACGCTGGCGATGATGCAGATCGCGGCCGGCATCTCGGCGCTCCTGGTGCGCGGGCAGATCGCCTACAAGGTCCCTCCGCTGGTCACGACGCTAGGGTCGACATCGATCGGCGGCATTCCCTGGATCGTAATCGTGGCGGCGTTGATGCTGCTCGGCGGCCATCTGGTGCTGACCTACACCCGCTTCGGCCGCTACGTTTACATGGTCGGGGGAAATCGCGAGGCCGCCGAATATTCCGGCCTCAACGTCAAGCTCATCCTCGGCAGCGTCATGGTGATATCAGCCGTCTGCGCCGGCATCGGCGGCATGCTCGGCGTCGCCCATTTCGGCAGCGCGCAGCAGAACGAGTTCGATACCTACCTTTTGGATTCGATCGCCGCCGTCGTGGTCGGCGGCACCAGTCTCTTTGGCGGCCGCGGCGGCATCGGCAACACCATTGTCGGCCTGTTCGTGCTCGGCGTCCTCAACAACGGACTCGATCACGTCAACATTGACAGTTTCCTGAAGATTTTAATCCGCGGCTTGATCCTGCTGGCAGCGCTGGTGATCAACGTCTATGCGCAGCGCTTGCGGGAAAGGACGGCGGACTAACACAAGCTCGCCAGTGTTTAACGGAGACTAGTCGGCAACATGGGCATGCAGAACCGACACGCTCAGTGATTATGGGCGCAGCGGTGCCTTAATCGCGCGGCGGTCGCAGCCCACGAGTTCATCTTCGGTACTGTTCGTCGGTGACGTGCTCCAGCCAGTCGACGTTCTTGCCATCCTGCATTTCGTTGACCGCGATATGAGTCATCGCCGTGGTCGGCGTCGCGCCATGCCAATGCTTGAGACCAGGAGCGATCCACACCACGTCGCCGGGTCGCACTTCCTCGACGGGGCCGTCCTCGCCCTGAACCCAGCCGACCCCCGCAGTGATGATGAGCGTCTGACCGAGCGGATGCGTGTGCCAGGCGGTGCGGGCTCCCGGCTCGAACGTAACGCTTCCCGCGCCGGCGCGCGCAGGATTTGGCGCCTGGAAAAGGGGATCGATCCGTACATTGCCCGTGAAATACTTCGCCTCTCCCTTGCGGGATGGTTGCGAGCCGGATCGTGTGATCTGCATGGCTCCGGTCCTTCCTTGTGTGGCGGCAGCTATGGGCTGGACCGTGGGGACGCCGGTGAATGCCACGGCCGCAATGCCGCAGGTCGAGCCAAGCATGCCTCTGCGAGTGATCATCAGGCGTTCCGAATGATTGCGGCGTCCGCTGTGGATGCCCCACGGCGATGATGACAAATTAGGAAATGGCTCTGGCGCGACTAGCCGCTATGATCCGCAAGGACCTATAAGCTGGAGCAATAAATGGCGCGCGGGAGTTTCGACGACCGATGCGAAACACGTTTGATCCAGCCAAGACCCGCACATTCCTGGTGGCACGCGGTGTTAACACCTCGGCCTCATGATGGCGGGCAATGCGCGCCAGTATCAGCCCAGGCCCGCAGCAGGGCGCCGAACGCGGCCTGCGAGCCCGGCGCTGGCTCGCGGCCCGGGCCGGGCGACCAGCCCCAGCCCACGAGCGAGTCCTCCGCCATGTGGTGAAGGAGCGCGGCCATGTCCTTGCCGCCGTTGCGGTTCGGATCCTTGATCTGCGCGCAGATCTCGCCGAGCGTGCGCCCCTCCCAGGCCATCGACGCCGGGGCGAGGTGCCATTGCGGATGGGCCGGGCACGCCGGCGGCATCGAAATTCGCGGCGTGGTGGCAGGCGTTGCAGGTCATTCCGGGCGCTCCATGCCCGTCGGCCCCGCGCACCACGAGCGGCTGATGCGGCCGCATCGCGTCGCTCTGCAACGGCCGCTCGGTCGCCGGGTGGCAGTTCACACAACGCGGATGATGCAGCACCTTGCCGGCCTCTTCAAAGAGCGCGATCGAACGCGCCTGTTGATCGGCGATGCTCTGGAAGCTCGGGACGGGGCGCAAATCCTTCGCAGTCGGCTGGCGGGTGGTCTGCGCGGCCGCGGCCGCGACGAGAACCGTCACGGCGGCCGCACCCGCCGCGAGGAAAGCCTGTGCGCGCATCATGCGACCGCCCTCACCAATGGCAGGCGGCGCGGCCGCCCGAGGCCGAGCCGTGCCATCGCGTTCGCGACAGCGGGCCCGATCGGCGGCACGCCCGGCTCGCCGACGCCCGTCGGCTTCTCGCTAGAGTTCACGACGCGCACCTCGACCTCTGGCATCTCGTGGATGCGCAGCACGCGGTAAGTATCGAAATTCGCCGGCACCGGCCGGCCCTCGTCGAGAGCCACCTCGCCGTAGAGTGCCGCGCCGACACCAAAACCGATGCCTCCTTCCATCTGCGCGCGGATCACGTCCGGGTTGACCGGCACGCCGCAATCGACGGCGCACCAGACCTTATGCACGCGCGGGCCGTCGTCGCCGGCCGAGACCTCGGCGATCTGGGCGACGTAGCTGTCGAAGCTCTTCACTACCGCCACGCCGCGGGCGCGGCCATT
Organism: Bradyrhizobium sp. AZCC 1719; assembly: GCF_036924525.1. Taxonomy (NCBI): domain Bacteria; kingdom Pseudomonadati; phylum Pseudomonadota; class Alphaproteobacteria; order Hyphomicrobiales; family Nitrobacteraceae; genus Bradyrhizobium; species Bradyrhizobium sp. AZCC 1719. Next base: position 5,094,907 of record NZ_JAZHRU010000001.1, on the reverse strand, counting down.
GACCGGGCCGGGGCCGGACCATTGCGCGAGCTCGGCCACGGCGCGCAGCACGCCGGCTTCGCGCGGCGCCTTGCCCATCATGGCGAGCCGGCCCGCCACCGGATCCAGCCCTGTCGCCTGCAGGAGTTCGTCGACGAAGCATTCGACCGCATATCCGGTGTGCGTATGGCCGACGGAGCGCCACCACAGGACCGGCACGCCGACATCCGTCGTGTGCAGATCGCAGCGGAAATCGGCGATATCGTAGGGAATTTCCTTCGAGCCCTCGACCGACGTGGCGTCGATGCCGCCCTTTGCCATCACGGCCTCGAAAGGCGAACCCTTCAGGATCGATTGGCTGACGACGGTGTCGGTCCAGGCGACGATCTTGCCATCACGGAGGCCGCCGCGCATGCGGTGCACGATGAGCGGACGGTAATAGCCGCCGCGGATGTCATCCTCGCGCGTCCAGACGAGCTTCACCGGCCTGCTAGGGCCGATCGCCTTCGCCACCTCGGCCAATTCCGCCGCCAGATGACTCGTCTGCTGCGCCCGGCGCCCGAAACTGCCGCCGGCGAGCATCGTTTCCAATTCCACCTGCTCCGGCTTGAGCCCCAGCACCTTGGCGATCGCCTGGTGATCGAGCGTCTGCAACTGGCTGCCGAAGCGGGCGAGTGCGCGCTGTCCGTCCCAGCGCAGGAAGCCGTCGAGCGGCTCCATGGGGGCGTGCGCGAGATAGGGGAAAACGTATTCGGCCTCGATGATTCTCTCGGCGCGCGCGAGTGTCGTGATCGCGTCCCCATGGGCACCGGCAATGCGGCCAGGCCGGCGCGCCAGCGCGCGGTATTCCTCGATGAGCCGGTCGCTGCTGCGCTTCTCGGCGGCCGACTCGTCCCAGCTCATGCGCAATTGTTCGCGCCCCTTGATCGCCGGCCAGGTGCCGTTGGCGTAGACGGCCACGCCGGTCGGTACCTGCTTGACGTCGACCACTCCCTGGACCGCGCGCGCCGCACTCGCATCGAAGGACGCGACCCGGGCGCCGAAGCGCGGCGGGCGCGCCACGACGACGGTGAGCATTCCGGGTTCACGCATGTCGATCGTGAATTGCGCCGTTCCGTTGGATTTCGCGGCACTGTCGAGCTTCTTGACCGAGCCGTCGTCGCGGCCGACCAGCCGGAAGACGGACGGGTCCTTGAGCGGCGGGTCTGCCGGGACCGGCTGGCGTGCGGCTGCCTCGGCGAACTGCCCGAAGCGGCCCTCGTGACCGGACCCGGCATGGCGCAGCACGCCGCGCTCAACCGTGATCTCGCGCGCCGGCACGCCCCAGCTTTGCGCCGCGGCGGCGACCAGCATGGCGCGCGCAGTCGCGCCCGCCTTGCGCATCTGATCGTACGAATTGGCGATCGCGGTGGATCCGCCCGTGCCTTGCACGCCGAAGGCCAGATTCTTGTAGAAGTCGGCGTTGGAGGGCGCGTGCTCGGCCCGCACCTTCGACCAGTCGGCGTCGAGTTCCTCGGCGACAAGGGTTGCGAGACCAGTGAAGGGGCCCTGGCCGAACTCGATATGCTTGATCAGTACGGTCACCGTATCGTCCGCGCCGATGCGAATGAAGGCGTTGGGCGCGAAATCAGCGCCGCCGGCAGCGCGACGGAAGGCGTGCGCCGCGCCCGATTGCGCGCGCGCCATCTCGGGCAGATAAAGGCCGATGACGAGGCCGGCGGCGCCCTTGAGCATCGCGCGGCGTGAAAGCGCAGCGTTGTGGATCGTCATGGCTCAGCCCTCCAGCGCGCGGGCGGCGTCGTGGATCGCGGCGCGGATGCGGACGTAGGTGGCGCAGCGGCAGACGTTGCCGTTCATCGCAAGATCGATGTCGCGGTCGCTCGGTTTCTTGACCTGCTTGAGGAGCGCGACGGCGCTCATCACCTGGCCTGACTGGCAGTAGCCGCATTGCGGCACGTCGCGCGCGATCCAGGCCTGCTGTACCGCCTCCGCTTCCCGCCCGGAGACGCCCTCGATGGTGGTCACCTCGCGGGTGCCGAGCGCTGAGATCGGCAGGGTACAGGAGCGCATTGGCTTGCCATCCACGAACACGGTGCACGCGCCGCATTGTGCGACACCGCAGCCGAATTTCGTGCCGGTCAGGCCGAGCGCATCACGCAGGACCCAGAGGAGCGGCGCGTCATCATCGACATCGACGCTCTGCATGGTACCGTTGACCTTGATCGCGAGCGCCATTGCTGCCTCCCGGTTTGCTGAGCACTGATTGATGCCGACGGCGGCCTATGCGCCGCCCTGCGGGCATCGAATAACTACGCCGCCTCCTGACCGGTTCCCTGGCTCCGAAAACTACGATTCACCGGTGAGCAGCATGTCCGATGTGATCGCAGCTTCGGGAAGCATCGCGTGGCGCGATGCCTCTGGCCACGATGACAATTGGGGGATGGCTCTGCCGCGACTAGCCCCTATAATCTGCAAGGACTTATAAGGTGGTGCAATAAATGCCGCGCGGCAGCTTCGACGATCTTCGCTACCTCATCGCCGTCGCCCGGGAGCAAAGCTTTACCAAGGCGGCGGGAAAGCTTGGCGTGTCGCAGTCGGCTCTCAGCCAGACGATCCGTCAAATTGAAGAGCGTCTGGGGGTTCGGCTTCTCGCCCGCACGACCCGCAGTGTCTCGCTGACCGAAGCGGGCGAGCGGCTGGTGCGGACGGTGGCACCCCGCTTCGAGGAGATTGAAACCGAGCTCGAGGCCTTGAGCGAGCTTCGGGAAAAGCCGGCTGGCACCGTGCGGATCACGGCCGGGGACCACGCAATCAAGTCGGTCCTCTGGCCGAAGCTGCAGAAATTCCTGCCGGATTACCCTGATATCAAGGTCGAAATCGTTATCGACTACGGTCTGACGGATATCGTCGCCGAGCGCCATGATGCCGGCGTGCGCTGGGGCGAGCAGATTGCGAAGGACATGATCGCGGTGCGGATCGGGCCGGACATCCGCTTCGCCGTTGTCGGCACGAAATCCTATTTTGCGAAACGAGCAGTTCCACGAACGCCGCAGGATCTGATCGAGCACAACTGCATCAACCTGCGCCTGCCGACCTATGGCGGCACCTATGCATGGGAATTCGAGAAGGACGGGCGCGAGCTGAAAGTACGCGTCGAGGGTCAGCTCGTCTTCAACGGCATTTTTCAGGTGCTGGATGCCGCTGCTGCCGGGCTTGGACTAGCCTTCGTGCCGGAGGATATTGCGCAGCCTTATCTCGCGAAGGGGCGCCTCAAGCGCGTGCTTGAAGAGTGGTGCCCGCCTTGGTCCGGCTACCACCTCTACTATCCTCACCGCCGTCAGTCTTCACCGGCGTTTGCCTTGCTGGTCGACGCGCTGCGCTACCGGGAAGCCTGAATCAGCGGGGCCGTTTCTCGAAGACATCTTTCGCGACCGGCAGCGCCGAGAAGGCGTTGGGCCAACCCGCGTAATACGCGAGATGCATGATCGCTTCGGCGGCCTGTTCTTGCGTCAGACCGTTATCCATCGCGCGATTGAGATGGTACGGCACCTGCGCGACCTGGCCCGATGCGATCAGTGCGCTCACGGTCACGAGGCTCCGGTCACGTGGCGCGAGGTCCGGGCGTAGCCACAGGTCGCGGAACAGCACATCGGTGGTGTGTTGAACGAGCCCCGGAGACGTGGCGCCGAACTGCTGCCCGACCCGTGCAACGCGGTCGGCCTCCGCGGCTTCGTTCAGCGGCAGGAGCTGAGGCGACGCGGGAGGGAGCTGATCAGCTCCGATTCCGCGCTGGGTAAAGACGTCCCTGGCGGGCCCTATCGCCGCGAAGGCGTTCGCCCAACCCGAATAGAACGCCAGATGGGTAATGATCTCGGAAAGCTCGCCTGGCTTGACGCCGTTCTCGAGCGCCTGATTGAAATAATAAGCCATCGGCAGGGTCATCTCGCGGGCGATGAGCGCAACGACCGTGACAATGCTTCGATCGCGCGGGCTCAGACCAGGTCGTTTCCAGACCTCGCCGTAGAGGCGCTCTTGCGTGTACTTCTCAAGCGCCGGAGCAACCCGCCGCACGTCTTCCGGTGACAGCCTCCTGCCCATGACATTGGGTTGCTGAGCTTGTGCGAATGACGATGCCATCAAGAACACCGATGCGATCATGGTGCGGAGAAATTTCACGTCGAACTCCATTCACGACCCGACGCTGGTTCGTGTGCTTGTTATAGGCAGCGCCGAGCCACTCGATTAGGCGGTAGAATGCGCATGGAGCTATTAGAGCGGCTGATTAATCGTTTCGACGACATTCAGCCGCCGGCCCCTGTAACGAGGCTAGGCTAGAGCGTTTTCCAGTGGACATCGGTTCACGTCAAGAAAACGCGTCGAAACAAGAATCTAGAGCCCGGTTCTGATTCAATCAGAACCGAAAGGGCTCCAGGCGCGCTAGCACCATCGTCGGTGCCTGGGATGGCTCGGGCTTTACGCCCCGGCTTTAGTTTCGGCCATGGCCGGAGCTGCGATCTTATCCTTCATTTCCTCGCAGATCTTGCGTACCTCCGCCGTCAACAAAGAGCAGCTCTCAATTTGAAGGAAGACACGCTTGGCTTCCGCGCGGTAGCGCGCCGCGGTTTCCTTCAGTTCTTCGGTCACTGCGAGCGCTTCGCGGGTCATGGCCTCGCACTGCCTGGCCTGCTCGATGAGCTCAACGCCCAGCGCCTCGATGTCCTTCGCGGCGGCTTCATATTCGCGGACAACAGCTTCCGCTGACAGTTTGCCGATCTCAGTTGCGCCGTCGCTATGCTCCACATAATCCGGCATCCCCAACTCTGGAGCGCGTACGGAAGGCGGCGCGTAGTCGGTCGGCTGAGATTCGCGAACTGACGGCAGTTTGCGAAACTCTTCTTCGATCTCACGCTCAAGATCGATCGTATCCAGAATCGGCGGTTTTGTTGAACGTGCCATGGCAGCGCTCCCTAAATGAAAATCTGAGCAGACACAAAAAGTCTCTCGAAATACGGCTTAGACGGTTAGCTCTCCGGCTGAGGTGAGCAACCAAATCCCTTGGGTAAGCTTGCTATTTAACCTTGATGTCCGCTTTGGCGGTTAATTCGGGAACCGATCGGGTGAGCGGACTGCCGAATAGTACCTTTGCTAGTCCGTGTCCCGGACGGGGGCAGCGCGCTGCACTGTATTCGAGAAGGCCCTTTCCCTTCAGGTGATCTGAAGCAATTAGGCAAAATCCGGCCACCAATCGCGCACGTCGCGCGCCGCTTTCGTCACAGTGCCGATCGTCGGAAACGAGCCCGCCTCCACCATCATCGCCCGCGCCAGCCGCAGGCTGCGCACCTCGCACACGGCCCGCCCCTTCGGATCTTCAATCAGTTCGAAATCGATGTTGTGCGCGAGCCCCAAAATGCGGCGGATGATTTTTGCCGCCGCGAACCCGACGGTATCCTCAAACAGCCGCGCCATATAGGCCTGTCGCTCGGCCTCCAGCCGCGCGGCACCGGCCTCGCCTTCGAACAGCGTCCGCGGATAGGCATCGCCTCCTGCCTGCGTTCGCCACAGCTCCAGGAACTTGCGGGCGAGTTCGCTCCAGACGTTCTCGATCGCTTCCAGCACCCATGCCTCGAACGCGCGGCGCTCACCCGGCGAACGCTCGTGACCGGCGGACGCGAGATAAGCCATCAGCAGATTGGCGATGACGGCGCCGATATCGAAGCCCATGGGACCGTAGAATGCGAACTCGGGATCGATCATCTTGGTCTCGCCCTCCGTCACCATGATCGAGCCGGTGTGGAGGTCGCCGTGGATCAGGGCTTCCGGCGCGTTCAGGAATTTCAGTTTCAGCCGCGAGATCGCGACGTGGAGGTCGAAGTCTTCGCGGAAGGCAGCCGCGGTCGCATCGAGCCAGGGCTGTGTCCAACGGTTCTGCTCGGCCATGCGGTAGGGATCGGTGAAGATCAGGTCCTCGGTGATCTTGCAGAGCGCATGGTTGCCGGCGAACGCGGCGACCCCCTCCTTCTTCTCGGCGGCTGATACCGCGAAGTCGGACGAAAGAAACAGCGTGCGCGCCAGAAACGTCGTGACGTCCTCGACGAAGCGCGGATAGGTGGTGCCGGCCACCAGCCCCTTGCGCATGATGATGTGCGGCTCGAGCAGCTCCATGACGACAAGCGCGAGCGCATCGTTGTGGTGCAACACATCAGGCACCAGCCGAGGCGCCAACTCCGCCTGACGCGTCAGCGCCAGATATTCGTAATGCGAGCGCGACAACGGCAGCGGCCAGCTTTCGCCGACGAGCCGTACGTAAGGCAGCGCCTGCTTGACCGCGATGCCGCCCGCCGGTCCTTTGACGATGAACACGAGATTGAGGTTGCCGTCGCCGACTTCGCTGATCGACCAAGAAGCCGGCACGCCGCCGAGGCGGGCTGCGACTTCGGGGAGCCCTGCGAGGTAGTCCCGCAGGTCGGCTTCATGAAGAATTCGATAGTCGCCCTGCCGCGGATCAGCCATTGCCATTAATCGACGCTGTGAACTCATCGTGGTCTCCCCATGCCGGCGCAGGAGTTCACTCCCGTTTCAGGTTTGGCCAGCCTTATCTTTCATCGGATCATAGCCAAAAGGCGCGGCCGGCGGCCAGCGTCTCTCCCGTCCCGACTTGGCCCAACGTCTCAAATGAGCTGCGCGAGCCAGACGGTATGACCGTCGCAATCGGGGTCTTCGACGATATGCGAGACCACACGAAACCCGTTCCGGTCGAGCAATGAACGGTATTCGGCCGGGTCGAGGCTCGCATGATACAGCGGCTCACCTCCGAAACTTCCGATCGCCTCGCCATGCGCGGGCCCGCTGGTGAACATCAAGGCTGCGTCAGGCGCAGCATGCGCGCGAAACAACGGAAAGATCCGGCGCTGATCGTCGTGGCAGAGGTGAAAGAAACTGTCCCACGCAAGGATGCCGGAAAACCGCCGCTGCAAGGCAAGCTTGCGCATATCGGCGACGATCCATTCCTGCTTCGGGAAACACTTCCGGCAGGCGTCGATCATGGCCGGGGAAGAATCCACACCAGTAACGGAATGACCGAGACCGATCAGGTAGGCAGCTATCGGCTCGGCGGAGCCGCAGCCGAGATCGAGGATCGGGCCGGCGGGCGGCAGCAGCGCGCGGAAACGATCAAGCCAGGGTTTTTCAGACAGGCCGGTGCGCGCGCGGCTCTCGATCCAGTCCGATGCCTTGCGCTGGTAGAGATCGATGATCCGCGAAGATTCCACCGTCATCAAGCCTCATGAGTAACGCCTAAAGCAAGAGTTTAAGATGGCGTTCTCAATAATCTACTTTGAAGTCTTCCTTGCTGACTTTGAATGCTTCGGTACGTGTGTCGATGAAGACATTACCACCCGTCGGCTTTAGCCAAGGAAATGGACCGTTCCACCAAGCGAGTTTGCGCTCAATGCCAGTCGTTATCGGTTCGCCGATCATTCCGGAGGAACTGAACGGCGTTCTCGTGGCAACGATCTCCAAGGTCGCACGAACCAGTTTAGTGTCTGCGCCGAAGCGCTCCCCGATGTTAAACGGGTTCACCTGCTCTACGGTCCGGAGATCGCTAGGATCGCGAAATCGCACCAGCACAGGAAGACTGTCCAACGGCAGCTCGCGTTTGCCCGAGAGGCGCGCAACCTGCTCAATGCCCAGCTCGACCGGGCTTGGCAGGCTACCGCCATCAAAATCGAACGCCCGAAGCACGATCCATTCCGGCCCCGACCGCTCATCCCTGCCTGCCTTGAGGAGCGCGAACAACGTGCCTCGGGAGCCAAGGTCAAGGGCGACCGCTTCGCCTCGATATCCGATGGAAAGCTCGTGTTGAGCGGCTAGCTGCGGCTGCTTGCTGTAGGTCACCTCGCGGACGGCGGATGCAGTCTTCAGTTCGCCATCCACTTGGGCTTCGAGAGTTAGGCGATATCGCACTGTCACGCTTGGATAAGCCACTTGGTACCGCATAACAGCGGCCAAAGCGACTATAATGAGCAAACCAACGACGCCGAGCCACTTCATGATGATCACGCGTATTGCTCGCCCCTAGAAAGTTTCCCGTTCCAGAAGTTCGATCCGATATCGATCTTCTTCTTGATCGGGTCGTAGTCGCAAAAGGCGCTATCAGCGCCTAGCGTGTAGCTCGAGATGATCGTGTCCTTGTTGAGCTTGACCGAAGTCAGGCCGATGACGGCGGTTTGCTTGCCGCCGGTCCATTGAACGGGGTCGTGGTCTGCGCCCGCTCGCAGGCGGCGACCGCATCGGCAAAGACTGCACTCTCGACGAAAGCCTTCACGGTGCGAAGCTGTCCCAGCGGAGGTGCGAACTCTAGACTCTTGCCCGTCGCAGCCTCCCGGCATTTGGCATTTGAGACGCCGGGATTCTAGTACAATTTTGATTGCATCTACCGTCTGGGCCATACTCGCATCTAATGACCCAGTTCGGATCAGCAGTCATATTATAGCAGTATCGCTCGCTTAATGTCCTGGCGGCCTTCTTAGCTCTCTTCTTTGCTTTCTTCTTGGCAACTTTCTTCGGCGCTACTTTTTTCTTCGCCGTTTTCTTTCGCTTGGCTTTTTTGGTCACGATGCCCTCCATCAAGCTCTGATTTGGACGGACGCTTGCTATGGTGCCAATGAACTTCTCAATGAATTAGCGACAGCCGAGCCGATCTCCGACGCGAGATGCGCTTCCGCGGCTTGAGACGACGGTCTAGAGACCACCGTCGCAACAGTTTCTGTGCGGCCGTTCCGTCTTCTCACAAAATCGACCGGCACGGTTTCCATAGGCCCCAATGTGATCGTGAGATCGTGCGTCCTATCCCGACTGGCCGCCAAGAAAGACCCGCCCTGATTTATCGATACCCGTGAGAGCTTCCACCCCGGGGTCACACCTCCGGATGTGGAGACAATGAATCTTATCTGATGAGAGATAACGTTGCTCTTGAGCGGCCCCTTCGTGTCGGAAGGAATGCTAATTTCGCCGGTATTCGCGGCCATAATCACGTACACGATCCATTCTCTCAGTTTCAGATCGCTCGAGAGAATCCAAGGACCACCCGGACGTTGCACACATTGATTTTTTAGAAACTGTTGTACGGAATTGTATGAATTTAGCTTGTCTATTCTGTTCGCTGTAGATGATACAGTGCCTGTACCTGCCAAATTGAATATGGAATTTGCAGGACTTGGCGGCAGCCAATTGACGACTGGGGTAATCGACCCCTTTTCATCGGTCGTCAGCGTTAGCGTAGTTTGTATTCCCCAATCATCGAACCAAGCGGCGGTACGACGCGGAAGCTTTTTGTCTTGCTCAACGACGTAGCGAACGGCCTCAGTGATCTCGCAATTGATATTTTCTACTATCTTCTTGACGAATAACTGCCCATCAACGGTATCACCCGGAAATTCCTGAATGTCAGGGACGTAAGTACCGCAACTATTGAGCAGCAGTCCCGCTAGAAGCGGCACAATCCATTGCGCACGCATGGCGCCCCCAAATCGAACACTTAAAAATTGCAACCTGAAACAATGGCTGATCCAACACCATCTCCTTCAACCATTCAATTCATACAACTATAAATGGAACAAATATACACAAGATTGTTGCGCCCCGGCAACACCCGGAAATCCGCACGCGCGGCGGGGCAAAATCGTTCGGCCATTTGCGCCGGCCGCTTCGGGCAATGTCCGATTTCAAATCTGCCGACTGACTGGGGAAGGCCTTGAAGGCATTCGAACCGGAGCGGCCCTATATCATGATGCGACTAGATGGATCAGAACGGCAGCCCCATCAGCTTCGACAGCCGTTCGATATTCAGATAGCCCTGGTGATACGCCCACATTCCGATGCCGAAAATCACGGCCGAAACAATCGTGGTCCACATCAGTTTCCAGCCCATCCGCGCCAGGATCGGCGCGCCGGGATCGGTGCCAGGCGCGCCCTCGCCGTCTTCATGCTGGCTGCGGACGCCAAACGGCAGCGTCGTGAACAGCACGACCCACCACAGCACGAAGTAGATCGCGAGCGCGGTGGAGATGTTGTATGCCATTGGGGCTCAGGCCTGTTCGATTTCGACGAGCGCGCCGGAAAAGTCCTTCGGGTGGAAAAACAGCACCGGCTTGCCGTGCGCGCCGATCTTCGGCTCGCCGTCGCCGAGCACGCGCGCGCCCTCGCTGATCAGCTTGTCGCGCGCGGCGATGATGTCGGGCACGTCATAGCAGATGTGGTGAATGCCGCCGTCGGCATTGCGCTCAACGAATTTGGCGATCGGCGAGGCCTCGCCAAGCGGCTGGATGAACTCGATCTTGGTGTTGGGCAGCGTCACGAACACGGTGATGACGCCATGCTCCGGCAGCGGCACCGCGCCGGAAATTTCTGCGCCGAACGCGCTGCCGTAGATCTTGGCGGCTTTTTCCGCGTCCTTGACTGCGATCGCGACGTGATTGAGCCGGCCCAGCATGATTACTCCACTCCCTGCCTCTAGCGCTCCCGGCGAGGACCAGTGTCCGTCCGAAAGGTCTTTTACCTCAAACCGTTAGAACGTGAACGAGGCAAATCGGCTTCTTACCCCAATTCTCGGCAATGACCGCGCGCACAGCGCGCCGCACCGATTCCGCCGTGGCGTCCGCGTCGCGGCGCCGGGCCCGCGGCAGGCCTTCAACAGTCGAGACCACCAGGTCGAACACGATCTCGTCGATCATCTCGCCGGCGGTATTCTTCTCGGGGATGCCGACGAGATCAACCTCGGGATCGTCGGCCAACTCGCCCTTGTCGGTCATGGCAATCGCTACGAAGGCGCAGCCGGCAAAGCCCATCCGGCGCCGTTCGACCACAGCGCGGGATTTGGAGTCCTCCAGGATCGCGCCGTCCTTGTAGAGCCGCCCGGCCGGCAATTCGTCGATGATGCCGGGATCGCCGGGCCCGAGCTTGACAAGATCACCGTTACGGCAGGTCAATACCTTCGGCACGCCCGCCGCGCGGGCCAGCTTGGCATGCTCCGATAGATGCAGCGCCTCGCCATGGACGGGAATCAGTATCTGTGGGCGCACCCATGAGATCATGTCGCGCAGCTCGTCGCGGCGCGGATGGCCGGAGACGTGGACGAGATCGTTCCGGTCGGTGATGACCTCGATGCCCTGGACTATCAGCCCGTTGATGATAGAGCCGACCGCCTTCTCGTTGCCGGGAATGGTGCGCGAGGAAAAGATCACGCTGTCGCCCTTGTTCAGCGTCACCTGCGGATGGTCGTTATTGGCAATGCGCGCCAGCGCAGCGCGCGGCTCGCCCTGGCTGCCGGTACACAGCGCCAGCACCTTCTCCGGGGGGAAATGGCCGTAATAATCGGCGCCGCGAAAATTCTGCACGCCATCGAGATAGCCGGTCTCGCGGGCGACCTGCACCACGCGCTCCATGGCGCGGCCGACCACGACCACCTCGCGATCGGCGGCCTTGGCGGCATCCGCCACGGCTTTCACGCGCGCGACGTTGGAAGCAAAGGTGGTGACGGCGACCCGGCCCTTGGCGGCGCCGACCAGCTTCTTGATGGTAGCTGCGACCTCGGTTTCCGAGGGCGAGCGCCCATCCCTTACCGCATTGGTGGAATCGCCGACCAACGCCAGCACGCCCTCATCGCCAAGCTCGCGCAGGCGGCGCTCGTCGGTCGGCAGCCCGATGATCGGCGTCGGATCGATCTTCCAGTCGCCTGTGTGGAGGACGGTACCGACGGGAGTGTGAATCGCCAGCGCATGCGATTCCGGAATCGAATGCGCGACCGGAATGAACTCGACGGTGAACGGCCCAAGCTCGATGCGGCCGCCCGACGGCACCACCGTCACCGGGATTTTCGGCGGGTTGCGCTCGGCGGCGCATTTGGCCTCGAACAGCGCAGCGCTGAACTTGGTCGCATAGACCTTGCATTGCAGCTTCGGCCAGAGGTCAATAATGGCGCCGAAATGGTCCTCATGGGCGTGCGTCAGCACCAGGCCCATCAGGTTGTTGCGCTCTTTCTCCAGGAAGCGGATATCGGGCATGATCAGGTCGATGCCCGGCAGATGCTCCTCGTCGCCGAAGGAGACGCCGAGATCGACCGCGAGCCAGGACCGCTGGTGGCGGTTGCCGAGCCCGTAGATCGACAGGTTCATGCCGATCTCGCCGACACCGCCAAGCGGCGCAAACGTAAGTTCATCCGGCCGCGCCATCAGGCAGCTCCCACTGACGCCGCCGCGCCAAAATAGACTTCGCCCGCCGTGACGGCGGCGCGCTTGCCTTCGGCGTTGCGAACGATCAGGCAGCCGCTCTCGTCGATGGTGTCGAATGTGCCTTCGACGGTCGCGATTCCCGTGTTGATCGCGACCCGCTCGCCGAGACCGAAGGCGCGCTCCAGCCAGGCTTTCCGAATGTCGGTAAAGCCGCGGCCGTTGTCCCAGATTCCGCGAAACTCAACCCAGGCGTCCGACAGCGCCGTGAAAAGCTCCTCCGCGCCGACATGGACGCCGAGCGCGGCAAGCGAGGTCGCCGGCGTCGGCGTGCCCTCGGGCGCGGCAATGACATTGGTGCCGATGCCGACCACCACGGCGAGCCGGTTGCCCGCCACAGCTTCGGCCTCCAGCAGGATGCCGGCGAGCTTCTGCCGCTCCGCCAGCACGTCGTTCGGCCATTTCAAGGCGAACTTCAGCGGATCCGTGCCGGCCCGGCGCATATTGGCTTCAATGCTGAGCTTCTGCAGCGCGCGTTCCAGCGACAGCCCGGCGGCAAAGCCCAGCGTCGCCGCCACCGCCGGCGACACATCCATGACTTCCAGAATGCTGCTGGCGAGGTTGCCGCGCGGCGCGCTCCAGGCGCGCTGCCGGCGGCCCCGGCCGGCCGTCTGCTCCGTTGTCACGAACCACATCGGCCCAACTTCGCCGTTACGGGCACGCGCCATGGCTTCGGCGTTGGTCGAACCGATCTGGTCGAAGGCGGCGAGACGGTAGCCCGCCGATGTGGCTTTGGGACCGAGCGAGAACGTCATTTCCTGTTTCTGCGCATGATCTTCTCCGAAACCCGGGGCCCACTTTCTGGGATCATGCACGCTAAAACAGCGACTTCGCCGCCGCCGTGGCGACGCTGACCAGCGGCCCCGGATAGACGAAGAAGAAGATGTTGAAGATACCGGCAACCGCCAGCACCGTGCGCAATTCGATGCGCATCGGTTCGACCTCGCCGGCCGGCTCGTCGAAATACATCAGCTTGATGATGGTGAGATAGTAGAACGCGCCCACCACGCTGGTCAGCACGCCGATGACGGCGAGCGTGAACAGGCCCGCCTTGATCGCGGCCACGAACACGTACCATTTGGCAAAGAAGCCCGCGAGCGGCGGAATGCCGGCCAGCGAGAACAGCAGCATGGCAAAGAAGAACGCCAGCATCGGATTGGTGCGCGACAGCCCTGCGAAATCGCTGATCTGCTCGACCGCCTGCCCGTTGCGCTTCATGGTCAGGATGACGGCGAAGGAGCCCAGCGTCATCGCGACGTAGATCGCGATATAGACCAGCACGCCCTGCGCGCCCTCCACGGTGCCAGACGCAAGCCCGACCAGCGCAAACCCCATATGGCCGATCGACGAATAGGCCATCAGCCGCTTGATGTTCTTCTGCCCGATCGCCGCAAACGAACCCAGCGCCATCGAGGCAATCGCGACGAACACGAGGATCTGCTGCCATTGCGGGACGATGCCCGGGAAAGCGGTCAGCGTCACGCGGGTGAACACCGCAAGGGCTGCGACCTTCGGCGCCGAGGCAAAGAACGCCGTGACCGGCGTCGGCGCACCCTCATAGACGTCAGGCGTCCACATATGGAACGGCACGGCGGATACCTTGAAGCAGAGCCCGGCCAGCAGGAACACGAGGCCGAACACGATGCCGACGCTGCCGGTCTTCACCGCCGCCGCAATGCCCGCAAAATCGACTGTGCCGGTGAAGCCGTAGATCAGCGAAGCGCCGTAGAGCAGCATGCCCGAGGACAGCGCGCCGAGCACGAAATACTTCAGCCCGGCCTCGGTGGACTTGGCGTTGTCGCGGTTGCTTGCCGCGACCACGTAGAGCGCGAGCGACATCAGCTCGAGCCCGAGATAGAGCATGATAAGGTCGGCAGCCGAGATCAGCACCATCATGCCGAGCGTGGAGAGCAGCACCAGGATCGAATATTCGAAAATCCGCCGCGACGGATCGGCCAGAAACTCCGTCGACAGGATCAGCGTCACCGCCGAGCCTGTTATCGCAAGGATCTTCAGGAAGCGGGCAAAATCGTCGACGATGAAGCTGCCGCCGAAGGTCGTGAGCTTGCCGGCCGGCAGCATCAGCTCCAGCACGCCGGTCAGAACGAGCAGCACCACCGCCAAGCCGGTAACCAGTCGGGTGGTCGTCCCCTCGCCGCGATAGGCGCCGAGCATCAACAGCGCCATGGCGCCGACGGCGAGCACCAGCTCCGGCAATACCGGCAGCAACTGATAACCTGCACTGGAAAAGCTCATGGCGAAGGCCTTACTGGATCAACGCGGCTGCCTTCACGGCAGTCACGGCGGCGTTGTAGTTGTTGACGAGTTGCTGAACCGAGGCCGCCGACATGTCGAGCACCGGCTTCGGATAGACACCGAACAGGATGGTCAGCGCGACCAGCGGGAACAGCGTCAGGCTTTCGCGCAAGGTCAGGTCCTTGATGCTGGCCAGCGACGGCTTGGTCAGCGCGCCGAACACGACCTTGCGATAGAGCCACAGCGCATAGCCGGCCGACAGGATGACGCCGAGGGTGGCAAAGGTTGCGGTCGGGATCGAGACCTTGAAGGTGCCGAGCAGCGTCATGAACTCGCCGACGAAGCCGCTCGTGCCGGGCAGCCCGACATTGGCCATGGTGAACACCATGAACACCAGTGCGTAGAGCGGCATCCGGTTGACGAGGCCGCCATAGGCCGCGATCTCGCGGGTGTGCATGCGGTCGTAGACGATGCCGACGCACAGGAACAGCGCGCCAGAGACGATGCCGTGCGACACCATCTGGAAGACACCGCCGGCCACGCCCTGCGTGGTGCCGGCGAAGATGCCCATGGTGACGAAGCCCATATGGGCGACCGACGAATAGGCGATCAGCTTCTTGATGTCTTCCTGCATCAAGGCCACCAGCGAGGTGTAGACGATGGCGATCACCGACAGCGTGAAGATGATCCAGGCGAAATCATGCGACGCTAACGGGAACATCGGCAGCGAGAAGCGCAGGAAGCCGTAGCCGCCCATCTTCAAGAGGATCGCGGCCAGGATCACCGAGCCTGCCGTGGGTGCCTCGACGTGCGCGTCGGGCAACCAGGTGTGCACCGGCCACATCGGCATCTTCACCGCAAACGACGCAAAGAACGCCAGCCACGCCCAGGTCTGCAAGCTGCGCGGCACCGCGGTTTGCATCAGGGTCGGGATATCGGTCGTGCCTGCATTCCAGTACAGCGCCATGATCGCCAGCAGCATCAAGACCGAGCCGAGCAGCGTGTAGAGGAAGAACTTGAACGACGCGTAGACCCGGCGCGGACCTCCCCAGACGCCGATGATCAGGAACATCGGGATCAGGCCGCCTTCGAAGAACAGATAGAACAGCACGAGGTCGAGCGCCGAAAAGGTGCCGACCATCAGCGTTTCCAGCAGCAGGAACGCCATCATGTATTCGCGCACGCGATTGGTGACCGACTTCCAGCTCGCGATGATGCAGAACGGCATCAGGGCGGTGGTCAGGATCACGAACGGCAGCGAGATGCCGTCGACCCCCATGTGATAGCTGATGCCGCTGGCGAGCCAGTTCGCTTTTTCGACGAACTGGAAGTCCGCACTTGCGGCATCGAAGCGCCAGACCAGGATCAGCGACACCGCGAAGGTGACCAGCGTGGTCCACAGCGCGATCCAGCGCGCATTGCGCCGCGCGGCTTCGTCGTCGCCACGGCTGAGATAGACTACCAGCGCGCCCAGCACCGGCAGGAAGGTCACGACGGAAAGAATCGGCCAGGTTGTCATTACTGGCCTCCCAAGCCGAACATGAACCAGGTGATCAGCCCCGCGACACCGATCAGCATCGCAAAAGCATAGTGATAGAGGTAGCCGGTCTGGATCTTCACCACATTGCGGGTGACGTCGAGCACGCGCGCCGAGACACCATCCGGGCCGAAGCCGTCGATGACGAAACCGTCGCCCTTCTTCCACAGGAAGCGGCCGAGCCACTTCGCCGGGCGAACGAAGATGATTTCATAGAGCTCGTCGAAGTACCATTTGTTGAGCAGGAAGTGGTAGAGCATCTGGTGCTGGTTGGCGAGTTCGACCGGCAGATAGGGCCG